>JBAUDS010000320.1:0-3999 GCA_049678185.1 Thermoanaerobaculia bacterium
TCGGGTCCAATGGCCAAAATAGCTTTGACTCCGACGCGATGGGTCGCATCTAGAGCTCGTACGAGGAGAATATGACACAGAACATCCAATTCCGACTAAACGACCAAGCGATGACGCTGGAGACCGACGGCGGCCGCACCCTGCTCTGGGTGCTGCGCACCGACCTGGGGCTCACCGGTACCAAGTACGGCTGCGGCGAGGGGTTGTGCGGATCCTGCACGGTGATCGTCGGTGGCGAAGCGGCGCGAGCGTGTCAACTCTCGCTCGCAGACGTCAGGGGCAAGGAGGTTGTTACGATCGAGGGCCTCGCCAAAGGCACTCTCGATCATCCACTGCAGGAGGAGTTTGCGGATCGTGGAGCTTTGCAGTGCGGCTTCTGCACCCCCGGAATGATCATGAACGCCTACGGACTCCTGCTGGCGAACAAGAAGCCCTCACGCCAAGAGATCGTCAGCGCCATGGACGACAATCTGTGCCGTTGCGGCGCCCACAAACGGATCATCGAGGCCATTGAAGCCGCCGCCGGGAGGACGGGAGCATGAATTGGCGCGAAGAGCTTCATCAAGAGGTCCTGAGACAGCAGATGGGCGGCCCGACCGCCGCGCGTGACCAAAGCTCCACGGGAGGCGTTGGCCTCGACCGGCGAGATTTCCTCAAGGCCTCTGGCGGCCTCGTCATCTTCGTCGCTCTGGGGCCCACCGGCACGACGCCGGCGGCAGCCCAGAGGAGGCGCAGCTATCCGGACGACTTCAATGCCTACCTGCGGATCGGTGAGGACGGGCGAGTGACCGTCTTTTCGGGAAAGATCGAGATGGGCCAGGGGACGATGACCTCATTGGCGCAGATGGCGGCCGAGGATCTCGGGGTCTCCCTCGAGCGCGTCGACATGGTCATGGGTGACACCGATCTCTGTCCGTGGGATATGGGCACCTGGGGCTCGCTGAGCACCCGGATGTTCGGGCCCGCACTCCGCACCGCGGCGGCCAAGGCACGAGAGGTGCTCATCGACCTGGCGGCCGAGCGCTTGGAAGTACCCGCATCGCAGCTCGTGGTCGAAGACGGGGTCGTCTACGTTAGCTCGGATCGGCAGCGCAGCATCTCGTACGCCGAGCTGGCTGGTGGCAAGCCGATCGCGCATACGGTCGATCACGAAGCGGTGCTGAAGACCGCCAGGGAGTTCTCGACCATGGGCGTGCCGACAAAGCGGCTCGACGCGCGAGACAAAACCACGGGCAAAGCGGAGTATGCCGGCGACATTCGGCTGCCTGAAATGCTCTACGCCAGGGTCTTGCGACCTCCTGCACATGGGTCGGACCTTCGCTCCGTGGATACGTCGAGAGCCGAGCAAGTCCCCGGTGCCGTGATCATCCGGGATGACGACCTCGTCGCGGCCCTGCACGAGGATCCCGAGCAGGCCGAGAAGGCGCTCGACCTCATCGAGGCAGCCTGGAACGTCCCGCCACCGCAGATGGACGAGACCACCATTTGGGACTACCTCGAGAGCAAGGATCCCGGTGGGACCCCCCAGGACGTTCGCGGCAGCATGGAGGCGGGAGCCGAGAGCTCGACGAAGCGTATTACCAGCACCTTCCGCGACGGCTACGTGGCCCATGCGCCGATCGAGACCCATACCGCCACAGCACATATGGACAAGGGCAAGTTGACCCTATGGATCTCGACCCAGTCGCCCTTTGGCAACCGCTCGCAAGTGGCCAACGCCCTGGGCCTCGAGGAGAAGAACGTGCGGGTCATCACGCCGTTTGTCGGTGGCGGGTTTGGCGGCAAGTCCACCAATTACCAGGCCCTCGAAGCCGCCCGGCTGGCCATCGCGGCGAAGCGCCCAGTGCAGATCGCCTTCACCCGCGCCGAAGAGTTCTTCTACGACACCTTCCAACCGGCGGCGCTCGTCCGGGTCGAATCCGGAATCGACGACGGGGGCCGCCTCTCGCTGTGGGACTACCACGTCTACTTCGCCGGCGACCGCGGCGCCGATCAGCTCTACGATGCCGCGAACAATCGCATTGTCGTGCACAGCGAGGGTTGGCGGGCACCGGACGTCCACCCGTTTGCTACCGGCGCCTGGAGGGCTCCGGGAGCAAACACCAACATCTTCGCCAAGGAGTCGCAGATCGACATCATGGCGGCTGCGGCCGGTGTCGATCCGCTTGCTTTCCGGTTGCGGAACACCTCGGACAAGCGGCTCACAAGCGTCCTGAAGGCGGTGGCCGAGGCCTATGGCTGGAAGGACCGAAAGCTACCGAGCAGCAGGGGCCGGGGGCTGGCCTGCGGCCTCGATGCCGGCACCTACGTCGCCCATGTCGTCGAGGTCGAGGTGGACCCGGCCAGCGGCAAGGTGCGCGTCGAGAAGGTCGTCTGCGCTCAGGACATGGGCATCGTCGTCAACCCGGATGGCGCCCGCATGCAGATGGAGGGCTGCATCACCATGGGGCTCGGTTACGCGTTGAGCGAAAACTTGCGCTTCCGTGGCGGCGAGATTCTCGACCGCAACTTCGACACCTACGAGATCGCGCGATTCTCGTGGCTGCCCGAAATCGAGACCGTGCTGGTCGAAAACAACGAGCTCGCCCCCCAGGGCGGCGGTGAGCCGGCCATCATCGGCATGGGCGCGGCCATCGCCAACGCCATCTTCGATGCCACCGGAGCCCGGCTCTACCACCTGCCGATGACTCCCAAGCGCGTGCGGGAAGCGCTGGACTCCGTCTAGCTGCGGGCGCGAGCCTCAGTCGTCAGGAGTGGGCAGCGGTGGACTTCCCGTTGAGATAGGACGCCAGGTGGGCGCTCAGGTCTCGAGCATCATCGCCGGCGCCGTCGATAAGACTCGACTTGCGCCGCCGGAGATACGGCATGCCCATCAAGTACATGCCGGGGAACTCGACACACCCGCCATCGTGAAGGATGCGGCCCTTGCGATCGAGAACCGGCACCTGGAGCCACGAGTAGTCGGGTCGGAACCCGGTCGCCCAGATAATGGTCCGGATCTCACCGCTGGTGAGGTCCATTCCAAGAGGCGGGGAGGCCTCGACCTCGGTGGGCTCGAAGCGGTGCGGCGGGTCGACCTCTTCGTCGAGGCCACTCTCGGTCGCCCATTCGTCGATGGTGTTGAGCAGCCGGTTCATCTTGAGATCGGACAGCGCACATTGGTTTGGCAGGGATCCCGAGAACTGCGCCTTGCCGTCGTTGATACTGGCAAGACGCCCGACGAGCTTCACGCCAATTCGGGTGAGCGAGTTGAGATCGACCGATCGGCGCTCGGGGGAACCGGCGAGTTGGAGCGATGGCACGTTCCGGGCGCGGACGATGTCGTCGACCTCGTCGTAGCGCTCGTCTAGCACCCCCGCAGCATCCATCCACCACTTGATGTCCCGTCCCCGATAGACCCGGGGCGCCCGGATGTGCTCCCCCACCGCCACCGTTACGAGCCGCCCCGAACGGTGAACCTCTTCGGCGATCTGCGTGCCCGTGGCCGAAGCACCGACGACGAGCACGCCACCCTGGTCGAGCTGGCCCGGATTGCGATACTGCATCGGTGTGACCGTGGTGATCGCCGGTGGTACCGCCTCGGCAACCGCGGGGACACGCGGGATGTTGCAGGCTCCGGTTGCGATGACGACGGTCCGACAATGCCAGTCGCCCTGGTCGGTCGCGATCTCGTAACCGTCGTCGTCTGGGCGGACCGAAGTCACCCTGGTGTGGGGCTGGACAGGGGCCGATATCACCGCGGCGTACCGCTCGATGAAATCGATGGTCTCGGGCATGGTGCGGAAGCCGTCGGGCTCGTCGCCCTGGTAGCCATAGCCGGGTAACCGGCTCTGCCAGTTGGGGGTGAGGAGACGCAAGGAGTCCCACCGCTCGGTCTTCCACGAGTTGGCAACCTCGCCCCGCTCGAGGACGACATGATCGATCGAGCGGTCGGCGAGGCACCGACTCATGGCCAGCCCGGCGTGGCCGGCCCCTATGACGACAGTTGTCGTCCTCAAG
>JBAUDS010000321.1:0-6797 GCA_049678185.1 Thermoanaerobaculia bacterium
CCCCTGGCGCCCTCCGGGTTACGGCGGCTTGGGCCCACCTGCGGTGTTGCGCTCCCTGCGACATAGTCACCGCTATGCCTCAGTCGCGCGCCTTGCATCTGGGCCCAAGGCGCTCGTAACGCGACCCACGGGACTTCTACCACGGGCTGCCAGGGACGATTTCTTCACAGCCAGCCGGGCTGGCCGTCTGCTAACGTGACCGTCTATTGGCGCGATGCCTCCGAGGTGGAGGTGTCGGTGGCGAACCGTCCAGACCGATCGCTTCATGTCATTGCCCCCACATGCGCGCAGATCGAGCGTCCTGAGCCGCGTGGCGCTGCTCCTCGCCGCTGTCTGGCTTGCAGGTCCCGCGCTGGTCCTGGCCCAGGAGAAGAACATCCGTTTCGACCGGCTCTCGAGTGACCACGGTCTCTCCCAGGCGGATGTCTACGCGATCCACCAGGACCATCATGGCTTTATGTGGTTTGGCACCCAGGACGGTTTGAATCGATTCGACGGCTACGAGTTCACCCACTACCGCCACGATCCCTTCCACGCCGAGTCGATCTCCAACAGCTTTGTCTACGCGATCCTCGAAGATGGTGAGCGCGATCTGTGGATCGGCACCATGGGCGGAGGTCTCAATCGCTGGGATCGCTCTGCAGACACCTTCACCCACTTTCGGCACGACGCGTCCGATCCGGCCAGTCTGAGCAACGACCGCATCCGGGTGCTCCACCTCGATCCAAGCGGCCGTATCTGGGTGGGAACCGACGGTGGCGGCCTCAACCTCTTCGCTCCCGAGTCCGGTAGCTTCTCCCGCTTTGCCCACGATCCGGCGCAACCGCAGAGCCTCGCCAACGACAAAGTCCAGGCGATCTACAGCGACCGAGAGGGCCAGCTGTGGATCGGAACGGACGGGGGTGGGCTGGACCGCTACGAGCCGACCATCCGGGGTTTCGTCCATTACCGCGGCGCCGGTGACAACCGTGGCGGTCTCGACACCACCCGCATCCAGTCCGTCTTCGAGACCGGGGACGGGTCGCTGTGGGTGGGAACCTACGACCAGGGTCTCTTCCACCACGATCCATCGAGCACCGAGTGGGAGCAGTACCTCTCCGATCCTGAAGATCCGGAAAGCCTCAGCTCGAATAGCGTTCGAGCCTTCTTCCAGGACGATCAGAAGACACTCTGGATCGGTACCGACAACGGTCTCAACGAGTGGAAACCCGACTCCAATAGTTTCGGCCGCTACCAAAACCGCGTCGGTGACTTGACCAGTCTGAGCGACAATCGGGTCGTCTCGATCTTCCAAGACCGGGGCGGGGTGCTGTGGATCGGCACCCAGGGTGGGGGCCTCAACCGATGGAGCCCGCGCGCCGGCTTCTTCTCGAGCTACCGGGCAGACCCGTCCGACAGGTCGCGTCTGAGAAGTAACATCGTCGTCGCCTTTGCCGAGGACAGCAATGGCTCACCCATCGTCGGCACCTACGGCGGTGGTGTCAGCCGGTTGGATCGGTCGACAAAGACCTTTACTACCTTTCGTCACCGTCGATACGATCCCGGGAGCCTCAGCGACGACCGGGTGACATCGCTGTATGTCGATCACGAGGGTGTCCTGTGGGTCGGGACCCTCACGGGGGGCTTGAATCGGCTCGACGCCGCCACCGGGAGGTTTCGCCGGTTCGAGGAGAACGCCAACGACCCCACCAGCCTGAGTCGCAACGGAGTCACCACCATCCTGGATGGGGGCGACGGCTATCTCTGGCTGGGGACCTTCGACGGGGGCCTCAACCGACTCGATCGACAGACCGGGACCTTCATCCATTACTTCCACGACCCCGAGAACCCCACCAGCCTGAGCGACAATCGGGTGACGGCCTCTTATAGGGATCGCTCGGGAATCCTGTGGGTGGGGACGGAGAGCGGGGGCCTCAACCGATTCGACCGCAACACGGGCGGCTTTACCCACTTCCGCCACGACCCGGCCAACCTGCGGAGCCTCTCCAGCGACACGATCTACTCGCTGTATGAAGACCAACAGGGGGTGTTGTGGATCGGCACACCCAGCGGCCTGAACCGCTGGGAGTCGGGGTTGCGTGCGATGCACCAGGGGATCTTCAAGCGCTACACCGAAAGGGACGGTCTACCCAACAACTCGATTTTTGCCATTCTGGGGGACGCCGAGGGCAACCTCTGGCTGAGCAGCAACAAAGGAATCTCTCGCTTCGAGCCGGATCGAGAGATCTTCAAGAACTTCGACGTCTCCCATGGTCTACAGAGCAACGAGTTCAATCGCGGTGCGGCCTATCGGCATTCGTCGGGCGAGCTTTTCTTTGGCGGCAATCAGGGGTTCAACTCCTTCTTCCCCGCCAATATTGGCAAGAACACCTATGTCCCGCCGGTGGTGTTGACCGGTCTGCTAAAGGCCAATCAGCCGGCCGATGTGCCGCTGCCCATCTCCGAGCTGGAGCGGATCCAACTGACTCATCGTGATCACGTGGTCTCGTTCGAATTCGCAGCTCTCGACTACACGGCCCCTGAGAAGAACCGCTACGCCTACATGCTCGAGGGTTTCGACTCGGATTGGAACGAGGTCGGAACGCTGCGGCGAGCCACCTACACCAATCTCGATGCCGGGAGCTATGTCTTCAGGGTCAGGGGCTCCAACAACGACGGTACGTGGAACACGCGCGGACCGAGCCTGAGAGTCGATGTCGTGCCTGCGCCGTGGAGAACCAAGTGGGCCTACGGCACCTATTTGGTGGCCGCTTTCTACCTGGCCTTCTTCTATCTCAGGGCCCAGCGGCGACAGCGACAGGAAGAGGCTCGCCGTCGCATCGAGCTCGAGCGTGACGTTCAAACCAGAACCAAGGAGCTGGCCGAGAAGAACGACGCCCTCCAGTTCATGAACAAGAAGCTGGAGGAAGCGAGCTACACCGACGCCCTCACCGGTCTGCGCAACCGGCGCTATCTGCTGACCAGCATCCAGACCGACATCGCCCAGGTCGACCGTTTCTATACCCGTCTGATCGCCGGCAAGATCGACGACGCCTCGGTCAAACCCGATCTCCTTTTCTTGTTGTTCGACCTGGACGGCTTCAAGCAGATCAACGACATTCACGGCCACGCGGCCGGGGATCTCGTTCTGGTCCAGGTGCGGAATATTCTCAGCAACGCCTGCCGAGAATCCGACACCCTGATCCGCTGGGGCGGTGACGAGTTTCTGGTGGTCGGCCGCAGCACCGAGCAGGAGGTGGCCGAAGGCCTGGCCGAGCGCATCCGTCAAGCCGTCGTCGACCACCGATTCGAGGTCGGCTCGCGGCGGACCGTGTCGCTCACCTGCTCGATCGGCTTTGCAGCCTTCCCGTTTATCCCCTCCCACCCCAAGCTCGTCCACTGGGAGCAGGTGGTCGGCATCGCCGATCGTGCCCTCTATGTCGCCAAACAGAGCGGCCGCAACCAATGGGTGGGAATCTTCAGCACCGACAAGACCGATGAAGTCGAAGCCGAGGGACTCCACGAGATCATCAACGAGCGCCCGGAACAGCTCGCCTACGACGGTCTCATCGAGCTACGGACTTCGATCGGGGACCCCGACGCCGTGGTCTGGGCGCGGGCTTAGCATTGTTGACTATTCGAGCTTCACGTCCACGTCACCCTCGTGGACGATCCTCCACCCATCGGCCTGACGACGCCAGAACTGCTGCTTGGTGTCCAGCGACGAGAAGTTGCTGCTGTCGTAGACCTGTCGGAACTCGACCATAAACAGGTCATCTTCTCCGGGGTACTCGTAGGCTCCTATCGCGCCGAGCTCGACACGGATAAACCTCTTCTGAGAGTTCACTCTTCGCTTGTGGGCGGCAAACTCCTCTCGCTCCATATCGTCGGAGCGGAAAGCTTCTGCATAGTGGCTCAGATAACGATCGGTGTCGAGGCTCTCCCAGTCCTGGCGCCACTGCTCCACGGCCGCGAGTAGGTCCCGGCGCCGGTCCTCGATCTCTCGGGGTGAAACCCAGCGAATCTCTCGAGCGACGATCACCGGAGTCTTGCCCACCTCCACCCGGCGGCGGAGGTCCTCGAAGTGCTCGTTGCTGACGGAGACACAGCCGCGGCTCGACAACGGTGGCCGGCTGTAGGTGGACCACTCGGTGCCGTGGATCCAGATACCGCTGCCGGTGCGGCCTTGAAGAATGTCCCAACGATTGGGGTAGCTGATGGGGAAGGCCCCGATCCCATATAGATCCAAAAGCCGCTCATCGGGCAGGTAGCCGGTGACCGTGTAAACCCCGACCGGGGTCTTCTCGTCCCCCTCCCGTTGCTTATCGATCCCCCCCTTGCCGATCGAGGCGTAGTAGTCGCTGACTATTCTGAGACCTCCGTCTTCATGCGCCAGCACATACAAGCGGAACGCCTCGAGATCCACCAGGATCACCTGTTCCACATCAGCCGGCAGTTGCAGCAGCTCATCCGGTACGGCTCCGGCGGGTGGGGCCTGCAGATAGCCCTGAAGACGAGCTCGAGCCTCGCTACGCATATCGCCGGCCACCGCGCGCGACGCGGCATGGGCAAACCGCGGCGGCCGGCCGGAGAGTGCAGCCAGCACGTCGCCATAGACCAGCTGCCCCAGCTTGAAATCGGGCTGGTCCTCGACCAGGTCGGTGGCTTGGCGGAGCGCTTCTTCGAGGTGGCCGTTCTCGACACCCAAGAGGCTGCGCACCAGCCGCTCCTCCGACGACGGCGCCCGCCCGGCGTGGCCGTTCACCGACAACACCGGCGGCTCGTCTGCTGTCGCCGCTGGAGGTGTCCACAAAAGACCGCCGAGCAACAGAAGCCCGCACAACGTCTTCGGAGACCCCATCACCGGCCTATTCCTCGATGCGCTCTTGCGCTATCTTCCACTCGCCTTCCTCCCAGAGCAACGACAGTACCTTGACGCAGGAGTCCTGCAGGACACTGGAGTCGTACAACTGGACAAAGCGCGCCGAGGCTCTGCCCTGGCCCTCCTCCTCTACCTCGAGATCCTTGTACGAGATGGAGATGAAGCCGGGACCAGTCAGCCGTCCACGGCGCATCACCTCCCAGCCCTCCTGGCTCAGTCCATTCATCGGTGTGAACTCCCGCGAGTAGAAGTCCAGATACTCCTCCACCCGTTGCTCGGTCCACGCCAGAGCCCAACCGTCGATCATCCCGGGAACCCGTTCGAGATCGGGTTCCGCCCGATCTCCGCGGTCGGAATCTGCGGCCACTCCGGCCGAGGCCTGGGTCTCCGCGGTCATCGGCTCGTCGGCTTCGGCGGGGGTGCTCTCGGTCTGCACCACCTCGGCGACCTCCTCTTCGCCGGGCTCGACACCACCGGCTGGCCGCTCCGGTGTTGTCTCGGGCAATCTCACGGCAAGCGACTCCGCGAGCGGGGCGGTCCCGGCCACTCGGGGCTCCTCGGCCGCTGCCGCTTCCGCGCCGGAGCCCGCTTGCAGATGGATCCGGTCGAGCAGCACCAGGTCGATCGGCTCCTCGTCGGTCTCGGCCTGGTCGCCAAGGGCGCTACGATAGGCCTCGCTGGCGAGCTTGCCGTAGACCTTGGTCAGATTCTCGTAGGCGGTGAAGTAGCTGGGATGGGTCTCGAGCGCCAGTTTGAGGATCCGCACGGAACGGTCGTAGTCTCCCGCGCTGGCATAGAGGGCGGCCAGATTGATATAGGGCTCCGGCAGCTCCGGCGACGATTCGATCAAGCCCAGGAAGATCTCCTTGGCTTCGTCGACCCGACCCAGCCGGGTCAGCAGGATCCCCTTCAACATCAGACCCTCGACCCGATCCGGTTCGGCTCCCAGCAGGGGCTCCAATCTCACCAGGGCCTCGTAGGTCCGGCCCGACGCGTCGAGGTCGCGAATCTCATCGAGATCATCGTTGGCCTGGATCGGTGCAACCCCGACGACAATCAGCAGGTGGAGCAAAATTAGTCCCACCCGCGGCCATCTCGCGGCGCCCATAGACGTCTTTTTTCGACCCGTCGACACCGGGGCGATGCTAGCATGGGGTCAATGAATTCCTAGTGAAACTCGACACTATCGATGGGAACTTTCTTCTCTCCCGAGCGTTGAATAGAGTGGAAGGCGGGGAGATGCCAGACGAGACCCTGACCGACAGCCAGTTGTTCGCCCAGGCCCGGGAGGGCGACACCGACGCTTTCGCGCTGCTGGTCAATCGCCACAAGGATTCCCTGGTCAATTACCTGTGCCGGCTGACCGGTGACCGAGACCGGGCGGAGGATCTGGCACAGGAGACATTTCTCCGTCTGTACGAGCGCGGGGGCGGTTATTCCGAAGAGGGCAAGCTGACGGCCTATCTCTTCCGCATCGCCACCAATCTCGTGCATAGCCAGGGACGTCGTACCAGGCGCTGGCAGATACTGCGTGCGGTTCTGCTGCCACCCAACGGCCATCACACCGAGCCGGCTCAACAGGCGCGTCTTCTCAACCGGGAGCTCGGTCGCCAGCTCAACGACGCGGTCCTCGGCTTGCCACTGCGCTACCGCACTCCGGTGGTGCTCTCGCAAGTGGAGGGCTGGTCCTACCGGGATATCGCCGAGCTGGTGGGTTGCCGGGAGGGTACGGTCAAATCCCGCATCCACCGCGGCCGACAGCTGCTGCGGGAGGCACTCGAGCCCTATTGGAACGGAGGTCAACCGTGAGCAACCCAAATACCCCCGACCCTCTCGACGAGCTGCTGCAGGGTCTCCCCCGGGTCCAGGCCTCGGACGGATTCACCGGCCGGGTGCTGGCCGGGCTCGAGGGGCGCCCGAGGCGCCCAGCCTGGCC
>JBAUDS010000322.1:0-2110 GCA_049678185.1 Thermoanaerobaculia bacterium
GGGCTCGTCGGTCCACGGCGACAGCCCCTGGTCCCGCGCCTCACGCAGCGCCGTGACCACATCCATGTAGAGCGGGTCGCCGACCGCCCCCGGCTCCTTAGTGCGGTCGAGAACGGCCAGCGAGCGAACCGTCGCCGGCAGCGCCTGGACAAAGGCCTCGATCGAGAAGGGACGAAAGAGCCGCACCCTGAGCACCCCGACCTTCTCGCCTCGGCCCATCAGCCAGTCGACGGTCTCGTGGGTGGTCTCGGCCCCCGAGCCCATGAGGATCGCCACCCGCTCGGCTTCGGGGTCGCCGTAGTAGTCGAAGAGCTTGTAGGCGCGTCCGGTGAGCCTGGCAAACCGGTCCATGGTCTCCTGCAGGATCCCTGGACAGGCGGTGTAGAACCCGTTGCAGGCCTCCCGTGCCTGGAAAAAGGCGTCGGGGTTCTGGGCGGTGCCGCGGATCACCGGCCGGTCGGGGGTCAGCCCCCGCTCGCGGTGGGCGAAGATGAGCTCGTCGTCGAGCATCGCTGCGAGATCCTCGTCGGTCAGCTCCTCGATCTTGTTGATTTCGTGCGAGGTGCGAAAGCCGTCGAAGAAATGGATGAACGGGATCCGCGAGCGCAGCGTTGCCGCCTGGGCCAGCAGTGCAAAGTCGTGGGCCTCCTGCACCGAGCCCGAGGCCAGCAGCGCACAGCCGGTTTGTCGCGCCGCCATGACGTCCGAGTGGTCGGCAAAGATCGACAGCGCATGGGTGGCGATGGTGCGGGCCGCCACGTGCATGGAGAAGGCGGTGAGCTCGCCCGCGATCTTGTAGAGGTTGGGGATCTTGAGCAGCAGGCCCTGGGAAGCGGTAAAGGTCGTGGTCAGCGAGCCGGCCTGGAGGGCGCCGTGGACCGCGCCGGCAGCGCCGCCTTCGGACTGCATCTCCACCACGTCGGGAACGCCGCCCCAGATGTTGGGCCTCGCTTGAGCCGACCACGCGTCCGCGAGCTCGCCCATGGGGGAGGCCGGGGTGATGGGATAGATAGCGATGACCTCGTTGGTCCGGTAGGCGACCGAGGCCACCGCTTCGTTGCCGTCGATGTTGATCTGCCTTCGAGATGCCATGGGTGGAAATTCTCCTCGGCTCGGGCGGTGATGAAGCTAGGAGGCTAGCACGCCGGCTTGGGGGGGTGTATACCCCTTAGGGTAGTGGCTACCGGTGTCTTCCCGCCCACCCGCCAGGGTGGGAGCGGGAACCACCCATCGGGCTCTGGCATAGCCGGCGCGCGGGCGTCAAGATACCGTTGTCACGACTCCGACCAGCTGGAGCCGGAGGAGGCTTGCCATGAGAAGAGAGCGTCATCCACCGCCACCAAAGCTCGAGGGCATGCGGCCCGAATCGTTGATGATGAGCTACGGCTACGTGCCCGCGTGGTCCGAAGGGGCCATCAAACCACCGGTTTTCCTGACCTCGACCTTTGTCTTCCGCAGTGCCGAGGAGGGCAAGGAGTTCTTTGCCTGGGCCTATGGTCTAAAGGAGCGGGACCCCAACACCCCCATGGGTCTGATCTACAGCCGGCTCAACAACCCGGATCTGGAAATTCTGGAGACCCGGCTCAATCTCTGGGACGAGGCAGCCGAGAGTGCCGTCTTCTCCTCCGGGATGGCGGCCATCTCGACGTCGCTGCTGGCTCTGGTGCCCATCGGTCAGGCGGTCGTCTTCTCGAGGCCGATCTACGGCGGCACCGATCTGCTGCTCGAGACCATCCTGCCCGAGCGCGGAATCGTCACCCGCGAGTTCATAGCGGGCACCGAGCCGGCCGAGGTGGAGAAGATGTGCCAAGAGCTGAAGGCCGCCGGCACACCGTGCAAGGCCATCCTCATCGAGACCCCGGCCAACCCGACGATGAAGCTCACCGACATCGAGGGGCTGGCCGAGGTGGCCCATCGCTACGACGCGCTGTTGGCGGTCGACAACACCTTTCTCGGACCGCTCTTCCAACAACCGCTCAAGCACGGTGCCGACCTGGTGCTCTACTCGGCGACCAAGTACCTGGGCGGTCACAGCGACCTGGTGGCGGGGGTCGCCCTCGGCTCCTGCGAGCTGGTCAGCAAGGTCAAGCTCTATCGCACCATTCTGGGC
>JBAUDS010000323.1:0-4548 GCA_049678185.1 Thermoanaerobaculia bacterium
TGTCGAGTGTCATTCCTCAACCAGCCCGGAAGTTGTCCTGGCCTGGAGGGAAAGCAAGCATGGCGAGTACGATCATGGTTGCCAGATCTGTCACGGTGTGAGCGCTGGCGACTTCAATCCGCGACCACGAAACTCGATATGTCGTCGGTGCCATGGGCCCCAGAAGATCTTCCCTTCGCAGACCTGTGCAAAAAGCTGCTTTGATTGTCACAACGGACACAGCTTGAAGTTCCACGGCTGACGAAGAATTCCCCTACCTACGGATCGCTACTTGCGGAGTCGATGACGCGGAGGGAGTAGTCCGTCGATGGGCACGTGGAAAGGACATGTCTTTTCCCATCCCTGCGGTAGGATCCGCGGGCCTCGACGGTTTGCCCCACTTCGATGTCGAAGGCGAGCTTTGCGACCGTGGTGTTGAAGCAGGGCGGACCCTCCCCTTCGTTGTAGATCACCCAGGCTTCCTCAGCTTCTACCTTCAATCGAAGGAAGCACTGGAGGTCGCGAACGCAGCCGCGGTCGTTTTCCAGCACCGCACCGGTGATGATTGCGCTGCCGTCCTCAGCGACGACGAGGGAGGTGTTGTCTCGAGAGTCCTGACCCTCATCGCCGAGCCCCGTCCCCGGCGACCCCGCACAGCTCCAGGCGACAGCCACCATTGCCAAAGCCAAGATCCTCACCGGCGTCGCGACTCCGCCGTTTGCGGGCGATAACGAGCCAACAGAGCAAGCACGCATTCCAACTCCTCTGGCTTTACACTATCTCGTTAAAGTGTTATGTTTGTTATACATAGAAACATTCTCTGGGGGGAGGATGTCATGAACCTTTTGAAGGAGGGAGTGACGGCTGCTGTCGTCACCGTGGTTCTGCTGGCCGCGTTCGAGCCGAGCGCTCTCGCCGTCGAAGTCAAGCAAAATCCAGCGGTTCTTCATCTAGAGGGAGAGTCTACTGGACCTCCCCCTGCTCGGCCGGCAGTACCACCACCGCCGAGCAGGACGATCGTCGAGGACGGATTCATCTGTGAGGTCATCGACTTCGAGGGACTGGCCGATGAGAGCCTCGTTCCCGAGTTCGACGGCATCACCTCTCCCGGCTGGCTTGCTCTTATCGATTCCGACGTCGGCGGCACCGGCAACTTCGCCTTCGAGCCATCCCCGGAGACCATCGCCTTCTGGTTGGAGGGTGATCCGGGCTCGAGGGACATCGACTTCGACTCGCCCGTCGCCAAGGTCTCTTTCTTCTATGCCTCGGCAGTCACCGTCACGCTCGAGGCGTTTGATGCCGACGGCAACCTGCTGGACTCGGTTTCGGGAGACGAAAACTACGACCAGGGCCCGGGCGGCGATCCCACTGGCGAGTTCAACCAGTGGGATCCGCTCGAGGTGGAGGTCGATGAGAATCTGATCACCAGGGTCCGGGTGTCGGGCAACGTCAACCAGACCGGGATCGACGACCTCGAGGTCTGTCGGCAGCTCCGCATCCACAGTGTCGAGATGACCCAGGCGATCCAGGAGTGGCAGGAGATCGAGGATCTGCTGGCCGATCTCGAGGACGACTTCGAGCCGCCGGTGCCGATCGTGGAGGGCAAGCCTGCCGTACTCAGGGTCTATACACAACAGGTTGCGTCAGTCTCCACGGTGCGGATGGAGTTCGATATTCCATTCGTTACGAGGCAGAGCCGCAGCGTCACCATACAGCCTCAGTGCACACCGGAGCTCAGGAGGCGGCGAGAGAACGGCTGTCTATCGCTCGACTTCTATTTCGTGCCCCCGAGTTGGCAGTGGACCGCGACTCTGCGGCTCTTCGACGAAAACGACGTGGAGGTCGAGGAGCATATGTTGGAGGTGGCCAGCCGCGATGCCGACACCCTGGCCCTCCGCGCGGTCTCGATCTGTGACAACGGTATTCCCATCCCACCCTTCGGCACCATCTGGCAGTGCGCCGACGCCCGGGACCTGGACGGCCTCGTGGGCTTTCTGGAACGCACAGTGCCTACCGACCGAGTGACGGTCAACGTCACCAATCACCGCGTGCGCCTTGACACCGACGACTACGACACTGACGGAGACGGTACGCTCAGCAGGGAGGAGATGAGGCAGTGGTGGATCGACTCCGTGCGTGAGGTCGGCAACCTGTTCGGGCTGTTCGACGCTTTGGTCGGGCTGTTTGGCGAACACCGCTACTACTACGGCATGGTATTACCAGATGTTCCCGGGGGTACCGGCGGGATGGCCGACGGCATCCCCAGCCGCGGTGCTCAGAGCCGCACCAGCGCCCTCCGCCTCGGAGTCGAGACCAACGACGAGTTGGTGGCGCACGAGGCCGGGCACATGTTCGATCGGCAGCACACCAACACCGAGGTGCCTGAGGACGTGGGTGGCTCGCCGCCGGGCTGCTATTCGCTGGCCCCAGACAACGGCACCGACTGGCCCTACGCCGACAACCGCATCCAATCGGATACCCGGCTCGAGGTGGGATTTGACGTGACGGGCCGCTCGGTGGTGCTGCCCGAGGATAATTTCGATTGGATGAGCTACTGCACCCCGCGCTGGATCGCGCCCTTCACCTACCGCCACGTCATGGACCACCTCGACGATCCCCCGCTGCCGCGCGAGGCTTTCGGGTATGTGGTCTTCGGCCCCTTCTGGGCCATCTCGGGCATCATCGATGACACCGAGGCGGCGGACCTCGACCCGCTCTTTACTTTCGAGGTCGAGGCCTCGACAGATCCCGGCTCGGGCTCTTATCGCATCGAAGTCCGGGATGCTGTCGAAGCTTCGCTCTTCACCCGCTTCTTCACGCCCAGCGAGCCAATCACCGAGTCGGAGGACGGCTCTGAGATCGGGGGAATCCTGGTCTTTTTCGAGCTGGTCCCCGTCCAGGCCGGCGCGGCGCGCATCGTCCTGCTCGACGATGGGGACAACGAGATCGGAGGCTTCACGCTCGGCGGTGCCGCCCCCACTGTTGCCCTCAGCCACCCGCTCGGCGGGGAGGCGATCGAGGGGATCCAAGAGATCTCCTGGACCATCGACGATTCCGATAGCGTCGAACATACGAGTCGGGTCGAGTACTCCTGGGACGGAGGAGAGACCTGGGCAAGCCTCGGGAAGTTTAGGGACCAGACGACGCTGGACGAGGACTTCGATCAGCTCCCCGGATCCGATGGCTCCTCCCTGATCCGGGTCTGGGTGTCCGACGGCATCAACACCGGCTCCGCGGTCTCGGGGCCCTTTAGCGTTGGCACCAAGGCACCGACCGCCGAGATCCTCCATCCGGCGCCCGACACGGTCTTCGCACTCCTGGATCTCGTCTGGCTGCGCGGCAGCGCCTACGATCGCGACGACGGCTTCCTGGACGGCGAAGCGGTCGCCTGGGAGTCGAGTCTCGACGGTCCGCTGGGCACCGGAGCCAGCCTGCCTATCACCACCCTGTCGCAAGGGGAGCATGAGATTGTTTTCAGCGCTACCGACAGCGAGGGAAAGCAAGCCTCCGCTTCGGTAGCTCTTGTGGTGGCCGGTGGGCCGCCCACGCTCGATCTCACCGTGGTAGCGCTGGACCAGCTACCGACGCGCTGTGTGGAGGTTACGATCGACGCCCAGCCGGCGCCAGAAAGCGTGGACCTCGCGGCGGTGGAGTACAGTCTCGACGGCGGCACGACCTGGATCCCCGTCCCTCTGGATGAGCTTCCCCTCCGCTTCATCGTTCCCGGATCGGGCTTCTTCCATCTGGTGTCCCGAGCAACCGATGCCGCGGGTCAGGTGGCGGCCGCGGACGAGCGCTTCTTCATCGATTCGCCGTGCCCCAACAGTCCGCCGACAGCGGACGCCGGGGACGATCAGATCGTGGAATGCAGCGGCCCCGACGGCGCCGCCGTGACTCTCGACGGTTCCGCCTCGGCGGACCCGGACGGCGATCCGCTGAGCTACGAATGGCGCGACGGCGACGACAACGTGGTGGGTACGGAAGCGGTGGTCGAGGTCGTGCTTTCGCCAGGCACGTTTACCTTCACCCTGAGGGCGGACGACGGCAAGGGGGGCGTGGACAGCGACTCGGTCGAAATTACCGTGGGGGGCACGACACCGTCTACGATCGACCTGATCAGCGCGGCGCCGGATGTGCTCTGGCCGCCCAACCACAAGATGGTCCCGGTCGAGATCACCGTGGAAGCTTCAGACGTCTGCGACACCGGACCTCCACTGTGTCAGATCGTCGAGGTGAGAAGCTCCCAGCCCGTCGTGAGACCGGGTGACACGAAGGAACCTGATTGGCTGATCACCGGTCAGTTCTCCGTCGACCTCAGGGCCGAGCGCCTTGGGAAGGGCAACGACCGTGTCTATACCGTCTTCGTGGAGTGCACCGACAGT
Source organism: Thermoanaerobaculia bacterium (assembly GCA_049678185.1). Lineage (GTDB taxonomy): Bacteria > Acidobacteriota > Thermoanaerobaculia > Multivoradales > JAHEKO01 > M0029. The sequence continues at coordinate 4,362 of JBAUDS010000323.1, forward strand.
GTCGGCAACGTCGCGATGGAGACCGTGGAGGTCGTGGTTCCGCATGATCAAGGCCGGCGTCGAGACGTGGAGCTCGCCCGGCGGCCGATCGACTGACGCTGCCGTCTTCTCCTCAGTCGTGTAGACGGTGGGTTCCACGGCTGACGAAGAGGATTCTCTTCCGCCAGCTCGACAGCAGGTATTGAGC
>JBAUDS010000324.1:0-25595 GCA_049678185.1 Thermoanaerobaculia bacterium
GCCGGCACGGAGGCCGGCCGCTTCGTGCACCGTTAGCCTTCGACTCGGCAGGGATTCATCCCGGCCGATGAATACCGAATCTGACCTACCCCTCCAGGCAGGTGGGGACCCACCCGTAGGCGTCAGCCTTCTCTATACCCATGGGTATACCGGCACCCTCCCCGTACGGTGCCAAAAGTCGACCGACATTGCCCTTGGGTCGACATCGCGCAGCCCTCGGCCCTTTTTTGGCACCCTACGGGATCACTTGAAACCCGCTCGAGGGTCTTGATATTGCTGGGTCATTTGGCTAAACTACCAAGGATGAGCAAGCTCGAAGGACAGACCAAGCGGCGATTGACAGCACAAGCCCGGGTGATCAAGGCGCTGGCCCATCCTACCCGCCTGTTTTTGGTCGAGGAACTGTCTAGGGAGGAGCGCTGCGTGTGCGAGCTGGCCGAGATGGTGGGATCCGACATGTCGACCGTGTCCAAGCATCTCGCGCTCCTGCGGCAAGCTGGCATTGTGCAGGACGATAAGCGCGGCAAGAAGGTTTTCTACCGGCTGCGCATGAACTGTGCGCTCGACTTCACCTCCTGTGCGAGCGCGATTCTCGAGGAGACCTCTCGCCGTCGCCTGGAGGCGATTGCGAATTGACGAGGGGAACGGAGAGGTAACCGGGAGAGGGAATCCCAAGCATGAGTTGGAGGCTGGAGTGGAAGGCCTTGGCGCTCATCGTGGGCGCCTTTGCGGTCCTCTACTACCTGCCGGTGGGCTCTGCCCGCTTCGACGGCGCGGTTCTCGAGGCCCTTCATCTGACGAAGTGGTACGCGCGGGAGCATGTGCTGCTCTGTCTGGTCCCGGCGTTTTTCATCGCTGGCGCGATCGCCGTCTTCGTCAGTGGCGCCTCGGTCATGCGCTATCTCGGGGCCGCTGCGCCGAAGCCTCTTGCCTACGGCGTGGCGTCGGTCAGCGGGACGATTCTGGCGGTCTGCTCGTGCACCGTGCTGCCGCTCTTTGCCGGCATCTACCGCATGGGCGCGGGGCTCGGCCCGGCGACGGCGTTCCTCTACTCGGGGCCCGCGATCAATGTCCTGGCCATCATCCTGACGGCGCGCGTCCTGGGACTCGAGCTGGGGATCGCGAGAGCCGTCGGGGCGGTCGTCTTCGCCGTGGTGATCGGGCTTGCCATGCACTTGATCTTCCGCCGAGAGGAGGCGGCCAAAGCACAGCAGCAGGCCGTCATGCCGGGGGCGGAGGCGTCTCGACCGCTCTGGCAGAACGGAGTCTACTTTGCGGCGCTGGTGGCCGTCCTGGTCTTCGCCAACTGGGGCGCGCCAGGCCAGGAGGCCGGCGCCTGGGCGTGGCTCTTTGGCCACAAGTGGCAGCTAACGGCGGCCGCTGGCGTTGCGCTGGGCGGGGTGCTGATCGGCTGGTTCGGCCTGTCGGCGTGGAAGGCGCTGGCTGTGGGTGGTGCCACATTGGTGGCCGCCCTGCCTGCCGGCGGGCATCCGGTCGTGCCGTTCACGGTTGCCGTGGTTGGACTTTCGCTCGTGATCTCGAACGACGAGGGAGAGCTGGGGCGCTGGCTCGAAGCGAGCTGGGGTTTTGCCAAGCAGATCCTGCCGCTTCTCTTCGCCGGTGTTCTGTTTGCGGGCGCGATGCTGGGTCGCCCGGGCGGGGAAGGCCTCATTCCCTCGGAGTGGGTGAGCACGACGGTCGGTGGCAACTCGCTCCTGGCCAACCTCTTCGCCTCGGTGGTCGGCGCCTTCATGTACTTCGCCACGCTCACCGAGGTGCCGATCCTCGAGGGCCTTCTCGCCAACGGCATGGGCCACGGACCGGCCCTGGCGCTTCTTTTGGCGGGTCCGGCGGTCTCGCTTCCCAACATGCTGGTGATCTCGAGCGTCATCGGCTGGAAGAAGACCTCCACTTACATCACGCTGGTCGTCGCCATGGCGACCTTGACCGGCTTTCTCTACGGGAGCTTCTTTGCCTGGTGAGTCGAACGACGGTGAAGATCCAGATCCTGGGACTCGGCTGCTATAACTGTCGGCTTCTGACCGAGAAAACGGAAAAGGCCGCCCAGGAGCTCGGCCTCGACTACGAGCTCGAAAAGGTCGAGGATCTCGAGTCGATAATGGCTCTCGGCGTCATGGCGACGCCTGCTCTTGTGGTGGACGGCCGGGTCAAGCTGTCCGGCTTCGTGCCGCACGTGTCGAAGATCAAGGAGCTCCTGGAACAGAGCTGAGGGGGTCAAGTCAGTAGCGCCTCTGGGAAGGGTCATGAAAGTCAGACTGAGATCGGTGTCGCAGGTTCTGGTTGGGCTCGATCGAGTTGGGCTCGCGGGCCTGGAGCAGGTGTTCGAACGGGCCGATGACTCCGGTTTGGGTGAACGAGAGGAACTCGTCGGACTCATGATGGAAGCTCTTTCGACCCGTAACTACATTCCGGCGGAATCGGAGGACGAGTACCGCAAGACGGTGTGGCGCGAGTATCTGCGCCATCGAGGTGAGGACATCAGGCACCTCTATTCGAAAGTCGAGGTCGTCGTCCGCGGAGAGGCGGGAGACGACCTCGACCGAATCGTCGGCGCCGTCTCGGCCGCCATGACCGAGCACGAGCTCGAGCCGCGCTTCCTCTATGAGCCTCCCGACCCGGCGGGTGTCAATCCGCAGGTGTCGATCGCCGGCCACGTGGTCGTACGGGGCGCCCGGAGTGAATCCGCTATCCGAAAGGCCATCAAGGCACAGATGGACGACTGGTGACCGGGATGAAAAGGGTAGAGAGGCGCGTGTCGCCTCCAACGACGAGAGCTTGGCACTCCGGGGCCGCGACGAGGTTCGCATCATGCGCGGTCTCTTTGCATAGGAGGTATTCAAGATGACGAGCTACAGATCGGTCGCCTTCATTGGCGGCGGGCGAATCGCGCGAATCCTGCTGGAGGGTTGGAGGGTCTCGGAAAAGATGCCGGATTCGATCCTCGTCGTCGAACCGGATGAGAGCGCTCTCGCCCTGCTCCGTGACATCGCGCTCGAGGTGCGGGCCGTGGATGTCGGTGATCTCGGCGCCTGCGACGTGGTCTTTCTCGCGGTTCATCCGCCTGCCTTCAAGGGGGTGCTGGAGAGGCTCGCCGACGCGGTGAGTCCCGACGCGCTGGTCGTGTCACTTGCGCCGAAGGTCAAAGCTACCGCTATCGCTGAGGCCCTCGGAACAGATCGAGTCGCGCGGATGATCCCCAACGCACCGTCCGTGATCGGCGCCGGCTACAACCCGGTGTTCTTCTCCGGAGGAATCGACCGGGAAAGCAAACAAGCGCTGAAGAAGATGTTCGCGCCGTGGGGCGAACAACCGGAAGTCGCCGAGGAGAACCTCGAAGCCTACGCGATCGTGACTGCAATGGGCCCGACCTATTTCTGGTACGAGATCCAGAAGCTCCGCGAGCTGTCGGTCTCGTTCGGCCTCGAGCAGGAGGCTGCCGACGAGGCCGTTCGCAAGATGCTGGACGGGGCGGTGCGATGCCTGCTGGCCAAGGGACCGAGCGCGATGGACCTGATCCCCGTTCGACCGCTCGAGGAGCTCGAGCCGACGGTCACAAGCGCCTTCGAGACCAAGCTGACGGAAACCTTCGAGAAGCTCACGAGTTGAAGACCCCAGTACCTACAGGAAGGAGGACCAACCAGTGCCGATCCATTTCGAAGATCAAGACGTCGTTTCTGAAGCTGAAGGGCTGCGCTCCGCTCTGATCGTTCCCTGCAATCTGTGCCCTGCGGTGACCGTGGCCACGCGACAGAACAGACCCTTCATGCGGTTCTTCAGAAGTCCGGTGAAGTCAGCCCCTTTCGAGGAGTACCTCAAGGCGATGCAGTCTCGCCTCGGTGAGAAGGGCGTCAGGTCCAGGGTGTTCAGGAGCAACATTTACCATCAGTGGTTCATGTGCATGTGGACTGCACGCCGCCGCAAGAAGCTCGAGAGGGAGGCGAAGAATTACGATGCCGTGATTGTCCTGGGCTGCGACTCCGCGACCGAGACGGTCCGCGACCTGGTGCCGCCCCACGTGAAGGTCATCGAAGGCATGAAGACCACAGGCATCATGAACGCAAGGATGAGCTTCCGGTTGCCGGGCAATCTCGTCTTTGACGACTGCAAGGTGGTCCCCATATCCCGGCAGAGAGCCGCCTGAGTCTGGCTGCAAGGAGGCAACCTCGTGAAACGCGTTCTCGTTGCCGGCGCCACCGGCTATCTTGGTGGGTTTGTGTGCCAGGAGCTCAAGGCCCGAGGTCACTTCGTTCGGGCTCTGGCCCGCTCCCCCGAGAAGCTCGACCGCCTCAAGGACTCGTTGGACGAGATCGTCGAGGCCGAGGTCACCCGGCCGGAGACGCTCGAGCACGTCTGTGACTGGATCGACGTGGTCTTCTCGTCGATCGGCATCACCAGGCAGAAAGACAAGCTCTCGTTCCAGGACGTCGACTATCAGGGCAACAGGAACCTGTTGGAGGTCGCGCAGCGAGCCGGTGTCGAGAGGTTCGTCTACGTGTCGGTGTTCAACGGTCCCAGCCTGCGTCATCTGGACATCGTCAGAGCCCACGAAGACTTCGTCGACGCGCTGAAGGCGTCCGGCATCGACTACGCCGTTCTGCGGCCGACCGGCTATTTCTCGGACATGGGTCAGTTTCTGGAGATGGCCAAGAAGGGCCGGGTGTACGTGATCGGCTCGGGCAAAAACCGCGTCAATCCGATCCACGGTGCGGATCTGGCCGTTCGCTGCGTCGATGCCATCGACAGCGTCAGCGGTGAGATCGACATGGGCGGTCCCGAGACCGTGACCTGGGAGGGGGTGGCGACCCTGGCCTTCGAGGCTCTCGGTCGGCCGGCGAGGGTCACACACGTCCCCGAGTGGTTGATGTGGCTTGTCGTTCGACTGGTACGAATCTTCAACCGCCACCAGGGCGAGCTGCTGGCGTTTTTCACCACGATGGCGACGACCGACGTCGTGGCTCCGCTCACCGGCACCCGCACCCTCGAAGGGCACTTCGAAAGATGTAGAGCCATGAAGGTCGAGGATCTGAGCCAATACGGAAAACCCTTGGGACTGCCCAAGGAGGCGCAGAGGAAGCAAGTCGGCATTGTGTTCTCCGCGCTCAGGGAGAAGGTCGGTCTCCCCGGGATGGTGCCCTTCTTCATCAGCCTATTCGCGGAACAGCGTCGGATCAGGAGAGCCCATTCCGATCTCGTTGCGAAGGCCCGGGCGATTGGCCCAGAAGTCGCGAAAGAGATGGTCTTGTTGACCGCTCTGTTCAAAGTCGCGGCTCGGCGCGATGGCCGGGAGGAAGCCTACGAATTCCTCAAGGACATCTTCCAGCGGGTGGCGGTCCACAGTATGCCCGCCATCTATCAGATCGACGAGCTTGCGCAGTGCGAGGGCGATAGCTTCGAGAACTTCAAGGAGTTCAACGTGGCTATGTTCGAGGCCATGGACCGGGAGGGAACCTGGAGATCAGACGCGATCGTGAACGACGCGGACAGGCTACGTATCAAGGTCACCTCTTGTGCGAACGTGGAGCTGTTTTCCGCCCTCGGCTGCCCCGAGTTGGGGAAGCTGGGATGCGATCACGATCTGGCGGGCTACCCGGTAATCCTCGATCGGGTGGACGCCGAATTCAGACGCCCGTGCACCCTTGCGAAGGGAGACGATTTCTGCGACTTCAATTTCTACCGAAAAGGAACGGCGCCGCCTACGGAACACTTGAATAGATAGGTCTGGTTCGCGTCAGTGGGCGGCAGCGGTGCGGTTCCTGAGCAGCGTTTGTGGATCGCAGCAACGGAGGAAATGCGCATGGTACAGCGAATTCTGGTCCTCGGCGCGACAGGCTTGCTGGGAGGACCTGTCGCGAACGGCTTGCGTGAAGCCGGGTTTGCGGTGCGTGTGATGTCACGCGATCTTCGACGGGTCCGCGCCAAGTTCGACGAACCGGTCGAAGTCGTCGCCGGCGATGCCCTTAGGGTCGCCGATGTCGACAGAGCACTCACGGGCTGCGACGCTGTTCACGTCAGCATCGATCACGATCAGGAAGACGAATGCGTCGCTCAGGTGTTGGAGGCAGCCCGCACTCAGGGGCTTCAACGCATCACTTATATCTCTGGCGTCACGGTCTGTGAGGAAAACCGCTGGTTCCCGCTGGTGGATCGCAAGCTCCGCTCCGAAGAGGCGATCCGTGCCAGCGGCATCGACTACACGATCTTTCGCCCGGGCTGGTTCATGGAGATGCTGGCGCGCTTCGTGCGCGACGGCCGAGTCTTCGTCTTCGGCAAGCCTGAGCGGCGCTGGCACTTCGTGGCGATCCAGGATCTGGCGCGGATGGTCGTCGAGAGCTACCGGCGCCCGGAAGCGGCCAACAAGCCCTTCTACGTGCACGGCCCCGAGGCCCTGACCGTGCTCGAGGCGCAGCGGTCCTATTGCCGAGTCCTCCACCCCGAGATCCGGAGTTTTCGCAGCACCCCGTACTGGATGCTCCGCCTCATCGCCCGGCTCAGCCACGACGCACAGATGCGGACGGGGGTCGAGATGGTCTCCTATCTCGAGAAAGTGGGAGAGCGGGGTGACCCGACCGAGGCCAATGCCATCCTGGGCGCACCGGAGATCACGCTCGAGCGGTGGCTGCGAATGCAGAGTCGGGAGGACGCCTCGTCTTCGGCCTAGGCTGGTGGCGGCGCGAGCCAGTGCGTGACCGTGGGCAGAAGAGACGGCGGACGATGATGAAACTGACTCTCAAGGAGAAGTTCGCTTTTCGGTTCATCTTCAACGAACGGCGCGTGTATCAGCGGTGGTACGGCCGGTTCTTGGTCTTCGGGATCGACTACGGCCGACTCCGGCGGGTGGTCGCGAGGGTGGATAACTGGCTCAACTGGTGCCGGGAGTGGAGAAGAGATGGTGCCGAGCTGGAGCAGAAGGCTCACTCCGCTTTGGAGAAGGGGTATTCTGCATCGGCTGTCGCCTTGTTTCACGAAGCGGTGGCCTGCTACCACATCGGCCAGCACATCTTCTTCATCGATCCGGAGCAGAAGGAGTCGGCCCAGGAGAAGGCGCGGGAGTGCTACAGGCAAGCGATCTCCCTCTATCGCCCTGAGGATCGGCCGGTCCGTATCGAGATCCCGTTCGACGGCGCCGTCATCCCTGGTTATTTGCACTGCGCCGAGGCACCAGTCCGACCGTTGGCGATCTACGTCAACGGCATGGACAACATCAAGGAGGCGGAGAACCACTTCTTCGGGCGCCGCATGGTGGAAGCCGGCTTCAACTTCTTCGCGTTCGACGGGCCCGGCCAGGGCGAGATGTGGAGGTCAATGAAGTTCATCCTCGACTATCACCGGGCGGTCCCCGCGATCATCGACTGGTTCGAGCAACATGACGACCATGGGCTTGGTACTGTCAACTTGAGCAGGAATGACCGAGAACGAACACGAGATGTAGGGGTTCGGACTTCCTAGAGTCGCACGATATGGTGGTCAAAGTCGGCCCCGGGGGCTCAAGTTGACAGTACCGTCGCGCGCACTCGGCTGGGGCAGTCTTCAATTCATTGAGATCGAGACCACGGGCGGGAAGCGAGATGAGGGCCGCGAACACCGCGAGCAAGAAAACGATCGTGTGGGATTTCTCTGTCATGGCTTTTCTCCACCGCGTGACGACGGTTCGCCCGGGCTCTCCCTCCGCCGTCTTGGAAACGAGGCTTCTAAAAGGATGTTGGAGCCGCACCAAAAGAACTGCAAATACCTCCCCCCTGCAAGGGAGCGCGTACGGACCCTGACCCTTATGGGAATGATCGGGCGAGCGGTACCCCGGGGCAATGGAGCAAGCCACAGGCTGGCGGTGAAGAACGGCTCCAACGGGTGTCGGTTTAGCGATGAGTTGGTCAGTTTGGGCCGTGAGTTGGTGGTTTTGGCGATGAGCTGGCCAAGTGTTTTCCAGGTAGAGCGGAATCCTGGGTTCCAGCGACACACTCCACTTTGACCTTCAATATAGGGTGGTAGAATCAACTCGAGGCGGGCGGATTCCTCAGGTTCGAGGCCTTCAAGCATCCGACACCCAAGCGCGGAGGCAGGGCCTTGAAAAGCGACTCCCTAACCGGAAAAGACGAAATGAATGAGATCTTGGAGAAGGTGAGCCTCGCCCCCGAGGTGACGAAGTACATCGTTTCTGCGCCAAAGATCGCCCGCAAGCGGCGTGCTGGACAGTTCGTACTCGTCCGGCTCCACGAGGGTGGCGAGCGCATCCCGCTGACCATCGCCGACGCCGATGCCGACCGCGGCACGATCACCCTGGTCGTGCAAGAGGTGGGTAAGACCACCGCCGAGATGAATCTCATGCGTACCGGCCAGCGCCTGGCAAATGTCGTCGGTCCATTGGGCCTGCCGACAAACGTCGAGCGGGTCGGCACCGTCGTTTGTGTAGGTGGAGGCATCGGCATCGCGCCGCTCCATCCGGTCGCCCAAGCGATGAAGGCAGCGGGCAACCGCGTGATCATCATTCTCGGCGCTCGCAGCCGAGACCTCCTCATCATGGAGGAGGAGATGGCCCGCATCAGCGACGAGCTGAGGATCTGCACCGACGACGGCTCCAAGGGGAGTAAGGGCTTTGTCAGCCAGGTTCTCCAGGAGCTGATCGACAACGGCGAGTCCATCGATCAGGTGGTCACCATCGGCCCCGCCATCATGATGAAGGTCGTCAGCGAAGTGACCCGGCCCCATGGAATCAAGACCATGGTGAGCCTCAATTCGGTGATGGTGGACGGCACGGGCATGTGCGGAGGATGCCGCGTGGAAATCGATGGTGAGCCCAAATTCGCCTGCGTCGATGGTCCGGACTTCGACGGTCACGGGGTCAACTTCGATCTGCTGATGCGACGCCAGGCGATGTACAAGACACAGGAAAAGCAGGCCATGGATCGCTTCCTGGCCGAGCACGAGTGCGAGCTGGAGAAGGTGCCATGACCAGCAAGACGGAAAAGAGAGAGCTCACACCCAAGGAGCGGATGAAGATCCCGCGCCACGCGATGAGCGAGCAGCCGGCGGAGGAGCGGCGGCACAACTTCCGCGAAGTGCCCTACGGCTACTCACCGGAAGAAGCCATAGAGGAAGCGGAGCGGTGCCTGGCCTGCAGCAAGTCGACCTGTATTGAAGGCTGCCCGGTGGCCATCAACATCCCCAAATTCATCAGTGAGATCGCCGAGGGCGACTTCCGCGCCGCGGCGCGAACGATGCGCGAGTCCAACCTGCTGCCCTCGATCTGCGGCCGCGTCTGCCCGCAGGAGGACCAGTGCGAGATCGAATGTGTAGTGGGCAAGAAGGGTGAGCCGGTGGCGATCGGTCGCCTCGAGCGTTTCATCGGCGACTGGGAGCGCGAGACCGGCAATGTCGCCATCCCCGAGCGTGCCGCGCCCACGGGCATGCGGGTGGCCGTCGTCGGCTCGGGTCCCGCCGGGCTCACGTGTGCCGCCGACCTCACGCGCCGGGGCCACGAGGTGGTGGTCTTCGAGGCCTTTCACCGGCCGGGCGGGGTGCTGGTCTACGGCATCCCGGAGTTCCGTCTGCCCAACGCCATCATCGAAGCCGAGCTCTCACTGCTCGAGAAGATGGGTGTCGAGATCCGCTGCGACCAGGTGATCGGCATGACCGACTCTGTGGACGAGCTTTTGAGCGACGAGGGCTTCGACGCCGTCTTCCTCGGCACCGGCGCCGGGCTGCCCTGGTTCATGGGCATTCCGGGTGAGAACAGCTGTGGGGTCTACAGCGCCAACGAGTTTCTGACTCGCGTCAACCTCATGGGCGCCGGTCGCGACCAAGCCGCCGATACGCCGATCAAGCGCATCCACCGCATCGCCACCGTGGGCGGCGGCAATGTGGCCATGGACTCGGCGCGGACCGGTCTGCGTCTGGGTGCCGAAAAGTCCTTTATCGTCTACCGACGCAGCCGCCAGGAGATGCCCGCCCGCGACGAGGAGATCGCCCACGCCGAGGAGGAGGGGGTGGAGTTTCTCTTTCTGAACAACCCAGTCCGTGTGCTGGGAAACGAGGAGGAGTGGGTGACCGGCCTCGAGTGTCTACGCATGGACCTGGGCGAGCCCGACGCCAGCGGGCGTCGCCGGCCAGTGCCCATCGAAGGCAGCGAGTTCGTGCTCGAGGTCGACACCGTGGTCATCGCCATCGGCAACTCGCCCAATCCGCTGATCAGAAAGACGACACCCGACATCGAGACCAAGAAGTGGGGGGAGATCGTCGTCGACGAGGAGTCGATGAAGAGCTCCAAGCAGGGTGTGTTCGCCGGCGGTGACATCGTCCGCGGCGCCGCCACGGTCATCCTCGCCATGGGTGACGGTCGGACCGCCGCCCGCGCCATCGACGAATACCTACAGACCGGCATCTGGTGAGGCAGGAGCTCGGACGCACGACCCCTTGAGTCGTGCGCCTCAATGTTCTAAGATCCGTAGCGGATCGATTTACAACCAACCTGACGGGGCTCAACCGGTCGCCCGCGACCGGCGCGAGGGGCGAAATTCGTTCCCCTACTCCCCCGTCCACGAAAAGGAGGGCATCGAATGTCCACAAAAACTGTCTGTCTGCTAGTACTTCTTACTTTGGCGCTGGCGGCGCTGCCGGCGGTCGCACAGGAAGAAGAGGCCGAGTCCTACGTCTACGCCACCTATTTCTATTGCGACGTCGCCCAACAGAAGCGGGCCGACGAAATCGTCAAGAGCACCGGCGCTCCGGTCTTCGACGCCGCCGTCGAGGACGGCACCATCACCGCCTGGGGCTGGCTGAGCCACCACACCGGCGGCAAGTGGCGTCGTCTCCGCTACCACGCGGCCCCCAGCATCGAGAAGCTGCTCGAGGCCCTCGAATCGGTCAACGGCAAGGTCGCCGAGAAGCATGCGGTGGCCCAGAACGAGTTCAGCCAGATCTGTAGCGCCCACGACGACTACATCTGGCAACGAAAGGCCGGATCCGCCGGCGAAGGCCGCGGGCCGGCGGGATTCTCCGCCTACCACGTCTGCAAGATGTCCAAGGAGTCTCGCGCCGATGAGATCGTCGAGGAGACCCTGGGGCCCCTATTCGACGCCCAGATCAAGGCCGGCAACTTCACCTCCTGGGGCTGGAATACCCATGTCGTGGGCGGCAAGTACCGCCGTCTGTCCACCTACACCGCCCCCGACTTCAACAAGCTGATCGCCGGCCGCACCGCTGTCATTGCCGCGCTGATCGAGAAGCATGGCGAGGCCGCAGACGAGTTCAACAGCATCTGCTCCTCGCACCAGGACTACATGTGGAATATCGAGCTGGAAAAGCCGTAGACGGATAACCCCGAGCATCGGCTTTGCCGACGAGTGCACAAGCTCGTTTGCCGATCCGGATGGCGGCTAATGACTGCCATCCGGATCGGCTTTTTGTTAGCGGGATATTGCCAACGATGAGATTTCAGTTTGCGTCTACGCGATTCACTCCCCCGGCTTGAAGGAGTACCGCTGGCCGGCGATGGTCGCTTCGTACATGAGTCCACCCGTGCTGATGGTAAAGACCAGCGAACCCTTGTGATACTGGTGGCCGGACGCCGCACCCGAGCCGCCACCGGGGCTTGCACTGGCACCCGCACCCTGAGTGCCTGCCGAAGCATCGGCGCTGGCGGTCACCGCGACGGCACCCGCTCCGGCATCGAACTCGAAACTGCCGGACGTGAACTCGTCGTAGGACCGTTTGTCCTGAAAGAAAATGACCTGGCGATAGGCCTGCCCTCCCGCCTGGAGGCCGATGGACAAATCGGTCAGGGATGAATAGCCGGTAACTTTACCCCCTCGATAGACCTGCCCCTTGCCGTGGGCCGCGCCGATGCCCAGTCCGCCCTTGCCGATGCTGGGGAAGACGGCGTAGCCATAGGCGCTGTCAAAGAACGGGGCGACGCCGGACACGTTCTTGAAGATCTCGATGGTATTCGTGTAATCCTTCTCCGTGCGCTTTGCCCAACCCGGTCCTGCGAGGCACAAGGTCAGAACGACTAACAGAATCAACGAGCGACGATACATTTTCTGCTTCTCCTTTCAATTTCGAGCAAATAGGTGAACTGCCGTCGACCAAGGATACATGCAGCCAGAGGGCCTTGTCTCTACTCCGCCTGCTGCCTGTCCGCAGCGGGATCTAAACCCACGCGGCGGGCCAGATCGGAGGTAAAGAGGCCCTCCGGATCGAGCTTCTGCTTGATCGCCAGAAGCTCACGGTAGCGAGGATAGATGCGGGAGAACTGCTCGGGCTTCAGGACCTGGTCCTTGGCGAGGTGGATCTTGCCACCACGATTGATCGTGGCCTCGATCAGACGGTCCACAGCCTCGCGGCTGGCGGCTTCGTGGCGCTTCTTGGGGTGGAACTCGAAGTTGAGGCTGTAGCCGTCCTCGGAGAATGAGAGCAGTCCGTCGTCCGCTCTATGAGCACGCAGGATGGTGGTAACCGGTGGACAGGGCGACGACTGGCAGATCCCGAGCAGCTCGACGATCGCTTCGCGGGCGCTCGATCGGGGGAAGGTGAGCTGAACGGTGTAGCCGCGCGGGCCGCAAACGAGGTGGGCCGGCGGCACGGTGAAGCTGGCCTCGAAGCTGAACTGGAGAAAGAGCTCGGTATTCGAGGATCGTCCTGTCCGTGACGCGAACCGGCTCATGGCGTAGTAGAGCCGGTTGAAGACGTTCAACAAGGGCCGCTGGGCATAGAGCATCAGCGACAATAAAGGACCAAATGCTTCGTGCAGAGCGAGTCCCAGTCGGCGGTGCTGGTCGAGGCGCTTGTAGCCCGCCTCGAGGAGCTCCTTGCGTTCCCCTTCGGTGGCGTCGTGCTCGACCCACTTCGCGGCGTGGATCACCGAGCGCCCGGTGCGGCCCCCATTGGCATAGGCATCCACCCAGACGACGGCCAGATCGTGCGACTTCTCCACCTGGCTCATGGTCTCGAGCAGGGCATCGACGTCGGGCGCCGGATAGCGATCAATCTCGACGTAAGGCGATGGGACCGGTTTGAGCTGCAGCGTCGCCTCCACCACGATGCCGAGCAGACCGATGCCGCTGACAACCGCGTTGAAGAGCTCGTGCGAGCGGTCGATCTCGATGGTCTCGCCGTTGGCGGTGAGCAGGGTCAGGCGGACGACCTGCTCTGCAAAGCTGCCCTGCCGCCACGCGTCCTTGCCGTTGACGTTGGCACAGATAGCGCCGGCGACGCTGGAGTGCGATTCTGTGGGGCTGGCGGGGAGCGTCAGCAGGCGGTAGTGGACCAACTGGAAGATGTCGATGAGCCGCGTGCCGGCCTCGACAGTGATCTGTGCGGCCTCCTCGTCGAATTCGAGGATCCGGTTCATGGCGCTCATGTCGAGCAGAACATGTCCGTCGTTGAGCGCCTCGTCCCCGTAGCTACGCCCGGCGCCCCGTGGGCACAGCGTCAGCCCCTCCTGCCGGCAAAAGGCCAACGCCTCGCGGCACTGCTCGATCGTCGTCGGGCGGGCGACAAGCGAGCGCGTGCGGATGGAGCCGACGAGGGAGCTCAACTCCTTCCATTCCATGAAGCTGGGCAATATCTGCGTGGGAGTGGGCATCGCCGGTCGTCCTTGCGACATCAGGCCGCCACGCATGATATCTCCATCGCTGGGAAGCGCCCAGGCAAACCGCTCAGGTGGCGTGCCGGCCCCGGTCCGGGCGCCGGTTGCGCTAGAATCTCTGCACATCCAGGAAGTCAGTACTGGTTAGTGAATTCGGCTGCATCTCCATGATCGGCAAGTCTCTCTCTCACTTCGAAATCACCGCCAAGCTCGGCGCGGGCGGTATGGGCGAGGTCTACCGCGCCACGGACACCAAGCTGGGACGCGAGGTGGCGATCAAGGTGCTGCCTGAGACGGTCTCAGAAGATCCTGCACGGCTCGCCCGGTTCGAGCGCGAGGCAAAAGTGCTGGCGGCTCTGAATCACCCGCACATCGCTGGAATCTATTCCCTCGAATCGGCACAGATGACCGAATCAGAGGCCGGGCGCGTCCAGGAAGGTGCGGCGGTGCACTTCCTGGTCATGGAGCTGGCCGAGGGGGAGGATTTGGCCCACCGACTCGGTCGGGGGCCCCTGGCGCTCGACCAGGCGCTGCCGATTGCGCTGCAGATCGCCGATGCCCTGGAGGCGGCGCACGAGCGGGGCATCATCCACCGCGATCTAAAGCCCGCCAACGTCAAGGTCGATGCCGACGGCAACGTGAAAGTACTCGACTTCGGACTGGCCAAAGCCCTGGACCCCAACTCGAGCTTTGAAGGGGAGGGCCCCGAGACCTCACCCGCACTGCCGTCAATTTCGCCGACCCTGACCGCCCAAATGACCGGAGCCGGGGCCATCCTCGGAACCGCCGCCTACATGTCACCCGAACAGGCGAAGGGTAAGACGGTCGACAAGCGCTCTGACATCTGGTCTTTCGGGGTCGTGCTGTGGGAGATGCTGACCGGACGAAAGCTTTTCGGTGATCAGGAAACGGTGTCGGAGGCCATCGCCGCCGTGCTGACCCGAGAGCCGGACCTGCACGTGTTGCCGGCCCGGACGCCACTATCCATTCGCTACCTCTTGGCTCGTTGTCTGGTCAAAGAACCCAAGAGCCGCCTCCGTGATATCGGCGATGCCCGGCTGGAGCTCCAAACTGCGATCGATGGCACCGACTTGGCCATTGCCGACACCGTGCAGGCCCAGCCCCGCAAGAGTCGCACCTTGGCAGCTCTCCTGGTCGCTGCGATCTCAGGAGGCGTGCTCGGTACAGCGTTCATGTGGCTCCTACGACCGTCGCCTGCCAAGCGGGTGATCAAGCTCGAGGTACCGACCGAGAATCTCCGCGCCGAGAGGGTGCGTCACCCTCTTATCTCTCCCGATGGCACAAAGGTTCTGGTGCCCGACAGTCGAGGCCTCGTGATCCGCAGCCTCGACAAAATGAGCGCTCGCCCGATTTCACATTCGATCGGCGCTCGCTATCCCTGCTGGTCACCCGACAGTCAAAGTGTCGCCTTTGTCGTGGCTGGAGAGATCCGAAAAGTCTCGCTTCAGGGCGGCGACCCGAGTCCGGTAGCCTCGCTGCCGGCCGATGTCGGGGGCTCCGGGGGAATGGTCTGGACGCCAAGTGGTCACTTTCTTGTCGCGGGCGGGGACAACAGTGGAATCTTGCAGGTGCCGGTCCAAGGTGGCGAATTCAGGGAAATTCTCTCAATTGACAAGGCGAAGGACATCGATTTTCATGAGATCTCCCTCCTCCCAAATGGCCGGGGTCTGGCATTTGTGGTGCACCGCAAGGATCCAAACTCACAAGTCCGACTCGTTGATACCCTCTCAGTCTTTGCGAATGGTGAGCGCAAGGATGTTCTTCGACTCGAAGGGGAGTCGATCCAATCGGTCGTCTACTCGCCGCCTGGTTATCTTCTGTTCCACCGCTCGAGGACCACTCCGGGGGTATGGGCCCTGCCCTTCTCATTGGCCAAATTGGAAGCAACCGGTGAGCCCTTCCTGGTCGCCGCGGACTCGTGGCTGCCGAGCGCTTCCCGCCACGGAACCCTTCTTCTGGTTCACGGTCTGGGCATGCCGTCGAACGAGATCGTGCAAGTCGACCGCCAGGGGACCATGCTCAGATCCATCGGCCAAATTGCAGGAGACGGTGAAGCACCTCACCTTTCACCCGATGGGCGACGGCTGGCGGTGACCGTCGCCGAGGCCGGTAACTGGGATGTGTGGATCTACGACCTGGAGCGGGCAACCAGATCGCGTTTTACCTTCGAGAGCACCTTCGACGTCCATGCACGCTGGTCACCCGCTGGGGACGAGATCTTGTATGCGGTGGCGGACATGCGCAAGTTGAAAATCAAGCGGGTCGATGGGAGTGATGAGGCCAGGACCGTCGGCGATGGCTTGGCGCCGGACTGGATCCCCGATGGATCGGGCTTCATTTTCGAGCACTACTCCGACGAGACCGACAGCTGGAATATCTCCTATAAGTTATTCGACGAGGACCATGTCGTTCCACTGCTTGCGACCTCCGCAAACGAGATCTCGCCGAGGATCTCTCCCGACGGTCGCTATTTCCTCTATGCCTCGGATGAGACCGGCGACTGGGAGATCTTCGCCCGACCGTTCCCATTCGGTGAAGGGAAATGGCAGGTCTCCACGGCCGGCGGGATCCAACCGCTCTGGGCGCGAAACTCGCAGGAGATTTTCTATCCCGAGGGCGAGTCTCTGATGACGGTCGACGTCATCGACTCCGATGAGTTCGCTCTTGGCAGACCTACAAAACTGATGCAGGCCAACTTGTCGTTCCCGATCTTCGACTCTGCCAGGTTTGCCACCTTCGAGTCGGGACCTGAAGGTCAGAGCTTTTTCTTGGTACGACCTATCGAGGACGGTTCCTCGCCGAACCGCCTCATGCTCATCGAGAACTGGTCCGCCGAGTTCGGAGGACCACGATAATCGGCACCATCGTTTAATTAATACCGGGTCCGCTCCAGCGTCTGCGGCGCAGTTCCTTGAGGCGGCCTCACGATCGTGTTACACCGCTATTGGAGTGGCTCGATACCGATCCGGACGAAGGCCCTGTTGTTCGGTTATGGCGCTGGCTATCGCCCTCGCCCTGGCGGGTCTGAGCCCACTTGCCGCCCAGCCACCCAGCTTCCAGCACGTCGTCATTGACGCCGCCAACCCGACTGACCCTCACTGCAAGACCCTGGGTGACATCGACGGCGATGGCCTCCTCGACGCCCTGGCCGCCAGCTCCGCCGGCGGCGGCATGTTCTGGTACGAGTACCCCGCTTGGACAGAGCACGCCATCCGCGCCAGCGGCTCCTGGACCACCGACATGCAGGTGGGCGATGTCGACAACGACGGCGATCTCGACGTTGTCATCCCCAACGGCAGCGGTCTGCAGTGGTACGAGAACCCGCGGCCGGGCGGTGATCCCCGGACAACGCCCTGGACCGAGCATCTGATCGGCGCCTCCGGCGCCAACAATCATGACGTAGAGCTGGGCGACGTCGACGGTAACGGGTCCCTGGATGTGGTGACGCGCAATAAGACCGGCAGCGGGACCTATTTCTGGAAGCAGGAGAGCCCCACCAGCTGGACGCGGATCACGATCAGCACCGGTGCCGGTGAGGGCACCGCGCTCGGCGACGTGGACGGCGATGACGACCTCGACGTGGCACATAACGGCTACTGGGTGGAACAGATCGACGCTACGACCTGGAGCGAGCACACGATCGACGGCGGCTGGCCGGACGATGCCGGTGTCCTGGTCGCCGACATCGACGGCAACGGCGATAACGATGTGGTGCTCGCCCCATCGGAAAGCTCTGGCCGCTTCTCCTGGTTTGAAGCCGACGACCCCGTCAACGGTCCGTGGACCGAGCACACCATCGACTCGACGGTCTCTTATCTCCACACCTTCGAAGCCGCAGACATGGATCGCGACGGAGATCTCGACTTGGTGACGGCGGAAATGCACCAGTCCTCGGACCCCGACGAGGTGAGCGTCTACCTCAACGAAGGGGCAGGGTTGGTCTGGAATCAGCTGATCGTCGCGACCTCGGGATCCCACAACGTGCGGGTCGGAGACATCGGTGACGACGCGGATATCGATATCTTCGGCGCCAACTGGAACGACAGCGCTCCCAACTCGGCGATCATCGAGATGTGGGAGAACCAGAGCGGGCCACTGCCACTCGACTTCTGGGAGCGACATATCGTCGAGACCGCCCTGCCCTGGCAGGCGGTCTTTGTCGACGGTCGGGACCTGGACGGTGACGGTCTCCCCGACCTAGTCACCGGTGGCTGGTTGTATCCAAACCCCGGCAGTCTCGGCGGAATCTGGACGCGGACGGTGATCGGCGCGCCGCTCCACAACATGGCCGCCGTCCACGACTTCGACGGCGACGGCCACCTGGACATCCTCGGCACCGACGGTCAGGTCTCGGGCGAGGACTTCTCCTGGGGCGAGAACAACGGCACCGGCCAGTTTACGATCCGAGACATCACCAACTCAGCCACCGGCGGCGACTTCCTCCAGGGGGTCGCCGTGGATCAGGTCATCGCCGGCGGCGAGGAAGAGATCGTCATCTCCTGGCACAACGGGGCCTCCGGCACCTCGATGTTCACCGTCCCCGCTGATCCCACCGATGCGAGCTGGCCCCTGAGCTCGATCAGCGCCACCACCAACCAGGAGCAGGTGGCCATCGGCAATGTGGATGGCGATACGGATGTCGACATCCACCTCGGCTCGCAGTGGCTGCGTCAGGAGTCGAACGGCAGCTTTACGACCCAGGGTGGAGTGACGGTGAGTGGCGGCGACCCCGACCGGGTGGTCCTGGCCAACATCGACGGCGACGATGACCTGGACGTCGTCATCGGCGTGGAGTTCGCGCAGCGGCTCGTCTGGGGTGAGAACGACAGCATTGGGCAGACCTGGACCGAGCGGGTCATCGCCACCGACGTCGACTACTTCAGCGTCGATGCGGCGGATATCGACCGGGACGGCGACATCGATGTCGTCGGCGGCGCTCACCAGGGCAACGGCGAGGTCTATATCTACGAGAACAACGGCCAGGGTGCCTCCTGGATCACCCATACCGTCGACCCCGGCGACTCCAACCTGATCGATCACCACGACGGCACCCGGCTGGTGGACATGGATCTGGACGGGGATCTCGACATCATCTCCATCGGCTGGTCCAAGCAGAGCCTGGTGATCTACGAGAACCTGGCCATCGGTGCCGGCAATATAGACATCACGCCGCCGGTCATCCAATCGGTGATCGCCCTTGGTGACCCCACCGAGGTCGTCGTCGACTTCAGCGAGGAGCTCGACCCGGTCACCGCCGAGGATCCCGCGAGCTACGCCATCTCTCACGGCGTCGGCATCTCGGCTGCCGCGTTCGAAGCCAATGGCGAGACGGTAACCCTCACCACCTCGACCCTCTCCGAGGCGATCATCTACACCCTGACGGTCAACGACGTCGAGGACCTGGCCGGCAACCAGATCGCAACCGACTCTCAGGCTCCCTTTGTCTTTGTCCAGGACCCGGCAGGACTCGTCGCCTACTGGCCGCTCAACGAGGGGATGGGCACCGTCACCCTCGACGCCTCGGGGCACGGCCACACCGGCACGCTTGTCAACGGACCGCAATGGACGACCGGCCCCATTCTGGTCTTCGACGGTGCCGACGACTATGTCGACGTCGGATTCCTGGACGCTCCGGGCGGCGCGTTGACCCTGGCGGCATGGGTCTATAGCGAAGATCTGGCCAACTGTGTCGCCAACGACTGCCGCATCCTCTCCAAGACCACCGGCACCGCGGAGAACGACCACTACTTCATGCTGAGCACCATCCAGAGCGGCGCCGACACCCGGCTGCGTTTTCGCCTCAAGACCGAAGGCGTCACCTCGACGCTCATCGCCTCCTCCGGCAATCTGCCCGAGCACACCTGGGTGCACACCGCCGCCGTCTACGACGGGTCCGACATGCTTCTTTATCTCGATGGAGCTCTCGTCGGCAGCACCGGCAAGACCGGCAGCCTCAGCACCAACGCCGGCATCCCGGTCTGGATTGGCGCCAACCCACCCACAGCCACCGATCGCCCCTGGGATGGAGCGATCGACGAGGTGCGAATCTACGACCGTGCGCTTTCAGCCGCCGAGATACGCTCCCTACCCCTACCGAGCGCCTACCTGATCTTTCGCGACGGATTCGAGTCGGGGAACTCGAACGCCTGGTCGACCAACACACCGTAACGCCAATGCCGAGAAGTCCAAAGAGGCAGACGGCAAGATCGTCGTCGACCAGGCGCCGGAATTCACACCAGGGATGAAGTAGAATCCCCCCACCTTGATCGGCAAAACCCTTTCTCACTTTCGTATCACCGCCAAGCTCGGCGAGGGCGGCATGGGCGAGGTCTGGCGGGCCGACGACATCGACCTGCATCGTCCGGTGGCCTTCAAGGTCCTGTCCAAGGAGACCCTGGCGCGGGAGGACATGCGGGCCCGTTTCATGCGGGAGGCGCGGACCGCCGCCGCGCTCAACCACCCCAATATCTGCACCATCTACGAGGTCGGCGAGGTCGACCAGATGCCGTTCATTGCCATGGAGCTGATCGAGGGCACGGGTCTCGACTCTCATCTCGGCGGCACCGAGCCGCTCGCCCCGAAGGAGGTGGTGCGGCTCGCGGTACAGATCGGTGAGGGGTTGGCGGCCGCCCACGCACAGGGGATCGTCCACCGGGACCTGAAGCCCGGCAACGTCATGCTGACGACCGAGGACCAGGTCAAAATCCTCGACTTCGGCCTCGCCAAACCTCAAGGAGCCTTCCTGGAGGGAGACGGGGACGGCACACTGGCCGAAACGATCACGGCCGAGATGACCAAGCAGGGCACGATCCTCGGCACCGTCACCTACATGTCGCCCGAACAGGCCGAGGGCAAGGTGGTCGACTCGCGCTCCGACGTCTTCTCGTTCGGGGTGCTGCTCTATCAGATGGCGACGGGCCAGCTGCCCTTCCGTGGGGAGACGTCGACAGCGACGCTGGCCAAGATTCTCGAGAGCGAGCCCGAATCGCCTTCGATCGTGCGCCAGGGGCTGCCGGCCGACCTCGAGCGCATCATCCGGCGCTGTCTGGAGAAACGGCCCGTCGACCGTTACAACGACACCCGCGATCTGGTCGCCGACCTGCGCAATCTGCAGACGACGGGCGAGACCCAGGCGGTCACACCGGTCCACCAACAGTCCCGGCAGCGTTCCTCCTGGATCTGGGTAGCGGCCCTGGCGGCCGCAGCGGTGGCGTTGTTCTTCGTGGCCCGGCCCTGGTTGGGAGGGCGCGAGGAGGCACCCCCGCCTGCCGCGGTCGAGATCGCCAGACCCTCGGTGGCGGTACTCCCCTTCCACAACCTGAGCGCCGACGCGGAGAACGACTACTTCAGCGCCGGGATGACCGAAGAGATCATCAGCAAGCTGTCCCGGATCGACGGCCTCGAGGTCGCCTCGCGCAGCTCGGTCGCATCGTTCACCGATCGGGCCCGCGACGTGCAACAGATCGGTACCGACCTCGGAGTGCGCTATCTGCTCGATGGCAGTGTGCGCCGCGCCGGTGATCGGGTGCGGGTCTCAGCGCAGTTGGTCGACGGCGAGTCCGGTCGCAACATCTGGTCCGAGGACTTTGACGGGACCTTGGATGACGTCTTCGCCATGCAGGAGCAGACGGCCTTGACCATCGCCGAGCGGCTGAACCTGGAGCTCAGCCCGGAGGAGCAGCGCAGCGTCCAGAAAAGGGCAACCGAGAACGTCGCCGCCTATGACGCCTATCTTCGGGGTATGGCCCTATCCCGCGAATGGGGCGTTCGGGCGAGACTCGAGCAGGCTATCGAGCAGTTCGAGCTGGCCCTGGACCACGATCCCAACTACGCGGCCGCGCTGGCGGGCCTGGCCTTTGTCGAGAGCGACATGTACCGCAATTTCGATACCAGCGAGGAGCGCATCCAGCGGGCCGAGTCGTACGCCCAGCGGGCCGTCGAGCTCGACCCGACAATGCCGGATGCCAGTCATGCCCTGGGGCTGATCGCCGGCAACCGGTTCGACTACCACCGGGCCGGCGAGTTGTTGCAGGAGGCGGTGCGGCTGGCTCCCAAAGAGGCTCGCTATTGGGACAATCTCTCGTGGGCCCTGGCCTATCAGACACCGCCCGATGGCCAGGGATCGGTGGACGCGGCCTGGGAGGCCATAAAGCTGCAGCCGCACTTTCCCGGCGCCTACTACCATCTGGCCCGCGGTCTGCTGGCCATGGGGCGCAACGAGGAGGCCCGCCAGGCTTTCGAGACGATGATCGAGCAGGACCCCGACTTCGGCGCTCGCGACATCGGCATGGCGCAGTACTACCTCGCCATCGGTGACTACGAAAAAGCGTTGGCCACGATCGAGCGCGACGCCACCAGGGACACCGTAATGGTGCGCTACTACCGCGCCGCGATCCTCGCCGCGTCGGGGGAGACCGGCGAGGCCCTGGCAACGCTCGAACTTGTCCTCGAAAAGGGCTTCCGTGACTTCGTCACCCTCGAGGCCAGCCCCTACTTCGCCTCGCTACGCGAAGACCCCCGGTATCAAGAGCTCATCAGCCGGTACCAGAAGTAGCCTGATGGCGCTCTAGGTGTTGCTGGCACTCTTGCGAAGGGAGATCCTGTGGTGACTATTCTATTGCCAGGACCTTGATGTCGAAGTTCAGTGCTTGGCCGGCCAGCGGGTGATTGAAGTCCAGGATGATGGTCTCCTCACGCACCTCGTGAACCCGGATCGGCTGCTGTTGGCCGTCGGGACCGGTAGCGGCCAGCGTGATGCCCACCGTTCGTGCATCTTCGGGCACCATCCCCAGTTCGACCTCCTGGTAGGCCTCGGGGTTGACCGGTCCGTAGCCCTCTTCGGCGGTCAGCTTGACCTCTTTGGTGTCGTCGACTCCATGGCCGAGAAGCGCCTCCTCGAGCGCCGGCAAGATCTCGCTGCTGCCCTGTGTGTAGGTGAGCGGATCCTCGCCGACGTTGCTGTCGACGGCTGTGCCGTCATCCAATTTCAGGGTGTATTCAATGGAAACTGATTTGCCGGTCTCTATCACGAGAGCCTCCTCTTCTTCGGCCCAGCAAGCTGAGGCAGCAACTATGGCCATGGCGAGACTTGGCAACACGATCCGAAAGAATCGTCTGCGAAACATGGTTCGACCCCTTGTATGTGTTTTCGAAGCGTGCTGCCCGGACCCCGAGATCCGGGCAGCGCGATTTCGGACTACCAGCGTTGGCGGTTCTGTCCGCCGCCGTTGTCGCGGCGCGGTTGCGCCTCGTTGACGCGGAGGTTCCGACCGTCCATCTCCTTGCCGTCGAGAGCCGAGATGGCTGCATCGGCGTCGGCGGGCGACATCTCGACGAAACCGAAGCCGCGTGGGCGTCCGGTCTCACGGTCGGTGATCAGGCTGACACTTTCGATCTCGCCATGGGTGGCGAAGAGACCTCTGACCTCGTCCTCAGTAGCACTGAAAGGGAGGTTTCCAACATAAATCTTCTTCATTCTTTTGTCACTTTCTTCTTGGTGTACCGCAATAGCTGAACAGCGCACACTTTCTTTTGAAACATGAATTCCGTACACCGGAATCTTTCGGCGGGAGCTAGCAAGCCTTGCAGAAAAAGGTAAACGGCTACTTCAGGAAGGACTCGGGGGCTCTTCAGGAGGTGGCGCGCCCCTACCCTGGGGCAGCTTTGTTCTCGCAGGCGGGATTATACGGCAGATCACTCCGGCTGTCTACCACCCCTTACACCCTCGCGGACAACTCCTCTTCCATCGCCGCGACCTTGGCGCTGGCTCCCCAGGTGGCGTAGCCGTCCCGCGCCGCGCTCAGCCACCGCACCGCCTCCTCCTGCCGGTCCTGCGCCAGCTCGAAGCGACCCGCCAGCTCGCAGGCCACCGTTGCGTTGAGCGGGAAACCCGCTTCGCGCGCACTCGTGACGGCCCCTTGGTACAGACGCCGCGCCGCCGCCCAGTCCCCCTCGAGACGGGCACGCTCGGCCTCCATGAGCAACAGCTTGTGATGGAAATTCTCGGGACAGACGTCGGCCCACTTCTTCATCAGCTTGCGCTTCTTGTCGAGGCTGCGCCGCAGCCAAACCCTCTCTATTCTTCCCGCGGCCTCGAGCCGTCGCGCCACCGTCAGGAAGTGAAAGAAGGCCTGCTCGGCAAACACGTACTGCCCGCGGGTGGCGCCGACCCTCTTGTCGGCCTCCCGCGACAACTCGAAGGCACGGTCGTAGAGGCCCATGAGGAACAGTGCTTTGAGCTTGAAGGTGAAGTAGAAGCTGATGGGAATCGGGTCGTCGAGCTCCAGGAGATCTTTGACAAACCGGCCTTCGTCGAAGTCGTCGTCGTCAAAGGTCGCCCGGTTCCTGGTCTGGCCCGACAGTTGCCGCAACATCTGACGCAGCGCCCTGATCTCGTTGATGGTGTGCGGATTGTCGAGGCGGAGGAGAAGGTCCTCATGCTCCGCCAGCAGCCGTAGCGTGGCGTCCACCGACTCGGAGTACATGCACTGTTGGGTGATCAGGACATTGAGGTGGAAGCCGGCAAAGAGCAGATCGCCTCCCTTCGAGCTCTGCCGGTACCCGGCGAGCAGCAGCGGTGCGATCGTGGGCAGGGGGCGGCTCCATGGGAAGACAAACGCAGCCGTCATAAAAAAAGCTCGCCCTGAAGCCGCTGGATCGTCATAACGGCGCGCCAGCTCGTTGGCGAATTCGCCGATCTCGGCCGCCGTCTCCAGATCGCCAAACGCCTGCTGCCGCGCAAACGCATACGCTCCATACATGACCGACGCCGCCGGCGCATTGCCCCATTTTGCGGCGAGCTGGACTGCCTTCGCCGAGTAATACGAAAACAGGTTCTCCTGGTAGGTGGTGAAGGCCGGAAAGAGGCTGCTCGACAGCAGGCGAAGGAGAGCATTCTTTTCCGGATCTCCCAGGTCCTCGAGGGCAAGTAACTCGGCGAAAGATCTGTGTCTCAGCGACCGTTTCGTGCGCAGGAGCGCCAGCACCACGGACAGCAGTCCCGGGTGGGTCCGATAGCGGACTTGGAAGAGAGGCAGTGCCTCACGAAAGGTTGCCAGTGCCTCTTGCAGCCGTCCGAGATGGGCCAGCGCATCGACCTTGACGATGTAGGCCTCGGCCTTTTCCAGGCTGGTCCGAGCCTGGGCAACGTGTCGCTGCCAGTGTCTCTCGGCCCGCTCCAGGTCCCTGCCGAGATACTCGACTTCCATCAGATCCCTGCTGACGGCCGCAACCCGGTCGTAGTCCGTCGCCCAGCAGTCGTCGGGAAGCAGAGCCATGGCCGAGCGGAGGTATTTGCCGGCTGCATCGAAGGCTCCCGAGATCTTCGAGCGCTGTCCGGCCAGCTGGTTGTAGTTGGCGGCCTTTTGCCGTTCTTCGGACTCGGTGAGAAGCTCCTCGGCACTGTTGTAGTGGTCGGCCAGCTCGAAAATGTGCTCCTCGAGCTCTCGTGCGTAGACCGCCTCGATCGAACGAGCCATCGTCCAATGCGCTTTGGCGCGCGCGGACCGCTCCAGGTCACCGTAGATGGTCTCCCGCAAACGATCGTGGCTCAATCGGAAGCGCAGACCGGGGCCCGGAACTTCCTGCACCATGTGTCGGTCGATGAGCCCTGTAAGCGCGGCATGGGCGTCTTCGGAGTCGAGGCGCGTCGCGTGCGCCAGGACGTCCGCGGCAGCAGGCCGGCCACACACCGCCATGGCTTCCAGCAGGGCCCGTTGGTCGTCGTCCAGCATGGCGGCCCGCCGGCGAAAGACCGCGGCCACCGTGCGAGGGATCTCGACTCGACCCACTTCGTCTCTCACCTTCCAGGCGCCGGCGGCGAGATAGACGACGCCGTTCTCGACGAGAGCGCGCATCAGCTCTTCGACGAAGAACGGATTGCCTCCCGTCTCGCGCGCGATCCGGTCGGCAAACGTCTCGGGAAGCTCACCGCTCCCAAGCATCGAACCGACCATCTCGCTCACCTCGGCCCCTC
>JBAUDS010000325.1:0-2045 GCA_049678185.1 Thermoanaerobaculia bacterium
GGACAACGGCATCGTTCGCCGGGTGGGGATGCCTCTGCCGCACGAGTTCCTGATGCTGGCCGAGGTGCTCCAACGACACGGCTACACCACCCACGCTGTGGTGGCCAACGGCGCGGTGGGCAGCGACTTCAACTTCAATCAGGGCTTTGACACCTATGTGGAGACCTGGAAGCAGGAGCTCGACGGCTTTTCCGGCGACCCCAACGGGGCCGAGGCGGTAAACCTCCATGTGCGTCGGGTGCTCGAGGAGATGGACCCCTCCAAACCCTTCTTTCTGTGGGTCCACTATCTCGATCCACACTTCCCCTACGTGCCGCCGGACGACTGGGCCGACCACTTTCAAGACGACGAGTGGTTCGAGCCGATCCGGGCGATCGAGATCGACCAGGAGAAGGCCAAACAGCAGGTGACGGGGATCGGCCACGGCCAGGTTCTGGACGGCCGTGACGACCTCGGGTTCTACATCGCCCGCTACGACGCCGAGATCGCCTACACCGATTTCCAGATCGGCAAGCTGTTCGACGATCTCCGGGGCCGAGGCCTCTTGGACAACACACTCACCGTCTTCACCTCCGACCATGGTGAATCTCTGGGTGATCACGCCTATTACTTCGACCACGGTCGTTTCAGCTTTCAAACCTGCCTGCGGGTTCCCCTCGTCCTTCACTACCCCGGTGTCCTGCCTCCCCGGGTGGACCGCGAGCCGGTGGAGCTGATCAACCTCGCCCCGACGATGCTCGAAGCCGCCGGGGTGGAGCTCGAAGAGCAGGGCTGGATGCAGGGTCGCTCCCTCACCGGACGGATGCTCGGGTGGGAGCCGGATGGGGACGAGCCCGTCTACGCCCGCTCGGAGGCCGGTTACGCGACCAAGGGGCGCTGGCAAAAGATCGCCAGAGATCAGCGATTCAAGCTCATCTTTGCGCCGTTTCGCGGCGATCAGCGTTGGATCGGTGGGGCACCCGAGATCGAGTACGCGCTCTTCGATCTCCAACAGGACCCGGGTGAGACCGAGAATCTAGTCGACGAGCGGCCCGAGGAGTTCGCCCGCTTGAAGGACGAGCTCTACCGGTGGTGGAGACCGAATCAATTCGACGTGCTGGTGGACCAGGCCGGGGGCGAAGCCGAGGGCGAGATGTCGGAGGAGACCAGCGAGCAGCTCAAGGCCCTCGGCTATCTCGAGTAGCGGGTAGCCCTTTAGCTCTCTTGCAGAAGCGCGATCAGCGCGCAGAGCCGGACCTCGGTCGGCGCCAACATCCAACCTTCGACCCGCTCCATCTCAGAGTCGCGGAATTCGGTCTGGATCCGCTCCACCAGGCCCTGCTGCAGGGTCTCCAGTTTGGCCGGGACCCGTCCCCAATCGAGATCGGACATCAACCGATCGGTCAGGGCGTCGAGAGATCCATCAACGGGATCGGTCTCCAGATAGACCCGACCGATCGTCGCCCAGGCCTCACGGAGCTCGACGAAGTCGGTGAGTTGCTCGGCGGTCGCCTTGGCGTCGCGGGGCAGCGCACACCCCAGACCCCCGGCGGCCGAGGTTCCGAGCATGGCGGTCAAGAGGTAGAGGAACTCTCTGCGCGAGGTGGCGGTGTGGTCGCTCACGATCTCAAAACCCCCTTCAGATGGTCGCTCAGCCTGACCGCGAGCGCCACGATTGTCTGTGTCGGATTGGAGCAGCCGGCGACAGGGAAGACCGAGCTGCTGGCCACGTAGAGGCGGTCGACCCCATGGACTTTGCAGTTGGTATCGACCACACCGACCTTTGGATCGGGGTTCATCCGGGTGCCTCCCATCGGGTGGTTGCTCCAGCGGCTGTGCTCCCATGGCGGCCCGTCGCCGATCACGAGGTGGACCCTGCCGCGCAGCCGTTTTCCCATCTCGCTGGCCAGCAGGTCGGCCGTGGCCCGGATGCTCGCCGGCTCCTGCTCGGTCAGCCGCCAGTCGATCTTCACCCGGGGCATCCCCAGCGGATCCAGCTCATTGCCAAGAGTGATCCGGGATTCCGGATTGGGTGCCTGCTCGCTGGCGATCTCGATCGTGCCGAC
>JBAUDS010000326.1:0-34128 GCA_049678185.1 Thermoanaerobaculia bacterium
CCGCCACGTTGAAGCCCCAGCCGCGATCGGGCGCCACCTGGTACATGCCGTTGACGTTCCACTGCCAGTCGGACTGCAACCAGCCGCCCGCTCTCGTTATGACGTCACGCACAACGAAGGCCTGACCGTCCTCCCTGCCACCCACGGCTTCGTCGGGCCGCATTCGGTTGGGGTCGTTGTGGTTGAAGAAGGGTGTGCCACCACGCAGTGGATAAGGCCTGCCTACCTGGCTGGCTGCTCAATCCTCGACGCACCAGACCTGTATAAAGCTGTCGCATGTTCTTGTTCCTGTTCCTCCCAGATGTACGATCACCTCACCAGTCGTAAAGGAGAACTTGGTTATTTTGCCGTACACTGTCGGTCTGCTGTCGGTCCATTTGCCGCAGCTGGCCAAAGGGTTGTTTTCGCTCATAGCGCCGGTAGTGACGGCTCCTGTTCTTATCCAACCTTCGGGTCCCATCGGGGGTCCTGTTTCCAAGTCGTACCCTGGGCTGCCATCTGGGTTGAATGCCCCCGGTGCGCTGTCGTCGTAGCGCAGTGCATCCAGATTCCTGAACTCCCAGATGTGCGCCATGTGATACCCGGATGCGCACGCCGTCAGGGCAAGGCCTCCTATAAACGTGTCATCCGTGAGGTAGAACAGTCGCGGTTGGAATCCCGCAGAGTTGATGGCCGCCGTCGTCTGAACGGTCTGATCAGGGAACATATAGCCACCATTGGTGGTCTCCACTACTCCGTCGAACACGGCAGCCTTGTTGACACCACCAAGCAGCACAACTGCCAATAGGGCTCCGACAACCACTAGGCCAAGATTTCGTTTCATGGTTACCCTCCAATTCTGATAGCCCGAGCTGCTGACTCAAGCCGACAATTCCTTATTCTGATCGAGATCACCTGAGAATGCTGCGGACACTCGCACAGTTCCGGAGACCCCACCCCCGACCCCCGGCTGCGGGGCCCCGTGGGGTCTATGTCAGAGTATGCAACCCTCTCTCGCTCTTGCCCGTTCCGCAACTTGAGATCACATTGGAGATCTAATGGCTGCTGGACTAGGTGTCGGGGTCATTCGACGAGGCGCGTAGGCTCAGATTTCAACTAGCTCTCACCTTTCGCTTTGCGGAGCATCACGCTAATAACGCGATCTGACAATCCGTTTTCCTTCAAGCTGACAAGGGCATCTGCATCAGTACTGAAGCTCGCCAAACTGCCCTCTATCAACTGAACAAGGAGGTCGTCCCCCATTCCAGACGCTGCCAAACTTATTACATCCTCATTCGTGAGAGCGGTATCCGCTGTTTTTGTCTCCTCACCAGGTTGCGGCTCAATAAGCTGGGGAGGCTGCGCCCGTGTAGTCTCACCTTCGGTCACGTTTGCTGCGTCACTTGAGCCCATTCCGGCCGGAAGATCAAATTCAAGTTCCATACCTTCCCCGATATACACAACTAGCCCAGCCCATTTCTTCCCTTTTTTTTGAGCGAGAGCCCGTAGAGGGCGGTCTTGGCCGTCGCTCGTCACCCATTGCCGGACGGAGCTAGAGTTCGTACTGTCTGCTAAAGCTCGATCCCTCTCAGGGTTACTGACTCGCTGAAATTTGCGATCAAGGTCCGAATAGAGCTTTGATACGACTGCTCTTAACCTCTCGACATCGTTCTTACCCTTTGCCTCCAGAATCAAGAGAACACCTTTGAGCTCCGCGTCCGGCACCCCGAAAGTCAACGTGTAGCCCGTCTGCTCCCGTGGCCACCCGAATTCTGATTGAAAGTTAGCGAAATACAGAAAACGGTAATCAGGGTATAGGCCCTCTCGTGACAAGTAGGCTGTGTCGCTCAATTCCTTTGATGAGGGCGCTTCACCACGGAGCACTACCTGATAACCATTCCGATTGAGCAACTCCTTTACGCGCTCGTAGTCCATTCCCAACTCGAACTGACCAAGACCGCTCGGAGATGCACCATGGGCAGGCACCGGAGTGAAGAATGGCACACTGAACAGAAGGGACATGACCAAGATTGCCTTGAGTCTCATTGGGTTCCCCTTTCCAAAATGCGGCTTGTCCCTCAGGGACATCCTTTCCAGCGACCTCAATGCTCTGCGTAGCTACTGACCGCCTTTGGCTCTGCTCAGCATTGCGGCGATAACCCGGTCAGACAGGCCGCTCTTCTTGAGCTCAACCAGGGCATCAGGATTCACAGTGAAGTTCACCGAGTTCGACTCAATCAACTGAACAATGAGGTCATCCCCCATTTCAGATGCCGCAAGACGTACGACATCCTCATTTGTGAGTGCACTATCCTCTGGTTCCCTCTCTTGACCAGCTTGCGAGAGTACAATTATTGGGGCTTGTGCCTGTGTAGACTCACTTTCCACCGTGGTCTCTGCCTTATCTCCGACCTCAATCCCTTCTGGCAACTCCCAATCAGCTTCAAGTTCTTCCGGAAATTCCCCGATTAAAAGGGTTACCGAGGTCTGCTTCTCGCCTTCATGGTAAGAAAGGACCCTAAGAGAGCCTCCGCGACCGTCGCTTCTTACCCATCTTCGAACGACGAACACGCCGTCCCCATCGGGTGCGCTCACCGGGTCACTTACTCTCTCGAACTTGCTATCCAAATCCGCATCCAGCTCGGCTTCGATCGCCCTTAGTTTCCGAGAAGCCTTCTTACTCATTGCAAACAGCACCACTTGGACACCTTTGAGCTCTTGGCCCGCGCCACCAAAAGCCAACAGGTTTGCGGACTGATCACGTGGCCATCCGAACTCTGACGGAAAGGCGAATATAAGAACTCTGTAATCCTTGTAATATCCTTCTGGTGTCAGAAGAGCTTGGTCTCTCATATCCATCTCTAACAGTGAATCTGGCACACCAAGTAATACCCGATACCCCTTTCGACTGAGCAACTCCTTTACGCGAGCGTAGTCCATTCCCAACTCGAACTGACCAAGACCGCTAGGAGATGCACCGGAGGCGGGCATCGGAAAAATGAATAGCACACTGACCAGCAGAGATATCGCCAGGCTTGCTTTGAGTCTCACGGGGCTCCCCTATCCAAAATGCGGCTTGTCCCTTACGGACATCCTTTCCAGCGGTCTCAACGCACTGCACCGCGCAACCTTTCCATTCTGCGGGACCATTGCTCAATCCACAGTTGCAGGCTGCACAGGATCTGGGCTCGGGCCGCGTGCCGATCCCCTGCTTAGCCCTTCCATGGGACCGGACTCACAACTGGAAGACCTGTAATCTGGAGATGTTGTCTCCCACGCTGATCTTCCACTGGACCCATTGCTCCAAGGCTGCGACATCACAAGGGGAGTGACCTCTGGATGATGGCACTAGGTGACTAGGAGTCATTGCTGCGAGTACCAACCTCCCGATCGATGATCACGCCCGCTTTAAGCGCCGTCGCCCACGCCAACAACTGGGACTTCGAGCCCACCGTCGAAAACGGCAATGCCGGGTTTGTCCACAAGACCATAATCGTACGCGCCGCCGCCGCCACCGTGGCCAAGGCGGTCGAGGCCGCGGGAGGTCCCGCCTACCTGCGCAGCAACATCCTCGAGCGGCTATCGCGTGATGTCACCGCGGGCTCCTTCCACCCTCTGGCTGAAAAGCGACAGCAACTCTTCACCGGTCGCCTGGCGATGGGTCTCGACCCGATAAGCGGAGATACCCAGGCCTGACGGGTCTCCGTGGCCGTCTGGACGCCGGCGAGACCACACACTGGATCGGGTCTCAATTACAGTAAACCTCTCCTTGCCCGGAGCCCGTTTGGGTCCCCGCGACGGGCGGGAGGTCTCTCCTTGGCAGGCAGATACAAGCAGGGCCTTCAGTGAAGGACTAGATTGCCGAGTTGGTCGCAATCAAACGAAAATGGTGCTGGCTTCTGGTTGTACCGGGGCCGAGTTGACTGGTTCATGCACGATGCAAAGGAGGGCTCGGAATGGAGAATCAAAGCAGTATCTCCGCCATGGCTCTTATGATTGCCCTGGGAGCCTCTTGTCTGGGAGCGATGGCCGGTCCGCCGGTGGCGGTTTCTCCCGGGAGCACTTCAGAGGTCACGATGATTGATCACCGCTGTCCGACTTTCAGTTGGGGAGGCACCAAAGGGGCGACCGCCTATGAGTTGGTGGTCTTCCGGCTTCCCGAGGACTCAGAGGCGAGTCTGAATGGCCCCGAGCCGCTCTTCCGGGAGCGTCTGGCAGGCGGGGCACTGAGCTGGACGCCCTCGATGGAGCAGTGTCTTTCGCGCGGCAGGCAGTACGCTTGGCTGGTACGGGCTCATGCGGAGGGAGGGGCGAGTGACTGGTCGAAGCCGCGGCTCTTCGAGGTGCTGGCGGGGCTGTCGACGACCGAAGTGGAGGAGGCCTTGACGGTGCTCCAAACCCATTTGGCCTCCGCCTGGATCGGCGAAGGGACTCCCTCGGGAGAGATCTCGCTAGCCACTGCACTCGGGACTGCCGAGAAACCCCGGGTCCGCAGCACTCGCTCGGAAACGACGACCGAAAACGGGTTGGCGCCTGCAACAACCGCCATCCGGGGCGTGGCGTCCGAACTGACTGGAGCGAGTTTCGGGTTACACGGCATCTCACTGAGCACCGAAGACGACTCGGCCGGCGTGGTGGGTGAGTCGACAGCGACGAGCGGGGCCACTTTTGGGGTGTTGGGTGAGGTGCAGAGTGCGGCCGGGGTTGCTGGAGCCTTCAACAACACTGATGGGGGGAAGATCTTAAGTGGCCTCGACAACGGAGTGGAGGTCTTTAGTGTGGACGGTGCAGGGGAGGTCACGGCAAGTTCCTTTGTTGGTGACGGCTCGGGTCTTACGAATTTGAGCGGAACTGTTCCCACAGGAGCGGTCATGTTCTTCAACTTGTCGTCCTGCCCTTCGGGCTGGACGGCTCTTGCCGCTGCACAAGGACGGTACCTCGTGGGGCTGAGTTCAGGCGGTGCTCTGGGCGGGGCCGTCGGAAC
Source organism: Thermoanaerobaculia bacterium (assembly GCA_049678185.1). Classification (GTDB taxonomy): domain Bacteria; phylum Acidobacteriota; class Thermoanaerobaculia; order Multivoradales; family JAHEKO01; genus M0029. The sequence continues at coordinate 4,964 of JBAUDS010000326.1, forward strand.
TGCTCTGACCAACTCAGAAAACAGGCCAACTGGTGAGCACGTGCATCCCATCTACATCTACGGATCCGGTGGAGATACTGCACGCCGGATCATCAAGGGCATCAGCTACAACGCGTCTGTGGAGCTGCTTCAACCCAGCGATGTCTTGCCACCGGCTGGTTCTCTAGCCGGGACAAATGCTCCCTACCTCCAGCTATTGGTGTGTCAGAAGGATTAGGCTCTACTAGTCTCCTGGTAGCAGCGCTGGCGCTGGTCTGGGCCGGCGATGGTTCGACCGAATTGGCGGCCGACACGACCGGCCAGTGGCGCCGCCATGTGGTCTCGCTCACCAACGGCTCGTTCGCAGGTAACCCCTTCGAAGTGGAGGTGGAGGCGACCTTCACCCATACTGCCAGCGGCAACCAGATCACCTTGCCTGGTTATTACGCTGGGGCGGACGCGTGGCGCATCGGCTTCATGCCCACCATGACGGGTGAGTGGACCTGGATCACCTCCTCGGGCGATCCGGATCTCGACGACCAGACCGGATCGGTCGACGCCGTGTTCTCGGCAAGCCGCGGCATGCTGACGTCGGACGCGACTCATCCCAGGAAGTGGAAGTACTCGGAGAATGCCGGCACCGACTTGGGCTGTTCGAAATTCGGCCCGCCAGTGTCCGACTTCGAAGCTCCGCAGCTTCACAGTGCGAAGCAGGGAGGCCGCCACTCAACCGGACCGCCCTGCGCCGTAAGCATCACTCGTAGCCGTTGAAGTCCTGGCCGGGGGTGATGTTCGGGTACTCGGCCATGCTCTTGGTCAGGTCGGTCAGGATCGCGGTCACCGGCCCCATCACCCAGGCGTGGGCATAGCCTTCATTTCCCCATAGTTCGAAACTCTCCTTGGGGTCCTCCTTGATGTCGAAGACCTGGGGGAAGGTGTAGCGTTGCACGATCGAGTGGGTGCCCTCGGCCGTGGCAAAGTGGACCTTCATGTTCCGCCACTTCACCGCGAAGACCGTGTCACCCACGTAGGTGACCACGAACTCCCGGTTTGACTTCGCTTGCCGACCGAGCATGAAGTCACTCTGGTCAATTCCGTCGATAGGGCGATCGTTCGGGATGCGTTGCTCTTCGCCGATAAAATGGGCGAGGGTCGGGTACCAATCGAGGTCCGCGACGATCCCGTCAGTGACGACGCCGGCAGCGACCCTGTTCGGCCAGCGAATCATGGCCGGGGTGCGCATACCACCTTCATAGGCTGTGCTCAGGCCACCTCGCCAGGGTCCGTTTGAACCGCCGACCTCTCCTGTAACGATGCCGGGAGAGGGATAGTTCGCCGCGCCGTTGTCGCCGGTCAGGATCACAATCGTTTCGTCATCGATGCCGGCTGAACGGATGGCCTCGAGAATCTGCCCAACGTTGTGGTCGACCTCGAGCTTGGTGTCGGCATAGATACCGGCCCCCGAGGCGTTCTCGAATTCGTCTTGTACGCCCCACGGCGGGTGGAAATGGGTGAAACCGACGTAGACAAAGAATGGCTTGCCAACGGAGGCGTTCTTCTTGATGAAGGAGATCGCCCTCTTCGTAGACCCGCTGTCGAGCAAACGCTTTGCTTCCTTGTCGTAGACCTCCGTCTGAGTGGACGGCTGCCCTTTCACACCCTGCCAGAGGTGCGGTACTTCGGCTACGGTCGGGTCGAACTGCGGTGTGCTGGTGTAGGCGGCTGCGTTCGAACCTTCGTTGATCCCGAACCACTCGTCGTAACCCTGGTCCGAGGGTAGGCGACCGACCTTAGAACCCACGTGCCATTTGCCAAAAAGAGCCGTGGCGTAGCCGGCATCGGACAAGAGTTCGGCAATGGTGTATTCCCATGGCGACAGCCCGTCGGGCTCGCCCGGAGCTGCGACCTTCTGGGTTCCCGAACGTATCGGCAGGCGTCCGGTGTGCAGGGCGGAGCGGGTCGGTGTGCACTGGTTTTGAACGTTGAAATTTGTGAAGCGCATCCCCTCGGCAGCAAAACTGTCAATTCGCGGGGTGGGCACTGTACTGCCCTGGATGCTGATGTCGCCCCAGCCCCAGTTATCGACGAGGATGTAGACGATATTAGGTTTGTCGTTGGCGAACACGTGAGTCCCGACAAATAGGAAGGCGAGCGTCACGAGCGCCATCTGTGCAGTTTTCATCAATGTAACCTCTTCCGGTATTGTAGTGGTCAACGAGGGCTGCAGAGAAAAACGAGCAATGGGGACCCCGTATTCCGGCGGTGATTTCGGCGAGTGCCGAGCCAGGAACGAAAAAGCGTCGCATCGAGGGCCGCCTGTGATCGCGTGGGTTGGATGGGGTTGTCGCCCTGAACGATGTGCCCGTGTTGTCAAGTAGTTGTGGTGCCGGAGCCGGGATTAGGAGAGATTGTCCCAGTAGCGAGCCTCTTTGGGAGCTAGCCGCACCGCCTCCTGCAACAGCTCGCCGGCGCGCCTTACGCTGCCGTCGAGCAGGTAGCGCACCCCCAGGTCCGTCGGCTTCCCGGTGATGTTCTCGATTCCCGGGGTGTCCAACACCACCGGCGCCCTCTTTGCCACTCTGATGCGTCTCCTCTGCCGCCAGAACGGCGGCACCTTCGTCAGCCTCGGCAGGCTCTAGGGAGTCGGCCTCCTCCTGATACCGTTTCCTGGCCACATCCGAGTTGTAATGTGAGCCTGGTCGGTCTGCATCTGCTGCAAGCTCAGGGCCGCCGATTCCGTCTCCCCTGGTTGGAGTGGAGACGAGTCGCGCCCCGGCCCACACTCGCGTCTACCGCGCCCGGCGACCCGAGCGCACCGTACTCTACCGCGCTCTGGCCCACCACTTCGAGCGCTTCCTGCTGGTCTACGAGGAGCGCTTCCAGGCCACCCACGGCTACCTGCGCCACTGTGTGGAGCTCGCAGTCCATCGCTACCTCGACTGCGGCATCTTCGACCACGGTGTCGCTCGCATCCGCTGCCCCGAGTGCCGACACGAGTTTCTGGTGGCCTTCTCCTGCAAGTTGCGCGGCCTTTGTCCAAGCTGTCATCAGAAGCGCGAGCTGTTGTGGGTGGCCTGGGCCGAGCAAGAACTGCTCGAGAATGTCCCTCACCGGCAGGTCGTACTTACTATCCCCAAGCGCCTGCGCCTCTTCTTTCGCTACGACCGCAAGCTCCTAGGTGAGCTGGCCGCTTGCGCCTAAGGAAGTCTCTGGCACCTCTTCGCACCTCTTCGATCCCGCAAGGGTTATTCGCGCTAGCTGCGTTTAGACTCGAATCGACGTCGCAGCTATTCAGTCGGACACCCGGCGACGCCAACTCGATACAGTTTCCGATCCCCGCATCAAAGCCTGGTTTCCAGCGCTTCACGCATCACCGAGTAAATGTGAGTGTTCGGATAGATGCCCCTCAGTTTCTCGGCGCCCGGTCCACGCCCGTAGGTCGGGATGAGGTCACTCGTGTGTTCCCCGGTTGACCATACAACGTAGGTATGCCGCGACAGTGCCCGCCCGATCAGCGCTGAGGCATTGTCCTCGGGCTCATAGTAAAAAGGACGAAAATCCTTCGTCCAGGCGAGCCCTTGTTCGTCTCTGACCAGCGCCTCTCTCGCCTCGTTCATTGTCATCTCGAGGCCCGTGTGTGCAAGAACGAGTTCGATGAGCTTTTCCGGATCCGCGCCGGCCTGCTGCAGGATATATCGGTAGGATGCATTCTGACGGAAGAGAATTCCGAGTTGGTCCTTGGCGGGATACTGACCGTCCGGCTGATAAACGATCCCGCTATCGAGCTCAAGCCCTACGGCCGGACCGAAATAAGCATCGGCGAACGAAAATCCGCCGGTACCGTGATCCCCGGTTACGAGAACGAGGGTGTCGGGATGACTGCGCTGAAACTCCAGACCCTTGCCCACGGCTTCGTCGAAGTCCAGGATCTCGTGCAGCAGGGAGCCCGGGTCGTTCGCATGCCCGGCGTAGTCGATACGTCCTCCTTCCACGAGCATGAAGAAACCTTCATCGTGCCGCGAAAGGACGTCGAGCGCCGCGCTCGTCATCTCGGCCAAGGTCGGAACGGTCGAGAGATTCATCTGTCGACGGTCAACGACATAAGGTAGGTGGGTGGCTGAGAACATACCCAGGAGTTTCGTCGCGTGGCTTGCCGCCTCACGCAATGACGGCGAATCTGAAACGATGACATAGCCCTGATCCGCCAATTCCTCGACCTGGTTTGATTCATCCTCGCGATTCGATTCACCGTCCAGCTCCTCGGGAATGCCCGGAAGAGCCTCAGAGACCCGCGTCCCGGCGGGCACCAGGGCCCGCGCTCCTCCGCCGAGAAAGACGTCGACGTCACCCTCCTGCAAAAGGTCGTCCATCAGCTCCTGCTCGCTGACGTAGCGCGAGCCTTGATGAACGGCAAAGGCAGCAGAGGTCGCGTGGGTGATGCGCATGTTCGTGACGAGCCCGGTCCCGAGGCCGCGTTCGTGAGCCCACTCCAAGATCGTCTCGATGGGATAGCCGTCGGGATTCAATCCCAGGGTCTCGTTCCTTACTTCCTGACCGGTTGCGAACTGCGTCGCAGCGGCAGCAGAGTCGGTAACGATGCCTTCGAACGGCAGCGGCAGGGCGTAGCCGGTATTTCCGTCGCGCATTAGTGACTCGATGTTGAGCTCGCGCTGCTCGATAAGGCGCGCATACTGGACGCCGAGCGCCGTTTGGGTGGCCCCGAAACCGTCACCGACGAAGAGAATGACGTTGCGAGTCCCGGCTTGGGGCTGCTGTGGTCCCTGCGCCGGGCCGCATGCGACGAGCAGCATGATGCTGAGTAGCGATGGGACGATTTTCACTGAAGTGCGCGCTATCACGATTCCTCCTTGGTGTGACACCAAAAACGGTGCGATTCTAACCCGCGGATCGTGATAAATATGAGAAATTCACAGCGGCGAATTTACCGGGGTCGCGTCAATCGAAGTCACTGGTAGTTTCGATAACGCCATTGCGCGCGAACTCCGAATCCTGCCTAACTGACGTCAGACGGTGTCTCGCCGCAAAAGCCCGGTGCCTGGGCCCCCGGCGCCCACCTTAGTGCCCAAACGAAGAACACCTGCCGTCACTCAAGAGAAGCTACCGTGCCGATAGCCGAATAGGAATTCGCTTTTCTTGGCCTCGGGCTGAGGTCGCCGGATGCGGCGGTGCGGGCCCTGCGGCCGAGTCAGCTGCGTTGCTGTGCCCAATTCAACAATTGTGAACGTGGCACCCAGGCATGGGTCACTGCAGCAGGGTGTTGAACAAGAGCTTGAAGGTGCCGTGGGTTTGGAATCGATTCTGGGTGCGGAAGCCGATGAGGATCACTCTTCCCTTCCCCTGTTTGGCCACCACCATCCCCGCCTTCTTGGCAATGTGCTCCTCGCCGATGAGCCATCCGCTCTGCAGGAGATCGCGGTCGCCGTAGCGGACGATGGTCTGATACCACTCGTTGTGTTGAGACGGTTCGATCTGGAAGGTCGGGCTTCCCCAGAAGAGGACCAGTCCGTCGTCGGGCATCCCGTAGGCCAGCGGGTGGCTGTTGTCGAAGGTTGCCTTGACGGTCGAGCCGGGACAGAAAAACTCGTCCTCGGGGAGGTCGTCGATGACGTTGCGGACCTTCAGGTCGAGTTTTTCGATGGCGAACCCAGTGGCGTCACCGAGGGCTACGAGTGTGCCGCCGGCCTCCACGAACGCCTTCAGAGCCTCGACGCCTTCGTCGCCGATGGCGCTTCGGTACTCGGGGGGATAGACGGGCGCCGGCCGGCCCGGTTGGGCCTCGGGTTCGCCCATCATCGTGTCGGTCTGGTCGTGGGGCAGAATGATGACGTCGTACTTGGACCGCAGATCTCCAGCCTCGAGCTCCGCGTCCCTGACCGAGGTGTAGGGGAAGTCGAACGACTCCAGGGTCAGACGCGTCCAGCCCTCGTCCATGTTGCCGCCCCAGTAGCGCTTGTACATGGCGGTCCGCATCTGCTCGACCTCGTGGTCGGCGGTCGGGCCGGTCGCCAACGCCTTGAAGTCCACGCCGGTGGCGGTGGCGACCCGCTCCAGCGTCGCCCCGTCGCCGGCGGGAACCACAAAATCGCCCGGCCGGAAACCGGGGGATGCCTCGTCCACACGATGGACCGCGATGCCCTCGGCCATGAGCTGGTTGGCCGCCCTGAAGCTGTCGTTGAGCCTGCCGTCGAGGAGATGGCCGGCTTCGCTGGGTTCCACTGTGCCGTTGAGGGGCACCTGGGTCGCCAGTTCGACAAGCTCGGCCTCGACCGCGGCGGCGATGGGATCCACCCGGACGCCCATGTACTCGGCCATGGTGTGGGTCGCGGAGTCATAGGGCCGGAGCGGGGCGCCGTCACGGTCTCGGGTCCACTCGTTGTCGGGATAGAGCGTGCGGCCGAGTAGGTTGCGGATGAGGCCCATCTTGGGTTGGGCCAGAGGGATCACATACGAGTCCGCTCCGTACGACATGTCGCCCACCATGAAAGCATCGTGGGCCTGGAGGATCTCGATGTCGGATAGCAGGAGGGTGTTGATCATCTTCGCCGCCGTCAATGGGTCGTGTTGGTCGCTGGGGATGACAAACGCCTGTGGGGAACCGGTGGCTCCACGCTCCCGCTGGCGCTTGCTTTTGAGGTAGGCGTTGCGGACGATGGTCTCGCGGTGCCGTGCGGCCACGTCGAGCATGGCCCAGGCCGCGATCTTTTTCTGCTCCACGATGTCCCGAAGCCGCCACCAACCGCCGGGCCAGAGGCTCGGAATGGTCGTCTGGGCCTCGTATTTCTTCCATTCGCGGGCATCACCCCGGAGCTGGTCGGGGTGGATGTAGATCGGTGTCGCCAGCTTGGCGCTGGCGGACTCCGTGAGCATCCCGGCCATGTTGTGAAAGGGTGTGATCCAGTGCCAGCCGAAGTGGCCCCACCCGGGATACTGGGCCTTGTTGAGGACGCCCGAGATCTCGGCCTCTTCCAACTTGTAGGCCATGTGGCCGCCAAACAGACTCATCTCACGCCAGACCAGAGGGTCGGCATAGGGGCGCATGGGCTCGCTGTAGGGTGGCACGTAGAACCGGGCGCCATAGCTCCCCATGTGGTGGTGGTCGATGTAGGCCTGCGGCTTCCAGTCCCGATACATGATTTTGGCGGCGTACTTCGACTCGATGAGGTTGAGGAAATCGCCGTCCCGGTTGTTGTCGTGCCCGGCGTACGGGTGGTAGAGCCACGGCAGATTCACTCCCTCGTACTCGCCTTCGAGCGTTTCGCTGTACCAGTCGGTGACCATTACCTGGCCATCCGGGTTGAAGCTGGGGATCAGCAGGAGGATCACGTTGTCGAGAATCCGCCGGGTCTCCTCGTCATCTCGGGTGAGGAGGTCGTAGACAAGCTCGGGCGCCATCTGGGTGCCGCCGATCTCGGTGGCGTGGAGGCTCATGGATTGGCAGACCACGGCCTTGCCCTCCGCGACCAGAGCATCGACCTCGGTTTCGTCGAGTCCTTGCGCGTCAAAGAGCCTGTTGTTCACTTCTCTCAATTGTTCGAGCCTGGCCAGGTTATCCGCGGAGGACACCACGACCAAGAGGAACGGGTTGTCGTTGGTAGTGGGCCCCATATCGGTGACCACGACCTTGTCGCTCTCCTGGGCGAGCAGTTCGTAGTACTCGACGATGGCGTCCCATCGGGCGATTTTTCGATCTGCACCCAGCTGAAAACCGAAGAACTCGTCGGGCGGTGTAATCTCTGCCGCGGGAAGCTCGACCGCCGCGGCGACAGAGAACACGGAACACAAAATCATCGACCAGAGCGTTTTCTTTTTCATGCAACCCTCCCTTTACGGAATCAGCGACCCCTGTCCCGAAGGCTAACACTCCGGCCGGAACAGCAACGTCCCCGGTGAGGGTTAGCTGGTAACGAGGACCGGCTCGAACTGGAGCTTGCGGCCAAAGGCGCTGCGGAAGATGTCCCGGTGGCGGTCGAGCTCCCAGAGCTCGGTCTTCAGCTCGACTCTGGAGAGCACTTCGACGGTGACCTTTTTGGCGGTTGTCTTGACCCTCAGCCCCTCGACCTTGCGCGAGCGGGAGCGGTCCAGGTGCTCGGCGATGCGAAGACAGGCGAGCAGCGTAACCAGGAGTCGCTCGTCGTCCGTTCGGCAGAGCCGCCGATAGGCACCCAATCTTGGCCGCCCTTTGAGGTGGTAGCGAACCAGGAGGGCCACCAGCGCCTGCTCGCGGTGGGAGAAGCCGTTCAAGGGAGCTGATGCCACCAGGTAGCCGCCGTGGCGATCGTGTCGGTAGTAGTTGACGGCCAACCCGATGTCCTGCAGCTGGGCGCCGGCATCCAGGAGATCGGCCTCCCGCGCACCAAAGCCGTGGAGGGGTTGGAGCTCGGCGAAGAGTTGTCCGGCCAGGTGACGGACCTGATGAACGTGACCACCCGACCGAGCGTATTGGCGGAGCAGATTCTGGACGCTGAACGACCGCAGGTCCGAGATGAGATGCGGCGCTGGAACAGAGCGCTCGAAGAAGGCCCCCTCCCGCAGCCCGTGGCCCGAGATCCAGAGGCCCTCGCGACCGGTGCGACGTAGCAGCCAGCGATAGACGAGCGCCCCGGCCACGATGACATCCGCCCGGTCGGTCTTGATACCGGAGATTCGAGCCCGCTTCTTGGTCTTGATCCCGAGCAACCTGGTGGTGAGCGCCTCCAGCACCTCCCGCTCTAGGAAGTAGCCGTGGATACGATCCATCAGTGGGTACCGACTCCGCCGCTGGACGACACGCGCCAGGTTGCGGATGGTCCCTCCCATGGCCACCAGCGGATGCGAGCCTGCGGCCAACACTTCACCGACTTCGTCCAGCTCCATGGCGACCGCGTTCTCGAGGGCCTCGACCTCTTTGTCCTTCGGCGGATCGGAGTGGAGATAGCGCTCTGTCAGCCGCACCCCACCTAGCGGATAGGCCCGGCCGGCCTCAAAGTCGCGGTCGCGCATGAACGAGATCTGGGCGCTGCAGCCGCCGAGGTCTATGACACAGGCCTTGGTCATGTCGAAGCCGTTGGCGACCGCGACTACACCCAGCCGCGCCTCTTGTTCACCGGAGAGAACCTTTATGTCGAGCCCGAGCGCCCGAAGAGTCTCGAGGAGCTCATCCCGGTTGGCGGCGTCGCGCAGCGCGCTCGTCCCCAGGACCTCCAGATCGGACAGCCCGGTGCTCGATGCATACTCCGAGAAAAGTGTGAGAGCGAGCTCGGCCCGCCGCATGGCGGAGCTGGTGATGTTCCCGTCCCTGCCCAGCCCCTCACCCAGACGTACAGGCTCGCGGATCTGGTCGACGAGTCGAAACCACTCTCCCGGCTGGTAGGAGTAGACGACGAGGCGGGCGGTGTTGGAGCCCAGATCGACTATCCCGAGACGTGGCACGACGCCCTTTATATCCGGTCGAGCCCCCTCCACGAAAGGGGTGGGTTTGCTACGATCACGCCTCTCGATGCGCTCGACGATCCTCGGTGCCCTCGCTATCTGTATCTCCGCCTCGCTCTGGGGGCTGGACGGGGTGGCGCTTACACCACGGCTCCACAACATGCCGGTGCCGCTGGTGGTCTTTCTGTTGCACGCGGTGCCGTTTGTGCTGATGCAGCCGTTTCTGTACAAGAGTTATCGCACCTTCGGTAGCTTGCGAGCGGGCGACTGGGTGGTCCTCCTGCTGGTGGCGCTGACCGGCGGCATCCTGGGTACGTTCTCCATCGTCAAGGCCCTCTTCCTGGTCGATTTCAACCAGCTGAGCGTGGTCGTCCTGCTGCAGAAGCTGCAGCCGGTATTCGCCATCGTGCTGGCAGGGCTGCTGCTCAAAGAGCGAATCACACCGAGATTTCTATCGTGGGCCGGGATGGCCATCGCCGGCGCCTATCTGCTGACCTTTGGCCTTGCTCTGCCCGACCTCGACACCGGTGCGACCACGGCTCGAGCCGCCGTGTGGGCCGCGATCGCGGCGGCGGCGTTTGGCTCGGCCACTGTCTTCGGCAAGCGGCTCCTGAATGCGCTCGACTTTCGCGAGGCCACCTTTGGACGCTATGGCCTGACCACCTTGCTGGCGCTCCTATATCTCATCGCCAGCGGCACCGGATTCCCCCTCACCGAGGTGACTTCCCAGAACTGGCTGCTGATCCTGTTGATAGGTGTGACCACCGGCAGCGGCGCCATCTTTCTCTACTACTTCGGGCTGACTCGGGTGCGAGCCATCGTCGCCACGGTTTGTGAGCTGTGCCTACCCTTGAGCGCCATCCTGTTCGACTATCTGATCAACGGTTCGGTGCTGGGGCCCTGGCAGTGGTTCGGAGCCGGAGTTTTGATTGCCGCCATCACCATGGTCTCGCTGCGCCCCGCCAGAGGATCGCAGCCACAACCGGCTACCCAGGCTGCCGCCTGAGCGGATCTATCTTCCGATGGTGATCTGGAGTCTGTCGGGCTCAAGATGCCGCCGGGCCGTCTCCTCGACCTCCGAGCGGTCGAGCCGGCGCCACCGTTCCTGCATCCAGTCGGGATCGTCGACCGGTAGCCCGTAGAACTCGGCCGCCGCCAGTATCTCGCTCCACTGTCTCGCGGTCTCGCGCCGGAAGGGCTCGCGGCCGAGGAGATAGGCCCGTGCGTCTTGCATCTCTTGATCGGTAATTCCCGATTCCAGCAGACGGGTCACTTCCTCTCGCACCGCCAGCTCCGTCCGCGAGAGATTCTCGGGTGCCGTACCCACATAGACCATCAGTCGCCCCGGGTCGAGACCGGCTCCCGCCACCGTTTCGGCGCCAACCACATAGGCCAGACCCTCCTGCTCCCGGATCCGGTACGGGATGCGAGCGGTCAGACCGGACCCCGAACCCAGCACAACACCCACCAACTCGAGCGCCGGGACCGCCGGATGATCCGCGGCCACGGTCAGGTGACCGGCGTAGAAATGTGCCTGGTCCGCCGAACCCGTGGACACCTCCCTGCGCACCTCGGCCAGACCTGTTGGCGAAGGGACATCCACAACGGGGAGGGCTTGGCTGCTCACCCCTCGAAAAAGGCCTTCGGCCACGGTGCGGGTGTGGTTTGAGTCGATGCGGCCCGCCACGGTGACGATCAGACCCTGTGCCAATCCCTGCCGATGAAAGCCCACACAGTCGGCTGCGGACAGGCTCGCCAGGTCCTCGGCAGTGCCCTGGATGGGTCGGGCGCGGGGGTGGGGGGTGTAGAGCTGCTCCAGAAAGGCCCAGGCGGTGCGCACCTCGGGCTGGTCGGCGAGGCTTTGCAGCTCGGCCGTGGCCTGGCGGGCAAGCCAGCGGCATCGGTCCTCGGGAAAGGCCGGCTCCAAAGCCAGCTCGGCCGCCCACTCGAGCGCCAGCTGCCAGTCCTCGGCCAGGGCATCGATGGCGACCCCACAGAATTCGAACCCGGCAAAGCTGGACAACATCATGCCGCGGGCCTCGGCCTCCTCGGCGATCGCCCGCCATGTCCGGTTGCGCGTCCCTTCACTCAGGGCGCGGCCGCTGATCAAGGCCTGACCGGGTATCGTCTCGCTTCGTGCTCCACCACGAATCCACACCCTGACCGAGACCACCGGTGGGCCCTCGACCCGGCGACACCGGATCGCCAGGTGGCTCGGCGTTGGTCGTTTGGTGGTCAACTCTGGACCTCTGCCGAGGATTCGGGCAGCGACCAGCCGACGACCCCGAGCTGCTCCGCCCGCAGGTATCTCTCTCCTACCACTCGCAGCCGCTCGGTATTCGACTCGGCAATCTGTCTCAGATGCTGCTCGGGGTACTCCGGTGTGTACAGCGCCAGGGCGAGCGCGGCGGTCATCGCCTGTTGGTGAACCCGCTCGTGCGCAAAGACCCAGTCGGCGAGCAGGATCTGTCTGGCCCGCTCGAGGTCGGCGGACGAGATGGGACCATCGACCGCTTCCTGGAGCCGCTCGAGGATCGTCTCCTCCACCAACCGCGGCTCGACACCGGGTATCAGCTCGGCGCCGATCAGAGTCGTTCCCTCACCCACCGTCTCGACGAGGTCGGCGGAGACTGAAAGGCAGAGCTGCTTTTCTTCCACCAACTCGCGGTGGAGGCGGCTGGCACGCCCACTGCCGAGGATCGCCAGCAGCAGCCTGAGGGGGGCACAGTCCGCTTCGCCGGCACCCGGTGCGGGCAGGGCGACGAGCAGCCGCGCGACATCCCCTCGCCGACGCTCGACCCGAGACCGTCCTACAGCCGGTCGTTTGCCGATGAGCGCCCGCTCGGGTGAGCCATCGGTGCTCGCGCAATCGAGCTCCCTTCGGATCGGCTCCAGGGCCTCCTGCCCGACATCGCCGGCCACCACCAGCACCGCGTTTGCGGGCCGATAGTGGAGGCGATGAAAGGCCTCGAGCTCCCCACGTCCGATCGCGGTTAGAGAATCACGCTGGCCGAGCACTCGGCGGCCATAGGGATGTTCGCCATAGAACCGATCCCGCACCTCCATCTCCAGGGCATCCCAGGGATCGTCTTCCTCGTGGGAAATCTCCTCCAGAATCACCGCACGCTCGGCATCGATCTCCGTCTCATCCAACGCCAGTCCAGCCATGCGATCGGCTTCGATCGCCAACGCCTCCACCCAGCGGTCGGAGGCAAAGCTGAACTCGTAGAGCGTGCAGTCGTGGCTGGTAAAGGCGTTGTTGGTTCCCCCCAGTGCCTGGGTCCGCTGGTCGACCTCGCCGGGGCCGAACAGTGGCGAGCCCTTGAACATCATGTGCTCGAGAAAGTGGGCGATCCCGCCCTGGCTCGGCGCCTCGTCCCGCGTACCCACCCGGTAGCAGAGCGCCGTGGTTACCAACGAGGTCCGCCGATCCTCCACTACACAGGCCGTCAAGCCGTTGTCCAGCTCGACCTGATGCATCCGGTCGAGGAACCGCAGGCTCTCCTCCACCGTTTTGTGCCAGTCCGTCAAGTTGTGCGGGTGGTTACGGTCGTCAAGCGGCCAGAATCAATCGTAGGGAATCGCCGACCCGGACCGCCCCAAATGCCAGCTCGCTGATCTTTTGGATGAGCTCGTACCAGATGAAGACGGCAACCGGTGGAATCTGGCTGCCGCGCTCGAAGAGTGTCTCCCCCAGCTCGGCCATGCGGCCCTCGAGATCGCTCTCGATGGCGGTGAGGTCCGCCTGCAGCCCCGTAATCAGCTCTTCCGAGCCGGGAGAACCGTTCTCTCCCAGCAGTTGGTCGAGGTTCTGGGCAACCTCGAAACAGAGCTTTGTCGCCATCAGGGTGTGCTCGACCAGGGGTTGCAGCATCTCCTTCAAGCTGTCGGAGATCTCCATCTCCCTCATGCCCACCAGCCCGGCGAGATCTCGAGCCCCGTCGGCGATCGAATCCTGGGCACTGAGAAGGGTCAGCAGGTCTCTGCGGTCGAACGTGCCGGCCGTGCTCCGACAGAGATAGGAGCCGATCTCGTTCTTGAGGTGATCGGCCAAACCCTTCGCCAGAAAGATCTGGTCTCTGAGAGCGTGCACCTCTTTCTGGTCACCATTCCAGAGCGCGTCGAACAGCGGCGGCACCTTGGCAACGCAATCCTCTACCACCAACATATGCCGTTGCAGGGGATAGAGCGGAGCCTCTCGAAAGAGGTGAGCGACGTATGGGTCTGGCATGAACGGGTCTCTGTCGGTGCTATGCCGCTGGCATCATAACCCAAGCCGACGAGCCTGTTCGAGTGATCGGGTCAAACTCCTAGTCACTCCACAACTCTTGATACGACCCGCTGAAGTAGATCAGCGGCACAATCCGGGAGCCAACCCTGGTAAAGGCCGCGACCGTTCCCGGTCGGGCACCATAGACCAGGTGATGGTGTTTGACACCGCCGACGTTCACCCACACAGTCCCCTTTTCGTCGGCTGGGGTGTGGGAGACGATGAGCGGATGGGTCTTCGCCAGACCCATGGCCTTTTTGAATGCGCCGACTTCGCCCTTGGTGTAGCCAGCCGGCTTGCCCGGAGTCTTGAGACGGGTCCAGGTAAGCTGGTGTTGGAGTCGTGGGTGGTTGTGAATATCGATCACCTTTTCGCGCGACACCCCGCCCATCGGCGGGCCGGCGTGGCAGCAGATAAAGTCTTCGGACATGACGACATAGGGCGACAGATCGTAGAATCTCTGCATCTGCTCTACATACCGGTCGCCACGCTCCTCCCGCAGCCTTTGCTTCCAGATGCGTCCCTGCTCGACCCCCTCCTTGGTGACCTCGTGTGAGAAGCTGTCGTGATTTCCCAGCAAGTAGACAAAGCGTCCCGGGAAGGCCAGCATGCACTTGAAGATCAAGTCCATCACCAGCATCGAGCTGTCCATCTCGCTTATCCGATCGCCGTCCTCGAGGTGAACCGCGTCTCCGAGGAGGATCACCGCCGCTCGATCCTCCGCCATCTCCTCCACGAACCGGTTCTCGGACAGGATCGTCAACAGATTGTTCAGATTGGCGTGCAGGTCGCCGACGAGAACCGGAGTCAGCCGAGCTGGAAGCTCGACCAGCCCACCAGGTAGACCACGGGAATCCGGCGGCCGGAACGGATCCCGCTCCAGGTTGTCGTTGACTGCTTCCAGTACCGCCAGCGCCTCCGTCCGCTCGAGCGGCCGCAGAGGCCCGCCGAAGATCTCCAGCACTCGCTCCAGCCGTTGTGCACGGTCACGCGCCAATAGCCCGCCTTCACCTGGATCCTCGAGAGTCGAGACCTCCGAACCGGTTGGCGAGTGCAGATCCGAGACCTTGAGCCACTCGCCGTCATTGGTGATCTCGAGCCTGGGAAGGATGTCTTCCGGTAGCTGAAGAGAGATCTGATAGTCCTCCTCACCCTTGCCGATCCTCGTTCGGTCGCCCGGCTCGAGCCGCACAAAGCCGCTGATCCGGGTCGAGTACTCCTCGGGGTCGAGGAGAATCACGTTTTGCGTCCGTGTCTCGGGCGCCTCTGCTGGAATCAGCTCGGGGTGCGCCTGCAACTTCTGGGGTCCCACGGTGATCTCTACCGGCAGATCCCGAAGACCGACTCGGACCTTGCTTCCCGCCAGGCGATCGCTTCCGGGGCGCTCGAGGATTGGGATTTCGCGGTTGCCGGCGTGGCGTTCGCGAGACTTCTTCGATCTGGGCCGGGTCGGTGCATCATCGCGAGTGTTCCTGATCCTCTTCGGCGCCCCGCCGAAATCATCACGTACGTAGACGAGGAGACCGGCGCGGTCGAAGAACTGGGCAACGGTCCAATAAACCGCCAGCTGGCTGCGCACCTGGTTGAGCGAAAACTTGGCATCGACGGGATGGGTCTGGCGGTAGGAGCGCTCTTGACGGGCGGCGAACACCTTGTCCGCTGGTGGCAGCTGGAACTCGAAGACGTACCGTTTGCGCCAGTTCCTCAGACTCCAGCGACCAGCCGGCGGCGGCAGACGAATTCTCCCCAACCCCAGCTCGAGTGTCTTAGGCGAGGCGACCCATTCCTTCTCGAACAGGGCCAGAGCCCGAGCGTGGCCGCGGAACGGAAAGCCGAGATGGACCTCGCGAGGGCGGAATGTAAGCAGCCGAGACCGCCACCAATTCGGCTGGGAGAGATCGAGGTACCCCTCCTCCGGCCAGCCGCCGATCGCTCGCATCAAGGTCGTCTTCCCTGATCCAGGCGGGCCGGTGACCAGCAGCTGACGAAAACGGATCCGCCGGGGAAAGGGGATGCCTTTGAACTGTTGGAGCTCTTGGACCTCCCTTAGCCGCAGGTTGAGCTCCTCAGCTTGGGGTCCGCTGGATCGATTAGCCAAAAACACCTTTGAAGAAGAAATAGAAGAAAGCGGCCAGGGTGGCGCCGATCGGGAGCGTCACCACCCAGGAGGTAACGATTCCCATGACGACCCTGAGGTCGATGGCGGCTATGCCGCGCGCCAGCCCTACCCCGAGTACCGCACCAACGATGATGTGGGTGGTGGAGACCGGTAGACCAAGACGCGAAGCGATGACCACCGTGGAGGCGGCCGCCAGCTCGGCGCAAAAGCCACGACTCGGAGTCAGCTCGGTGATCTTGGTGCCGATGGTTCGCATGACCCGGTAGCCCATCGTCGCCAGTCCAAAGACGATCCCGGCGCCCCCGAGTATCAGGACCCAAGCAGGCAGAGCGGAGGTCTGTTCCACCTCGCCCGTCGTGACGATGCTGACCACAGCAGCCAGAGGGCCGACGCCGTTGGCGACGTCGTTGGAACCGTGGGCGAAGGCCATCGAACAGGCGGTAAAGACACAAAGAGGGGCGAATACCTTCTCCACGCTGGCGTAGTGGAATTCCTTCTCCGCCTCGCGATCGACTTCTATACGGCGGAGCAGGAGCTTGCCAACCACGGCCACGATCAGACCCACCGCCGTGGCGATGGCAAATGACTGCCCGACACTGAGATTCACGTGGAGATGTTTGAGACCCTTGAAGAGCGTGACCAGGGCGATCAGGGCCCCCATCAGAAAGATATACACCGGCCCGACCCGTTTGGCATTGCCAAAGGGATCGTCGGTATCGAGGATGAACCGCCGGACACTGAGCGTCAAGAGAAAGGCAATACAACCACCGATCACCGGTGAGATCAGCCAACTGGCCAGGATGCCCGCCACCTTCTGCCACTGGACCGCGTCCACCTCCAGGGCCACGATGCCAAAGCCCACCAGGGCGCCGACAATGGTGTGAGTCGTCGACACGGGCAGGCCGTAGTAGCTTGCCACCATCAACCAGACACCGGCCGCCAGCAGGGCGGAGAGCATCCCCCAGACCAGAATCTCGGGTGCGGGCACATAGGAAGCGTCGATGATCCCTTTGCGTATGGTGCCCGTCACATGCCCACCCGCCAGAAAGGCACCGGCAAACTCGAACACCGCAGCGATGAGAATCGCCCTCCTCACCGTGATGGCGCCCGAGCCCACCGACGTACCCATGGCGTTGGCAACATCGTTGGCCCCCACACCCCACGTCATATAGAGCGCGAAGATGATGCCCAGGGTGATGAATACCGCGGCGTATTCCATGGATCGGATCCCCCCCGAAAGATCGCGCTCAGCGCGCTATGAGAAGTCGCAGGCGGTCACCCACGTCCTCGGCAAAATCTGCAATATCGCCGATTCTCTGGATGAGCTCGTACCAGAACACGACGTCCAAAGGCTTCATCTCATCCTCGGCCGCGAAAAGAGCTCGGGTCAGCTCCAGGCCCTGGTCATCGGTGTCGGTCTCGATCGCCCCCAGCTCACCCACCATCTCCTCCACCCGCTCACCGGCACGCCCGCGAAATCCCATCTCGACGAGCTCGTCGAGCTCGTTTATGACCCGGTTGCACTGCTCTACGGCATCCACCGTCCGACGAACGTAGGGGAGCAGACCCTGCTTCAGCGCCTCCGGAACCTCCATCTTCCGCACTTCCAGGAGTCCGGCCACGTCCTGCGCCGTGTCGGCGATGGAGTCCTGGGCATTGAGCAGATCCAGCAGATCTCGCCGGTCAACCGGCATAAACAGGCTTTTGGGCAGCCGGGAGCGAAGCTCGTTTTTGATGTCGTCCGCCTCCCCTTCAAGGGCATGGATCTCTTGGTCCAAAGCCACCAGCTTGTCTCGATCTCCGTCTTGTAGGGCCTCGAAAAGAGGAATGACCTTGTTGACACAGTCGGTCACAACCTTCATGTGCTCTTGCATGGGTCCGATCGGCGACTTGCCAAAGAGACCGGCAAGAGGGCTGGTAGTCCGCATGGGGTGCCTCCTCAACCTGAATGCCCACACTTATAGCACTGTTCCTGTCCTTCAAGAAGCGTTCTAGAATTTAGGCTCATGAAGCATCTGTGCAGCCCTCTGTGCCTGCTGCTCTTCCTTGCCTGTGGCCCCCCTGCACGAGACTCGGGCGCAGGCCGGAAGATCATCCAAAACAAGGGATCCGACTCGATGGTCATCGTCGCCGTCGTCTGGGCCGAGCAGTTCAAGGCCGTCAGACCCGATCTGGGTGTCGCTGTCGGCGGCGGCGGCACCGGCAGCGGAGTTGCCGGCCTGCTCAACCACACGGTCGACATTGCCAACGCCACTCGCAGAATGAAGGAGAGTGAGATTCGGAGTGCCCTCGACCAGGGCTTCGAGCCGTTTCCAACCGTGGTCGGCTATGACGCTCCCGCCTATGTTCTTCACAGAAACAACCCGCTCGAGATGCTCACTTTCGAGCAGCTGGCCGAGATCTACGGTGAGGGTGGAACGATCGAGAGTTGGGAACAGCTGGGTGTCGAGGTGCCGGGTTGTGCCGGCAACGTCATCGTCCGCGTCAGTCGCCAGGACAGCTCCGGGACCTATGAGTATCTGCGACAGGCGATCTTGGGTCGGGAGAGGGACTACAAGCTCGGCTCCCGCGATATGCAGGGATCGAAGGACGTCATCGAGTTGGTGGCCGGCACCCCCTGCGCCATTGGTTACACCGGACTGGCCTACGCACCACCCGCGGATGTCAAGATGCCGTGCCTCGCGGTCGATTCCAGCAGCCCCTGCGTGGTCCCCTCGATGCAGAGCGCGGTCGACGGTACCTACCCGGTCGCCAGACCCCTGATCATGTACAGCCGGGACATGCCACAGGGAGCTGCTGCGGAATATCTCGACTGGGTCCTCAGCGACCAGGGCCAGTGCATTCTGCGCCAAGTCGGCTACGCACCGGTCCGACCCGTCCACTGCCCATAGCAGCCCGCCATAGACCCCTGTCACAAGGTCTTTCCTCCAGCGTCACAGGAATGACACAGACAGGGGCTAGCGTGTCCAGGTAAGCGACAGGCTTGGCACGACAAGGAGGCAAGAAATGAAGAGACTGTGTATTTTGGCGGCGCTGCTGGCACTGATCGCATGCGGTCCGCGACGCGAGCAAGGTGGGACCACGAGTGGGGGCCGGGTTCTGATCCAGAACAAGGGCTCGGACACACTCGTCAACGTGGCCCAGGCGTGGGCCGAACAGTACAAAGAGCTCGACCCCAATGTCGCCGTGGCGGTCACGGGCGGCGGATCGGGAACAGGTATCTCCGCCATGATCAACGGCACGGTGGATATCGCCAACGCCAGCCGCAAGATGAAGGACAAGGAGATCGAGATGGCTCGCGCCAACGGTATCGAGCCGGTGGAGTGGGTGGTGGGCTACGACGCGCTGGCGGTATTCGTTCACCGAGACAACCCGATGGAGAGCTTTACCCTGGCGCAGTTGGCGGAGATCTACGGCGAGGGTGGTCAGACCAAGACCTGGAGCCAGCTGGGAATCGACGTGCCCGGCTGCGACAGCGGGGAGATCGTCCGTGTCAGCCGGCAGAACAACTCGGGGACGTATGTCTACTTCAAGGAGGCCGTGCTGGGCAGAGAACGGGACTACGAGCTCGGCTCCCGCGACATGCACGGCTCCAAGGACGTGGTCGATCTGGTGCTGAACACCCCTTGCGCGATCGGCTTTAGCGGACTGGCCTATGCCGTGGACGAAGTCAAGATGCCGTGCATCACCACCGAGGACGGCGCCGACTGCATTGCGCCATCGGTGGAAACTGCCATCGATCGCAGTTACCCCATCGCGCGACCGCTCTTTATGTACACCTCCGGGCAGCCGGAAGGACACATCAAGGAGTACCTGGACTGGATTCTCAGCGACCCGGGTCAGTGCATCATTCAGGCAAAGGGATACGCGCCTGTTAGCGAAGTCAACTGCGGATAGGGCCCCTCGGAGCGAGATGATGACCCATTACGAAGAGAGGCTGGAGCAGGATCTCAAAACAATCCGCTCGCGGGTCAAAGAGGTCGCGGCCCGTGTGGGGAAAGCGCTCAAGGACGCGGTCCAGGCCGTCATCAACGGTGATCGGGTGCTGGCCAACTCGGTGATTCTCGGTGATCTGCCGATCAACAGAGAGATCCGGGAGATCGACCGTCTGACTCACGCCTTCGTCGCCCGGCACCTGCCGAGCGCCGGGCACCTCCGCTACGTCTCCTCCGTGCTCCGACTGAACATCGAGCTGGAGCGCATCGGCGACTATGCCGTCGCCATTGCTCGCGAAGCGATCCAGCTCGCCGCTCCACCCACCGGCTCGGTGCTGCGTGACATCGAGCTCATCGGCGACCAGTCCCATCGAATATTCACCCAGGCCATGAAGGCCTTCGACGAGGGCAACGCCGATCTCGCTCGTGGCACCAAGGGGATGGCCGGACAGGTGAACAGCACGTTTCAGAGAATTCTCTCCGATCTCCATCACGAGGGGGAGAAGCAGACCAGGCCGATCAAGGATCTGTTCGCCCTGTTGGTGATCATCAACCGCCTGGGGCGGGTGAGCGATCAAGCCAAGAACATCTGCGAGGAGACCGTTTTCGCCGCCACTGGTGAGACCAAGGGTGAGAAGACCTATCCGATCCTCTTTATCGACGAGAAGAACGATTCTCTGAGCCTGATGGCCGAGCTCCACGCGCGCAAGATCTTTCCCGAGAGCGGACAATACTCGAGCGCCGGCTGGTCTCCGGCCAGCCATCTCGATCCCCGCTTCGAGCTCTTTATGGACAGCCATGGCTATGACCTCAGGGACCTCGAGCCCCAGCTCCTGGACGCCAGCGTGGAATCGCTCAATGAGTACTTTGCCGTCGTCAGCCTGCAGGCAGGGGCGCATGAGCATATTCGGGAGCTGCCATTCCACACCCTGCTCCTCGAATGGGATGTAGGCGAGATACCCGACGGTCTGGATCAGGAGCGCAACGAGGCGCTGCTGGAGGAGGCGCACAAGAGGGTATCCCTCGAGGTCCAGGAGTTGATGGAGACGCTCCGCGGACAGAAAGCCCGTTGAGGTGAGCTCGGCGTCGGCCCCATCGCGGCTGGATTCCGCCACCCTAGATCGGCGCGACCTCGCCTGGTTCGTCGACAAAGGCGTCCAGGTGGTGGTCTTTGTCGGCGGTGTCTCCGCCATCGTCCTCATCATCGGCATCTTTGTCTTTATCACCAAGGAAGGAGTCGGCTTCCTTGCGGGCGCTTTCGATCCGCGCGAGTTCTTTCTGTCGCCGCGATGGCGACCCACATCCGACCACAATCCGACCTACGGCGCCCTCGCCCTGATAGCAGGCACCGCCAGTGTCACCGGTCTGGCCATGATCGTGGCGGTCCCCTTCTCTCTGGGGGCGGCCGTCTACATCGGTGAGTTCGCCACCGGCAAGAAGCGCGAGGTGCTGAAGGTCCTGGTGGAGCTGCTGGCCGCCATCCCCTCGGTTGTCTGGGGCTTTATCGGCTTGAGCATCATGAATCCGTTGATCATCAAGATGTTCAACGTGCCGGTCGGTCTCAACATCTTGAACGCCGGCGTCATCCTCGGGCTGATGGCTGCGCCGATCATGACCACCATTGCCGAAGACGCACTAAAAGCCGTTCCGGACGGCTACCGAGAGGCTGCCGAGGCACTAGGCGCCACCCGGTGGCAGGTGATTCTGAGAGTCGTCTTCCCGGCCGCCAAGAACGGACTGGTGGCTGCCGTGCTGTTGGGTGTCGGTCGCGGCTTTGGCGAGACCATGGCGGTGCTGATGGCCAGCGGTCACTCGGTGAATCTGCCGACCAGCATCTTCGACTCGGTCCGGGCGCTCACCGCCACCATCGCAGCCGAGCTCGGCGAGACCGCGGCGGGCTCCGACCACTACAGCGCGCTCTTCACCCTCGGCATCTTTCTCTTTGTCATCACCTTCATCATCAATCTCACGGCCGACCTGGTAGTGCGGGGAATCCGCAAGAAGTAGCTGTCATGTTCGAAGCCACCCGACAGAATCAGAGAGACAAGAAGGTCGAGCGGCTTTGGCGACAGCTCTTCCTGCTGATGACCCTGCTGCTCATTCTGCCGGTGGCGATCATCCTGGGAGTCCTGGTCTACAAGGGGGGACCGGCAATCTCGGTCGACTTCCTGTTTACCGAGCCCACGGACGGGATGACGGCCGGGGGGATTCTGCCGGCCCTGGTAGGCACCGTGTGGCTGGTCTCGGTGGCGCTGCTGGCCTCGGTACCCATCGGCGTTGCCGCTGCTCTCTACTTGAGCGAATACGCGCCCGACAACTGGCTGACCCGCGCCATCAACCTGGCCATCATCAATCTGGCCGGAGTGCCGTCTATCGTCCATGCACTGTTCGGGGTCGGCGCCTTCGTCCTCTTCTTCCGCTTTGGCACCAGTATCCTGGCCGCCAGCTTGACCCTGGCCGTCATGACCCTGCCGGTAGTCATCGTCGCCACCCGCGAATCGCTGCAGGCCGTACCCCAGGCCTTCCGCGAGGCCTGCTGGAACATGGGTGCCAGCCGCTGGCAGACCATTCGCCACGTAGTGCTGCCAAACTCGGTCAGCGGCATCCTCACCGGAGTTATTCTCGAGGTGTCCCGCACCGCCGGCGAGACGGCCCCCATCATGTTCACCGGTGCCGCCTTCTTTCTGCCCTTTCTGCCACAGAGCGTGTTCGATCAGACCATGGCGATGTCGCTCCACCTGTTCGTCATCTCGACGCAGGTACCAGGTGTCCCGGAAGCCTTGCCCTACGGTGTCGCCCTGGCGCTTATCGGCATGGTCCTGGTCATGAATGCACTGTCGATCGCTTTTCGCATGTATCTGCGGGGGAAGAAGAAGTGGTAGAGACCGGATCAGCATTCGTCGAACTGGCCGAACGCGACGAAAACTGTTCGGTCAACAAGCTCGAAGTCCGTGATCTGAAGATCCGCTACGGTCAGAAGACCGCACTCGAGGGGGTCAGCCTGGATGTGCGGGAGAACGAGATCTTCGGCATCATCGGACCCGCCAACAGCGGCAAGACCTCCTTTCTGCGGGCGCTGAACCGGATGGATATGTTTACGACCGGCATGCAGGTGGAGGGCTCGATCGTTTTCAGTGGCCGCGACATCCGCAAGTGGCGCAACGTGTACTCCCTGCGGCGTCGTATCGGAGTGGTCTTTCCGCTTCCGGTAGGTCTGCCCATGACTGTCTACGACAATGTGGCGCTTGCCCCCCGCCTGGCGGGCGTCAGGAACAAGGCCGATCTCGACGTGATCGTCGAGCGCTGTCTGGGGCGTGCAGCACTCTGGGAAGAGGTCAAGGATCGTCTCGACTCTCTCGGCAGCCTGCTTTCCGGTGGCCAGCAACAGCGTCTGACCATCGCCCGTGCGCTGTCGCAGGAACCCGACCTGCTGCTCCTCGATGAGTTCTCCATCGCCGTCGATCCGGTGACCACCATGCGGATAGAAGACGTCCTCAAGGAGCTCAAGCAGGAGATCACCATCGTATTGGTCACCAACCTGGTTCAGCAGGCGCGGCGGCTGGCGGATCGCACGGCCTTCTTTCTCATGGGTGAGATGGTGGAGGTGGGCGTCACCGAGAAGCTGTTCAGCGGCGAGGTCGAGGACGAGCGCACACGCGCTTACCTGGAGGGCCGTTTCGGTTAACCGAAAAATGGCGACCGACGAGCAATGCGCCATTGAGACTCGCGATCTCAATCTCTGGTATGGCACCTTTCAGGCGCTTTTCGATGTCGACCTGCAGATTAAGAAGGGCATCATCACCGGGATGATCGGCCCCTCGGGTTGCGGCAAGACGACTTTTCTACGCAGCGTCAATCGCATCAACGAGCGCCTGGGCTACGTGCGCACTACCGGCAGCATCGAGGTGTTGGGCCACGACATCTACGCTCCCGAGGTGGAGCTCGTCCAGGTGCGCAAGCAAGTCGGCATGGTGTTCCAACGCCCCAATCCCCTGCCCCTGTCGATTCGCGACAATGTCATCTTCGGCTATCGCATCCATCACAAGGAGGAGAAGCTCTCTCGCAATGCGCGCGACGAGATCGTCGAGGATGCTCTGCGTCAGGTCTTGCTGTGGGACACAGTCAAGGATCGCCTGGACCGCAAGGCCACGGAGCTGTCGCTGGAGGAACAGCAGAAGCTGTGTATAGCGCGGCTCCTGCCGGTCAAACCCACGGTCCTGTTGATGGACGAGCCCTGCTCGGCTCTCGACCCGAAGGGAACCGAGGCCGTAGAGGAGCTCATCTGGGACCTCAGGGGCAAATACACCATCCTCATCGTCACCCACAACATGGCCCAGGCCCGTCGCGCCACTGAAGAGTGCATCTTCATGCTGCTGGGCAAGGTCATAGAGCACTCACCGACGGGCGACATGTTTGTCACACCGCGCCATCGGGAGACCTCCGATTACATCGAAGGACGCTACGGCTAGAGGGGTTGTCCGCCCCCTGCTAAACTGCGCCTTCGAAACGACTACCACGACGAGGAGGACCTCATGGCCAGAGTCACCGACGTACCCGGCATCGGCGAAAGCGCGGCGGAGGTCCTCGCCAGCCACGGCATTACCACCGTCGTGGAGCTGGCCAATTCCCCGGTCGGTCGTATCGCGGGGGTTCGCGGCTTTGGACCGGCGCGTGCCGCAGCGGTGAAACTGGCCGCTACCGCTCTTCTGTTGGAGAGTGGATCCGAAGCCGAGATCGACCGCACCACCACGGCAAAGCCCACCGACAAGAAGAAAGGGAAAGGCAAGAAGAAGAAGAAGAAGAAGAAGAAAGACAAGAAAAAGGACCGGAAGAAGAAGGACAAGAAGCGCAAGAAGGACAAGGACAAAGGGAAGAAAAACAAGAAGGGGAAGAAAAAGAAGAAGTGAGCAGATGACCCCTTCCGAGGAGTCCTTCCACCTCGAATCCCAGACCAGCGGTCGGCAGGTGCTGAAGGCTATCGCGTCTCGGTTCCCAACCAGACGCGAGCCGTTGCCGAACCGCAAATCAACTTACTACGACACCTTCGACTGGCGTCTCCACGGGGCAGGGAGCGTTCTCGAGGCAACCACCGACGGCCAAGCCACAATCCTCCGCTGGCAGACGCTCGATGGCCGGCTCCGTGAGCGGCTGCAACTGGACGGCGTATTGGCATTCGCCTGGGATCTACCCGCGGGGTCCCTGCGCAGCGCCCTGTCGCCACTTGTCGAAATGCGCCGGCTCCTACCGGTCGTCCATCTCGAAGCGAGCGGTGAGGCGCTGCAGATTCTGGACGAGAATCGTAAGACAGTAGCCCGGGTGGTACTCGAAAAGGCATCCGCCAGGCGACCGGACGAGACCGGGCAAGGTCGGTCACTTCCGCCTACTCTCCGAGCCATTCCGGTCAAGGGTTACCAGAGAGCCTTTACCGAGCTCCACCGGTTCCTGAACGGAGAATCCCAATTGGAGCCGGCACCGTCTCGACCGCTGGATCTCGCGCTCGCGGCCATAGACCGCCAACCGGGTGACTACGGCTCCAAGCTGGACCTTCGACTCGAGCCCGATCAACGGGCCGACGAAGCCCTCAAACAGATCTTTCGCTCGCTGTTGCACACGATCAAAGCCAACGAACCCGGGCTCCGCTCCAATCTGGACTCCGAGTTCCTCCACGACTTTCGAGTTGCCGTAAGGAGAACCCGCTCCGCCCTGTCCCAGCTCAAAGGAATCTACCTCGACGAGGTGACAAGCACATTTCGGCAAGAGTTCACCTGGCTTGGCAAGGTCACGGGTCCGACACGGGATCTGGATGTAAATCTCCTCAAGATGGCCGACTATCGAGCCCTGCTGCCGCAGCAGGTGCGCGCGGACCTGGAGCCGCTCAACGAGTTTCTCGAGCGTCATCGCAAGCTCGAGCACCGCAAGATGGTGCGCGCGCTGGGGGGCAAAAGGTATGGCGATCTCATCGACCGCTGGCAGGCTTTTCTCGATCAGCCGCCGGCAGACGGCGACCTGCCACGCAACGCGCTCACACCTATCGGCGAGCTTGCAGTCCGGCGGATCTGGAAGGCCTACCGCAGAGTGCTCGAGAAGGGCGGGGCGATTGTCGCTGAAACGCCTCCCGAGGCCCTCCATCGTCTACGCATCGAAGCCAAGAAGCTCCGATATCTCCTGGAGTTCTTCCGCTCTCTGTACGACGCCGAGGAGATCGGCAGACTCGTCAAGGCGCTCAAACAGCTGCAGGACAACCTCGGTGACTTCAATGACTTTGTCGTCCAGCAGGACACCCTGGCGCGTTTTGCCCAGCAGATGGTCGACGACCACCTCGAGCCGGCGGAGACACTGATGGCCATGGGAAGACTCCAGGAGCGTCTCGAGGCTGGCCAGGAACGGGAGCGGGAGGACTTCCACCGGCGGTTCGAGGAGTTCTCGGCTCCGGGGAACCGTAAGCTCTTTCGCCGACTCTTCAAGCAGCAGGAGGCCTCGGAGCGGTGAAGGTCTTCGCCACCTACAACATAAAGGGCGGTGTCGGCAAAACGGCCACCGCCGTCAATCTGGCCTACTTGGCTGCCGCGAGCGGTGCCCGTACCCTGATCTGGGATCTAGATCCGCAGGGCGCCGCCACCTTCTATTTCCGCATCAGAGCCAAGATCAAGGGTGGCGGGAAGAAACTGGTTCGTGGCAGGAGCGACCTGGATTCCCTGATCCGGGGTACCGACTTCGAAGGGCTCGATCTGCTTCCGGCCGACTTCTCCTATCGCAACATGGATCTCGCCCTCGAGAAGACCAATAAACCGACGAAACGGCTGGCGCGTCTTCTCCAACCCCTGGCCGCCGAGTACGACACCCTATTTCTCGACTGCGCGCCCAGCATCTCGTTGGTGTCGGAGAGTGTATTTGTGGCGGCCGACGCTTTGTTGGTGCCGACGATACCGACGACGCTGTCGCTGCGCACCCTGGATCAGCTCTGCCGTCACCTCGACGATCGGAACAAGCGACGGCCGATGGTGATGCCCTTCTTCTGTATGATCGACCGGCGAAAATCGCTCCACCGGAGGATTTCTGATTCGATCGACTCGAATACGCACGGCATGCTCGAGACCAGGATCCCGTATTCGAGTGTGGTCGAGCAGATGGGGCTCCACCGCGCGCCGCTCGCAGTTTTTGCCGGTCGCAGTCAGCCGGCCAGGGCCTACGGGGAGCTGTGGCGTGAGATCGGCTCACGCATGAGACCTTGACCGGAGGCACCAGATGCTCGAAGCCCTCGATCTGAGCTCCAGCCTATCCAAGGCCGAATACAAGTCCCGGATGCCGACACTGCAGACCCGGCTCCACCAACTCCAGCGCGCCTGCTGGGAGGCCAACCTGGCCACGGTGGTCGTCTTCGAGGGTTGGGATGCGGCCGGCAAGGGAACGGCCGTCAACAAGCTGACACAGCGTCTCGAGCCGCGGGGCTTCACCCTCCACGCCATCAGGGAGCCCCGAACCTTCGAGTCGCACATGCCCTGGATGTGGCGTTTCTGGGTCAAGATCCCCAACTGGGGTGAGGTGGCCATCTTCGACCGCAGTTGGTACGGCCGCGTGCTCGTCGAGAGGGTCGAGGGTCTGATCGAGGAGAAGAGATGGAGTCAGGCCTACAACGACATCGTCTCCTTCGAGCGGGCCCTGGCCGACGATCGCTACGTGGTCGTCAAGTTCTTTCTCCACATCGACAAAAAGGAGCAGAAGGAGCGCTTCAAGAAGCTGGAATCGGACTCTCAGACGGACTGGCACGTGGAGCCCGAAGACTGGGAGCACCACAAGAAATACAACGAGTACCTGCTCGCCACCGAAGAAATGCTCGAGCGCACCGAAAGCGAGTGGGGGCCGTGGACGCTGGTCGAAGCCACCGACCGACGTTGGTCCAGAGTCAAGGTCTTCGACACCCTGATCGGCCGCATGGAGGATGGGATGCGCCAGCACGGCTACGAGGTTCCGGAGCCCTTCGTGGAAGAGGAAGAGGACGACGACACCGACGACATCGACGACGACGAGATGGAAGACTGAGCCGATGCTGAACTCCGTCGACTTGAGCAAAAAGCTCGATCGCGCGACTTACAAGAAGAAACTGATCGATCATCAGCTTCGACTACGCGAGCTGGCACACGAGCTCTATGTTCAAAAGCGGTCACTGGTGGTCGTCGTCGAGGGGTGGGATGCAGCCGGCAAAGGTGGAGCTATTCGTCGGGTGACCGAGAAGATCGACCCCCGCGGCTATCAGGTTTATGCCATCGCCGCTCCGGCCGGTGACGACAAGACCCACCACTACCTGTGGCGTTTCTGGCGTCGGCTCCGTCCGCCGGAAGACAAACAGATCGTCGTCTTCGACCGTAGCTGGTACGGACGCGTCCTGGTCGAGAGAGTCGAAGGCTTTGCCGCCCCGGACGAATGGAAGCGCGCCTACCGTGAGATCAACGAGTTCGAGCGCCAGCTCAACGACAAGGGCATCATGCTGGCCAAGCTCTGGTTTCACGTCAGCCCCGAAGAGCAGCTGACTCGTTTCGAGGCGCGAGAAGGCACCGCACACAAGAGTTGGAAGCTGACCGAGGAAGATTGGCGTAATCGTGAAAAGTGGGATCAGTACGTCGAGGCCGTCGAGGACATGGTTCTCAAGACGAGTACTCGGACGGCTCCGTGGAGCATCATCGAGGGCAACGACAAGCTGTGGGCAAGGATCAGAACCCAGGAGGTGCTGATCGATGCTATTACCACCAATCTGGATGCCGAAGCCCCGACCAAATCAGATCAGAAGAAGGACAAGCAGAAGAACGGTTGACTCGGCCCTGGCTCAGGCCTTGTCGTCGAAGTGCCAAGACCCGGCCTGTGCCAGCAGCCACTCCTGCGAGCTCAACGGCGGCTCGTCCACCTCGACCCCGACCCGCTCATAACTGCCATCGGACAGCAGCCGACGGGACTGCAGGTTGTCCCTGAGGTGGAGAAAGAGAATGTCGTCGCGGATGGCTCTCATGAGCCTCTCGTCGCTGACCGGAAAGAGCGTTTCCACCCGGCCATCGAGATTGCGTGGCATGAGATCGGCGCTGCCCATAAATATCTCTTCGTCCCCCCCGTTGCGGAAATAGAAGATGCGGACATGCTCGAGAAAGCGTCCGACAACGGAGGTCACGTTGATGTTCTCGCTCACCCGAGCCACACCGGGTCGTAGACAGCAGATGCCTCTTATCTGGAGGTCCACCCTGACCCCCGCTCTCGAGGCCTCGTAGAGGGCTTTGATGCACGCCTTGTCGACGAGCGCGTTCATCTTGAACGCCAGGTAGCCGTCTCCGCTCTTCTTGTGCTGCTCGATCTCGCGATCGATGCAGTCCAGGATCCGCTGTCGCATATTGCCGGGCGCCACCAGCAGCTTGCGGTACTCGTCCTTGCGCGAGTAGCCGGTCAGCGC
>JBAUDS010000327.1:0-2037 GCA_049678185.1 Thermoanaerobaculia bacterium
GAGCTACCCGGCGCATTCGTGTTCATCGGACTCGATCCGAACACCGGTTTCCTCGAAGACTCCGAGGTTCGACTCGATCCGCAGGGCTTCATTATCACTGGCCACACACTGGTCCATGGGAGCGAACCGCTTCCCGCTTTCGATCGCACGGAACCCAGAATCCTCGAGACCAGCGTACCGGGCATCTTCGCCGCCGGGGACGTGCGAGCGAATAGCACCAAACAGGTTGCTTCCGCCGCGGGCGAAGGCGCCGCGGCCGCTCTGATGATCCGCGATTACCTCAGGACCGTCTGACCGCCACAAGAACGAGGCACTACCTTCCCTCGCGTAGCTCCGATCGGGACGACGTAGCCTAGCAAAGTTCCTGCGACGCCCGGTCCTGCTGTATGCTGCGGGCGCCCGAGCATGGAAAACCCCTCTCACTTTCCCGGCGGCCCTCCCGGCCGCGTGCGCTGGAACATCCTCGCTGTTCTGGTGGCCATGAGCTTTGTCGCCTATGTCCTGCGCACCAACATGTCCGTGGCCGGCGACAGCATGATGGGTGAGCTGGGGCTGTCGCAGATCGAGCTCGGAATGGTGCTCGCCGCGTTCGCGTGGGGCTACGCGCTGTTCCAGTTTCCCGGGGGTGTCTTCGGCGACATCTTCGGGCCACGCCGAGCGCTGACCTGGATCGCCGTCTGCTGGGGAATCGCCAACCTGGCAGTCGGCCTGGTACCCAGGGCCGATCTGGCCGGTCCGGGTGTGTTGCTGGTGACTCTCATCGCCCTGCGTTTTCTGATGGGAGTGGTTCAGGCGCCCGTCTTCCCGATCGTGGCCGGCGCCATCCGCAACTGGTTTCCGCGCGGCGGTTGGGCACTGCCGAACGCGCTGACCAGCGCCGGGCTGACGCTGGGTGCCGCCGCCACCGGGCCGCTGATCGCCGGGCTGGCCGTTGCCGTGGGTTGGCGCCTGTCGTTCATCTTGACGGCACCTCTGGGATTCGCGATCGCTCTCGCCTGGTGGCGGTACGGTCGCGATTTCCCGGCAGAGCACCCTGGCGTCGGGGCCACCGAGCTCGCACTCATCGAGGCCGGACGCGAGCCCACCGTCACCGAGGAGCCGGGCGCCTGGAAGCGGGTGCTGCGCGACCGCAACGTCATCCTTCTCACGCTGAGCTACTTCAGCATGAACTACGTTTTCTACATCTTCTTCAACTGGTTCTTTGTCTACCTCGTGCAGGTACGAGGATTCGCCTCCCTGGAAGGTGGCTTTCTCGCCACGCTGCCATGGCTACTGGGCGCGGTTGGAGCGGTCATCGGCGGTTTCTGGTCCGATGGACTCTCCAGATCGCGGGGCATCAGGATCGGCTGCCGACTGCCGGGGGTCATCAGCCTTGTCCTGGTCGCCGTGTTGCTCTGGGCGGGGGCCGCAGCCACGAACGCCTATCTTGCCGTCGCCCTACTCGCTGTCTGCTTCGGCTGCACGCAACTCTCCGAGGGGGCGTATTGGTCGGCAGTAACTTCGGTCGCCGGCCGCCATACCGCAGCGGCTTCGGGCGTCCTCAACACGGGCGGCAACGCCGTGGGTGGCTTTGGTGCTCTCCTCGTCCCATTTGTTGCCGAGCGCTTCGGCTGGGTCGCGGCCCTGTCGACCGGCTCGCTGATGGCCGTCGTCGCCGCCTTGCTATGGCTGTTTATCCGGGCCGACGAACCGCTGCAAACGCCATCCTGAGATCACCACCGAGTAGATGGTGCCGGGCATGAAGGATTGAAAGATCTCTGCAATCTTTCATGCCCGGCACCTGATCCGTTGCTTCCCATGGCTACGACCAAAGGCTTCTTGGTGACGGCTCATCTAGCCTTCGGATTGGTAAGGAGTGTAACCCGCCGGCCGTTCGAAGTCGGCGCGATCCCAGTCTGCAAGATCGGCGGCGGCCTCATAAGTCGACTCGAGAAAAGCCGTGAGCGTCGCATCCGGGTCGTCCGAGGTCCGCACCGCCTCGTAGGGCAGCACGAACTCGCCCAGGTCAGCCAGCCAGAAGGCGGCGTCGGGTTTGAC
>JBAUDS010000328.1:0-4448 GCA_049678185.1 Thermoanaerobaculia bacterium
CGGTCGAGGGAAGGACCGCCGTCGCCTTGTCGCTGGCGCCACTAAGGAGGAGGCCCAAGCGGCCCTGCGGCTCTTCAAACGCCAGCTCGATTTGCATGGGAAACCTCCGGGAGCGGTCACGTCCGCCGAGGCGGTGGCAAGCTACAGGCAGCACCTGGAGCTGCACCGCTCGGCGGCCACGGTGAGACGGTACTCCCGCATCCTCAAGACCTTTTTCGAAGCCTTCCTCGCGCAGTTTCATCCGGGAGCCGGGCTCCTTCGAGACCTGAAGCCCCTGCACCTGGAGGATTTCAAGCGGCGCCGTCTGGCCGGGGAGATCCAGGAATCGCCGGCCAGGGAGGCTCTCGAGCGCGACGAAGAGCTCCGATCGGAGCTCGACGCCAAGCCCCAGACCAAGACCCCCAAGGCAAACGCCAAATACGGCGTCCTCGGAGGAAAGCGCCTGCAAAAGACCGTCACCAAGAGAACCATCAACTACGAGCTTCAGTGCCTCAGCACCTTCTTCCAGTGGGCCATCCGCCAGAACCACCTCTTCACGAACCCAGCAGAGGGGATCGAGAGATTCAGAACCCCCAAGAGAAGCCTTCCCAAGTTCCTGCGCCGCTCTGAGCTGGAGAAGTTCTTCGCCGCATGCAGTCCGGAGGAGCGGCGTCTCTTCAGTACTCTTCTCCTCACCGGCATGCGCAAAGGCGAGCTGGAGCACCTGGAGTGGTCGGACGTCAGCTTCGAGCTGGGGCTCATCTTCATCCGGGCAAAGATCGACTGGCAGCCCAAGACCGACGAGCGAATCATCCCCATCTCGCCCGTCCTCGCTCGAATTCTCTACGAGCACCAGGAGAGCCGGCGCAGCGATCGCTGGGTCTTCGCCAACCGAAACGGCAACCGTGAGACCCATCTGCTGGAGAAGGTCAAGAAGATCTGTCGCAAGGCGGGAATCCGTCCAGCGACTGTTCACGCCCTCAGACATTCGTTCGGTGCCCATCTCAGGATGCAGGGAGTGCGCCTAGCCGACATCGCGGATCTCATGGGCCACAAAGACCTCGCGACCACCCAGATCTACGCCAAAGTCCAGATCGAGCACCTCCGAACCGCCGTGGAGCGCCTCGGGCCGTTGGTGACGGATTTGGAGGGCGCCAGCCCGGAGGCCACGATCGCCTCTCAAGGTCGGACCGATCGTCAGCTACCCGATCGCGCTGAGAGGCCCCAATCCGCCGATCGGAGCAAGAGACGATGAACCGCAAAACTCCCAATGAAGACGATTCTGAGTCGCTCCTTCCAGAGAATTCGGCCAGTGGCCCGGAGTGCAGCAGCACAGTGCCTGCACCGAGGCACTCCGGGCACCGAATCCAAACGAATCCGGGCAGTGATTCCGATCGAATCCGGGAGGCCCACCATCTGCTGATCACCGGACCCACCGGGGTATCAAGATGTTGGCCTGCCCCTGCCAGCTCATCGCCAAAATGACCAACTTAACGGCTAAACTGTCCAACTCATCGCCAAAATGACAAGTCCTCCGGGTGCTCCGCATGACCACCTGCCCTGACCGCATTCTCCTGAACCTGGCCGACGGCCTCCGGCCCGTCATCGACCCCGACGAGGAGAGAGAACCAACCACAGGGGGTGGTAAAACTAGATGTTTACTAAGGTCGTGAAACTACTTGTTCATTGACAGCTGTCACAGATTTGAGACCCAGGTTGTCCGAGTCCCTGACCCGAAGTCATGAGGACTTCGATCTCTTCGTCTTCGCGCGTCACGGGCGGGCCGAGGCGGTTCCGCTGTCCTCAGAGGTCCTTCATGACGGTTCTGATTTGCTCGATGCGATGATTTCGTCCCATCGACGAAGGAATCCCTGAACTACGGCGTAGGCCTGTGCCGCCAGTCGATCGGCTTCCTCACCCTGCAGTTCCTCGAACACGGCGACAGCAACGGGACCGGCAGATTCCGGTGAGGCGAAGATGTCTCGCAAGATCTGGACAGCTTGTGACACGTCGGAATCCGCAGCGTAGGGTGAAAGCCGCTGGGCTACGGCCTCCGGGCCTCCTCTCGCGTAGGTGAGCACGTACCAGAGGTCATAGGCGTCCTTAGGGGCCTGGCGTTCCCTGAACGTCAACGCCTTCAGCACCACGATACCTGGGACGTCGACAACGCGAACGCGAGCCGCAAACCGGCCACCTTGCAAGAGTTCTTCCTCGACAGTCACCTCGACTATGAACAGCCACGGAACATGGGCCGCGGATGTCGCGTGAGCGTGCAATCCCGGTTGGATCGGTACGCGGAACCCTCGCGAGTTGGGCTGCGCCGGAGAGAGAAAGTCCACGACGACCGATTGGCCCTCAACCTCCACCTCGAAGCTGAACTTCAGGTCGTTCCCATCCCGGTCCTTCCGGTATCGGTACCCTCTATCGAGAAGCCTCTCGGCAAGAGTCTCGTAATCATCCGCAGTAAAGCCGCTCGGATCCAGCAGGATATCCGCGTCTGTGGTTCCCGCGTGGCCCGGCGCATCCTCCAAGGCCGTTTGCGGCAGCAGGCCCGGTGCACCGCCCCCGACCAACACAGCGTAATCAGCCCGGGAACCGAGGGCCGCGAAGACATCCGCGAGAACGCGGCGTGCACGACGCGTGACTTCGGGACTGTAGGTCGAGCGAGTCTTCACGGCTCACTCCGCGGACCTAGGTCCTGTCGTAGGCGGCTCTCGAAGAGTCGCTCAGCGACATCAGGCTCTCGGCCGCCGCCCTGCTTCAGGTCGACGAAGAGCTGAACGGGATTGACGATCGTGATGCCGGATTGCTGCTGAGTGAACTGGAAAACACCCCCATCCGGTGGCGTGACAAGTCTCACGGACTCGCCGCGATCTACAGGCAAGAAGCCTAGAGCAGACGCTCCCTGGTCTGGGTCGCCGTCGATATATGCATCGACAACGCTGGCCGGCGCATAAGGCTCGACGAAGCGAGCTGCTGCCAACCGTGTCATCGCGTACGCTATACCTAGGCGCTCGAGCCCCTTCGACAATTCCGTAGTCAGCTCGTCCGGGTCGCGTATCTTCGACGTGAACCTTTTGGCGTCGCGAAAGGCATTCTTGGTGGCGTCCGCCCATCGGCGGAGGAGAGCCTCCCCGTCCGACGCTCTTACTTGGCGATCCTCGTTTCGCCGAACGTAAGCCTCGTCCTCCAGGCCATTCAGAGTCTTGACCGCCAGGCCGGCGCTCACATCCACACGTTTGGCAAGCTCGGTGACGCCCCACCACCGCCCCGGCTCCGCCAGCAGTGCCCGCACGACCCGTGATGCCTTTCCCTTAAAAGGATTGGCGATGCGTTTCCTGTCGTACGACTTCTCGTCAGCGGATCCATTTTTCGCCCCGCTGGCCATTATGAGCAGCCGACCCGGGATCATGACGCGTACTTCGCCGCGGACAGCGACATAGTCGATATCACAGCGTCGGAGGAACTCCCGAGTCCGCTCGGTGAGCGAGGGTGCAACAACCAGGCAGCGATCCGCCTGTTCGTCCGCACCGTACACGCGGAGCTGTGCCGCGACACGTTCCACGTCGCGGGGCCAGATGGCGGTTTTCGCTTCGACGACCACCCGTGCTTCTCCGACTACGGACTTGATGGCCCAGACTGCGTCAGCCGTTGAGCGCCTGGCGGGGAGCTGCAACAGCTCGAACCCGCTCCCTTCTTTCAGCGTATCGCGGAGGCGACCATAGCCAGCGTCCAACAGGTCTTTTTCTCGCATGTCGATTCACCAATAATGGCATATTCACTGCGCAGTGAATATAGCGCAAATAGTGAATCTGGTCAATGGGTGTCTTGTCGCCTGCAGTCTGGAGGAGCGGCGCCTCTTCAGCACTCTGCTGCTCACCGGCATGCGCCGAGGGGAGCTCGAACACCTGGAGTGGTCGGACGTCAGCTTCGAGCTGGGGCTCATCTTCATCCGGGCAAAAGATGACTGGCAGCCCAAGACCGACGAGCGAATCATCCCCGTATCGCCCGTCCTCGCTCGAATTCTCCACGAGCACCAGGAGAGCCGGCGCAGCGATCACTGGGTGTTCGCCAACCGAAACGGAAATCGGGAGACCCATCTGCTGGAAAAGGTCAAAAAGATCTGCCGCAAGGCGGGAATCCGCCCTGCCACTGTCCACGCCCTCAGACACTCCTTCGGCGCCCATCTGAGGATGCAGGGAGTCCGCCTAGCCGACATCGCGGATCTCATGGGCCACAAAGACCTTGCGACCACCCAGATCTACGCCAAGGTCCAGATGCAGCACCTCCGAACCGCCGTGGAGCGCCTCGGTCCGTTGGTGACGGATCTGGAGGGCGCCAGCCCAGAGGCCACGATCGCCTCTCAAGGCCGGACCGATCGTCAGCTACCCGATCGCGCTGAGAGGCCCCAATCCGCCGATCGGAGCAAGAGACGATGAACCGCAAAACTCCCAATGAAGACGATTCTG
>JBAUDS010000329.1:0-4673 GCA_049678185.1 Thermoanaerobaculia bacterium
CCTCCCCGAGTTTCGGTACAGATGCGGGCGCCGCGATGGCGACAGACGTTGTGGAAGGCGCGGACCTGGCTCTCCTTGTCGCGAGTGACAATGAGGCTCTCCCGGTCGAGCTCGAACAGAAAATAACTGCCTGGCTCGCTCAGCTGGGAGGCATGCCCGGCGAAGAGCCAGCGGGCGCCGAAGATCCGTTCCAGCTCCTCGACGAAAATCTCCTGCGAGGTGTAGTACTTGGCGGGCAGCATGCGAGCCCCACCTGCAAATCTCTCTTTCATGTTTCTACAGTGGATGTCGTCTCGAGGATGTCGGTCGGCTCGCTGACGGAGCCGGCCTACTCCTCTGGTGACGCCACCTCCCAGCCGTAGGACTGTTTGACCATCTCCAGAAACTCGAAGGTGTCGACGAGCCGTACGCCTTCGACCGCGGCGATCTTCTCCAGCACCTCAGCCAGATGCTCGGGATTGCGGCAGGCGATCTCGAGCTGTAGGTCGGCCGAGCCGGCGCCGATGATGCAGTAGGTAACCTCGGGGAGCGCGGCGAGGCGGCGGGCGGCCGTGCGACGCGGTCCCTGCTCGACTCTGCACATGACGGTCCGCACCAGATACCCCAGACACATCAGGTCGGTGGCGGCGACGATGGCCAGGACGCCGTTCTGGATCAGCATGCGTACCCGTTCGGTGGCCGCCGCCCGCGAGATCCCGGCCTCCTCGGCCAAGCGGCTGAAGGGCATGCGACCGTCCCGTTGGAGGAGGTCGAGCAGTCGGCGGTCGATGGTGTCGATTTCGAACATCTTTGTGAAATCTAACCCATGAGAGGAACAGTTTGCAAGAAATCAGGTCTTGATTATTGCACTTTGCTCGGAGATACTAGGCACGGGCCGTGCCGTCCGGGTTCGGTTCTGGGGTGCTCTGTGGAGGGATGGTCATGTCGGAGAGCCCGAAGATCCAGTCATTGCCGCGCACTCTGCAGCTCGATGTGCTGTCGGATGAGGCGTTGGCGCGCGTCCGGACTCAGACCCTCGAAGTGCTCGAGCAGGTCGGGGTCGGCATCGGCGCCGCAGGGACCCTGGAGCGGCTCGCCGACGCCGGCGCGGCTGTCGACCGAGACGCCAAGCGCGTCCGTTTCCCACCCGTCTTGGTGGAGGACTTGCTGAATCGTGTCCCGGCGACATTCGAACTGGCAGCGCGCGATCCCGAGCAGGACCTCCACGTCGATGGCAGCCGGGGGTATCTCTCGGTGGACGGTTCGGCGGCCGAGATCATCGACCTGGAGACCGGCGACCGTCGCCCTTCGACCAAGGAGGACCTGGCGCGGGTAAGCCGGCTGGCCGATGCCCTGCCCGAGATCGGTCTGCTGTGGCAAGGGGTCGCGGCCCGTGATGTCCCACGACGGGTCCAGTCCCTCCACGAGCTCCACGCGCAACTGAGCAACAGCAGCAAGCACATCCAGATGATGACCGCGGTGACCCCCGAGGCGGCCAGGGGGGTGGTCGAGATCGCACGCGCTGTCGCCGGTGGCAGCGAGGAGCTGCGCCGACGGCCGATCGTCTCCGCCTTCCAGTGCAGCCTGAGCCCGTTGATGTACGAGGAGGGCTCGCTCGAGGCGGCGCTGGTCTATGCCGAGGCGGGTGTGCCCTGTGGCTTTGTTGTCATGCCGATCTCGTGTGCGACCGGACCCGCGACGGCGGCGGGCAACCTGGTGCAGTCGAATGCCGAAGTGCTGGCCGGCATCATCGCTCTGCAGGTTTTGTCGCCCGGAGCGACCACCTTTTACGGATCTTGCGCCACGGTCATGGACCTGCGAACGGGTGCGGCGGCCTGTGGTGGGCCGGAGGACCTGTTCTTGCAGATGGCCTCGGCGCAGCTGGCCCGCTCCTACGGCATCCCCGCCAGCATCGGCACCTTTGCCACCGGTGCCAAGAGTCCGAACTGGCAGGCTGGGCTCGAGAACGGACTTTCCGGGCTGGTGAGTTGTCTCGCCGGTGCGGATCTCCTCTGTGGGGCCGGGCTGTTGTACGGCGCCAGGGTCTTCTCGCTGGCCGAAATGGTGCTCGATTGTGAGATATTCGGCATGATCCGTCATCTGGTCGACCCGCTGTCGATGGCGATCGACGACGAGATGACCTCGGTGATCGCGGCAGTCGGTCCTGGTGGACACTATTTGAGTCAGCCACACACGCTGGCAAAGATGCGCGATCATTGGATGCCGCGATTGTTCGACCGCCTGGGTTGGGAGGAGTGGGAGACCGCCGGTCATCCCGGTCCACTTCAGGCGGCCGCGGCAAGAGTAGAGAGTATTCTGAGCACGCACGAGCCGATCCCACTCGAGGAGGGGCTCGAGGAAGAGATCTTGAAAATCATCCACGCCTTCGAGCGTGGAAACGGAGGAAGCTCGAATGGATGAGCGGCTGAAGAGTCTGCAGGAAGCCATCTTGGCGATCGACGAAGCGAGCGCGGTGGAGGTGACCGAGCTGTTGCTGAAGGCAGGGGTGCCGCCGCAAGAGATTCTCGAGGAGGGGATGACGGCGGCGCTGCTGGAGCTGGGCCGGCGTTGGAACTGTGGCGAGGCTTTCTTGCCGGAAGTCGTGGCCGCGGCCTCGATCTTCGAGAAGTGCAGCGCCATTGTGGAGCCGGCCCTCATGGCTCAGACCGAGAGGAAGGTCAGTCACCGCTATGTCGGGGCGACGGTCAAGGGGGATCTCCACGACCTCGGCAAGAACATTGTCGGTGCCATGATGAAGACCGTGGGTCTGGAGGTCCACGATTTGGGCAAGAACGTGCCGACCGAGAAGATCGTCGAGGCCGTGCGTGAGCTCCAGCCCAAGATCGTTGGCTTGAGCGCTCTGCTGACCACCACCATGCCCGAGCAGGAGGCGGTCATCAAGGCGCTGGAAGAGGCCGGTCTGCGGGACAGTGTCAAGGTGATCGTCGGCGGCGCACCGGTGACCCAGGAGTGGGCAGACAAGATCGGCGCCGACGGTTATGCACCCAACGCGCCCGAGGCTGTGAAGGTCGCCCTCTC
This sequence comes from Thermoanaerobaculia bacterium, assembly GCA_049678185.1. GTDB lineage: Bacteria > Acidobacteriota > Thermoanaerobaculia > Multivoradales > JAHEKO01 > M0029. The sequence goes on from JBAUDS010000329.1 coordinate 3,019, forward strand.
ACTGACCGCAGAGGCGGCGTAGCGGGAGCCGGGAGGTAGTCGTGGAGACCATCCTCGAGTCACCGTCGAAGAGTGTTGTCATCGGTCCCGACCAGCCCTTTGTCATCATCGGCGAGCGCATCAACCCGACCGGTCGCAAAGCGCTGGCCGCGCAGCTCCAGGATGGCAACTTCGACATGGTGCGGGCCGACGCCACGGCTCAGGTCGAGGCGGGCGCCGGCATGTTGGATGTCAACTCCGGGGTGCCGGGGGCCGACGAGGCCAAGCTGCTGGTCGAGATGGTCGAGATCGTCCAGAAGATCGTGGATGTGCCGCTCTCCCTCGACTCGTCGGTGGCGGCGGCCTTGGCAGCCGCGCTGCCGGTGTGTCAGGGCAAGCCGCTCGTCAACTCGGTGACCGGTGAGGAGGAGCGGCTCGAGCAGTTGCTGCCGTTGATCAAACAGCGCGGCGCGGCGGTCATCGGTCTCGCCCTCGATGAAGAGGGCCCTTCGAACGATCCGGCCGTGCGGTTCACGATCGCCAAGAAGATCGTCGAACGGGCCGCCGACCATGGGATTCCGCCGGAGGACGTGATCATCGATCCCCTGGTGATGACCGTCGGTGCCGACCAGCAGGCGGCGCTGGTCACCCTCGAGACCATCCGCCGGGTACGCCAGGAGATGGGCAACAACCTGACCGTTGGTGCCTCCAACGTCTCTTTTGGTCTGCCTGGGCGTCCGGTGCTGACCGCCGCCTTTCTCGCCCTGGCCATGGGGGCGGGTCTGACCTCGGCCATCGCCAACCCGCTGTCGGCCGAGTCAGCTCTCACGGTCAAGGCGTGTGACCTGTTATTGGGTCGAGATCCCCACGGCATGGCCTGGATCAAGGCACATCGAAAGTAGAAAGTAGGTCGTGGGCAAAAGCGTCGAGATCACATTTCTGCCCTTCGAGCGTCAGTCGACGGTCCCGGTCGGGACCAATCTGTTCACCGCCGCCCACTGGATCGGGTTGCCCATCGCTTCGACCTGTGGCGGGCTGGGCACCTGTGGTTTGTGCAAGACGAGGGTCATCGAGGGCAGCCTGGAGACCACCGGTGCCGATCGCGAGCTGCTGTCCGCGAGCGAGCTTGCCGAGGGCTGGCGGCTGGCCTGTCGCTCCACGGTCCAGGCCGACACGGTCTGCGAGGTCCCCGAAGTGCTCGAGATGCCCAGGACCGCCACCACCGGTCTGGGTCGAGAGGTGGCGGTGGAGCCTGCCGTCCACAAGGTCTACGTCGAGCTGGTCGAGCCCTCGGCCCAGGACACCAGCAGTGATCTGACACGCCTGCGAAAAGCGCTGGCTGCAGCCGGGCACCGGTTCGACCTGGCCTCGCCGCCGCTCCGTGCTCTCGCTGGGGTCGCGCGGGCGGCGGAGGGCTGTCTGACCGCGACGCTCTGTGGCGAGCATCTGGTGGCGCTGGATCCAGGCGATACAACCGACCGGCTCTATGGGGTGGCCTTCGATGTCGGCACCACCACTGTCGTCGGCACTCTGATGAATCTAGCCACTGGCGAAGTCGAGGCTGTGAGCGCCACGCTCAATCGGCAGGCCACCTTTGGCGGCGACGTCATCTCGCGCATCGCCCACACCATGGCGGACGCAGACGGGCTGGCCACGCTGCAGCGACTTGCCCTGGA
>JBAUDS010000330.1:0-2924 GCA_049678185.1 Thermoanaerobaculia bacterium
GTGCCGGTGATTGCCAAAAAGGTGATCGTCAAATCCGCCTTCGAACGCACAGGGCGTGAGGTAACGCTCGACGAGGTGCGCTGCAACCCCTTCGCGCTGTCCTTGACGCTGCGCGGTTTCTCGTTTCCGGACCGACCCGGGTCGACGATGCTCTCCTTCGACGAGTTCCACGTCAACGCCCAGGTATCGAGCCTCTTCCGCTGGGCCGCGACCCTCAAGGAGTTCCGGCTCGAGAACCCGTACATTGGCGTGAGGCGCTTCCCCGACGGCGGCATCAATGTCCTCGCGCTGATGGATGACATCGAGGAGCGGAAGCCGCCGGAGACGGAGCCGAAGGAGGAGGGCGGCCTGCCGAGGGCACTGCTGCAGCACATCCTGGTGACGGGCGCGAGCATCGACATCGAAGACCAGGCGCGCGAGGAGCCGCTGTTTGGGAAGTTTGGACCTGGTCGGTTCGAGTTGCACGACATCAGCACGATTCCCGACCGAAAGGGTCAAAACAACCTCGTCATCGGCCTCGAGCGCGGCGGCATGATCGAGATCGACGGCGATGTCGTGGTCGAGCCGCTCAGCCTCAACGGCAGTGTCATCATCGAGCATGTCGACCTCGAACACTTCTGGGAGGCCCTTTCGCCGTTCTTTCAGTTCGAAGTCGTCGACGGAATCGCGGGCGGCCGATTCGATTACTCGGTGTTCCTCGCCGAGGACGGCCCACACGTGAAGATCGTCGATGCCGACTGGCTCGTGGAAAGGATCGAGATCAAGGCCGGGAAGGCCAACGCCACAGTCCTCAAGGTCGCCTCGGTGACGACGTCGGATATCACCGTCGCCTGGCCGGAGGCTCGGGTGCGCGGTTCGGCGATCGTCGTCGAGGGTGCCGAGGCGTTCCAATGGATCAGGCCAGACGGCACTCCATCGTGGGACGCACTGGTCCCGAAAGAGACGCAGGAGAAGGCGGTCGAGATCTACAAGGAGGTCGAAGACGCATTCCTGTGGGACATCGGCCTCAACCGATTCGAGATCAAGGCGGCGACCGCACGGATCGAGGATCGGACTTTCCCCGAGCCGTTGGAGTTCGTGGTCGAGGATGCCAACCTCGCGCTCACCGACATCCTCACCGGACCCGGTCATCAGTGGGGTCTCACCGCGTCGGCGACGCTCCTGGGCGAGGGCTCGGCTAGGGCCGACGGTTTTGTCGGCACCGGGCCGATACACGTCGAGGCCGAGGTGGGTATTGAGAATCTCCAGATCGCCCGAGTGCAACCGTATGTCGAGCGCATCGCGCCGATCGAGCTGCGGTCGGGGCATATCGAGACAACGGTAACGGCCAGGGCCTCCGGTGGTGGCGTGGAGCCATTGGCGAGCTTTACCGGCTCCATGACCATCCACGATTTTGAGGTTGCAGAGACCGTGCTCGGATCGACGGTCCTCGAGTGGGAGCGCGTGGAAACGGGCGGCATCAATGCGACCGTGAGGCCGACGTCCCTTGAGATCGCGACCATCGACATTCATGACGCCGGTGTCGAAATCGTGATCTCGGAGGAAGGCAAGGTCAACGTTCTCGAGGTGGTGGCCGCGATTTCGGAGCAGTCGGAGGCGAAGCAGGGAGACGACGAAAAACCGCAGGCGGAAGCAACGGACGGAGAGGAAGAGACCGCGATGCTTCTGCTGACGGTCGAGACGATCACTCTGCACGGATTCTCCGGTGCCTTCACCGATCGCTCGCTGAAGCCGGCCTTCACGCTCGCCCTCGACCCGGTGGACGGCACCATCAAGGGGTTCTCCACCACGGCAACGGCGGGCGCTGTGTTGGACATCGAGGGAGCGGTGCAGTCCGGCGGGATGTTGGACGTGGAGGGCGAGATGGATCTCCTCGACCCGAGGCGGCTCACCGACCTCTCGGTCGCCCTCCGCCAGGCCGACCTGCCGCCGGGGTCGCCGATGTCCGTTCGCTACATCGGCCATCCGATGGAGGAGGGCAAGGTCGACCTCGGCTTCCACTATGAAATCGTCAGCTCGGATCTGGTCGGTGACAACAAGATCGTGACTGACGGTCTCTCGCTGGGCGACAAGGTCGAAGGTGAGGGAGTTGTGAATCTGCCGTTCAAGCTCGGGGTGTCGCTGCTGACCGACAAGGAGGGCCTCATCACCCTCGAGTTCCCCATCGAGGGGAATCTCGACGACCCCGGCTTCAGTCTCGGCAACGCCATCGGGTCGGCCGCGAAAGAGATCGTCGGCGGGCTCGTCACGTCGCCCTTTCGGTTGCTCGGCAATCTCGGCGGCGGGTCAGGCGACGAGGACCTGGGCTTTGTGGAGTTCGAGGCCGGCCGCTCCGAGCTCGAGGTCACGGCCGCCGACAAGCTGGGCGTTGTCGCCGCCGGTATCGGGCAGCGCCCGGAGATCGTTCTTCTGGTCGAGGGGGCGTGGGATCCGGCGGCGGACCGGATGGCCCTCAAGGAAGCTGCCTTCAAAGCGGCCGTCGCGGAGCGCGCTGTATCCCTGGACCTGCTGGAAGAACTGTACCGGAAAAGCGGCTCTGCCGCGCCTCTCGACGAGTTGCGGGCCAGGAACATGACGACTGACGAGGATACGGGCGGGCAGGTCCTGGACGAAACTACCTACTACCGTGACCTGCAGGCTGCGCTGATCGATGCGCAGCCGGTGGATGCGGCCGAATTCGAGGCTCTGGCCGCCGCCCGCGCTGAGGCGGTGCAGGCATTCCTGGTCGACGGCCACAGCATCGACCAAGCGCAGGTGCGGATCATCGAGGCGGTCGCGATCGAGGGGCCCTCCGACGACGGGTGGGTGAGATGCCGGCTGGATGTCGATGCGGGCGAATGAGCCGCGGTTGTTGGATTGACGCCAGCCACATCAGAACCCAAGTATGATATTCGGACGTGTCCCGGTTGGAGGTGGTTCAATGG
>JBAUDS010000331.1:0-5346 GCA_049678185.1 Thermoanaerobaculia bacterium
CAATTGAACATTGTCGATGAGTCGGGTGGTGCCAATATGGGCCGCGAGCGGCAGCACAACATGGCCGTGGATGAATTCGATCGGTTGAAATGTGTGGCCGTCGACGACCTCGGCATAGTCGATGCCGGCAAGGGGCTCGGCCTCGATGAGGTGCCGCATGGCGGTACGAATGCTCGCGGCGGAGCGCTCACCCCGGTCGATGAGCCGGGCGCCTTCAAGAAGTGCCCGGTGGAGAACCATGGCGGCCCGGCGCTCGTCGGCCGACAGATACGCATTGCGCGAAGAGAGAGCCAACCCGTCCTCCTCCCGCACAGTCGGATGACCGACGATCTCGACCGGCAGGTGCAGATCGTCTACCAGCCGACGGATCACCGCCAGCTGCTGGGCATCCTTCTCGCCAAAGATCGCGAGATCCGGCTGGACCAGGTTGAAGAGCTGGGTGACGACGGTAGCCACCCCACGAAAATGCCCCGGCCGGTGATCCCCTTCGAGACCCTCGGCGGGCCCGGAGGGATCCACAAAGGTGCTGTGCCCTCCGGGGTACATCAGCGACACCGCGGGGAGGAACAACAGATCGCAGCCCTCAACCGCGAGCAGCTCGGCATCCCGTCCAGCGGGTCGGGGATACTCCTCGAAGTCCTCACCAGGCCCAAACTGAGTCGGGTTGACAAAGATGGAGACCACTACTCGATCGGCCAACTCCCGTGCCCTTCGCACCAATGCCAGGTGCCCTACGTGAAGCGCACCCATCGTGGGCACAAAACCGATGGTGAGCCCCTCCCCACGCCAGGCGCGAGCCTGCTGGCGCAATTCCATTTCTGATTCGACCGTCAACATCATTCCATCCGTACTGCCGCCTGGACGTCCAAAGCGGCCGCCGTCAAGCCGCGGGCCACGAAAAGCGCCCAGGCAACGACGCCCATCGGCCCCCTATCCATAGAGACGGCTGACCCCCTCGTGGGACGGGCGGCTCGGGTCCTCGTAGCTCTCGTCGAGGGTGGGGAAGCGACCCTCGCGGACGTCGGCGGCAAACCGCTCCAGCGCCTCGCGGGCGACCTGGCCAAGCTCGGCATAGCGGCGGACAAACCGCGGCGACAGCCGCTCCTCGAGACCCAGCAGATCGTGCAACACCAGCACCTGCCCATCGCACTCGGACCCCGCACCGATGCCGATAGTGGGAATCTCGACGGCTGAACTGACCTCGCCGGCCAGCTCCCGCGGGACACACTCCAGCACCAGCGAGAAGGCGCCGGCCGCCTCGAGCTCACGGGCCGCCGCCAGCAGCCCTGCTCGCGCCTCCCGCCCGCGTCCCTGGACTCGAAAGCCGCCAAAGCGGTGTACCGACTGCGGGGTGAGACCCAGGTGGGCCATGACCGGGATCTCGGCGGCGGTGAGGGCGTCGACCAGCTCCGGTCGGTGACCCTCGATCTTGACCGCCTGCGCCCCGCCCTCTTTGACAAAACGAAGCGCGTTGGCGACCGTCTCGTGGATGCCGAGATGGAACGAGCCGTAGGGCATGTCGGCCACCAGCAGAGCCCGCTCGAGACCGCGGCGGACCGCCTTCACATGGTGGAGCATCTCGTCGACGGTGACCGACAGTGTGTCCTCGTGGCCGAGGACGACCATCGCCAGCGAGTCGCCCACCAGCGCGATGTCGATCCCGGCGTCATCTACCAACCGGGCCTGGGGATAGTCGTAGGCCGTCATCATGACGAGCCGCTCGCCTCGACCAGGGGCCCCGGCAACCCAAGGCACGGTGATGGGTTTGTTCTTGTTGTCACTCATCGTTGACCTCCGTTCGGCAGTCTTCTGCTCCAAAAGCAAGAAACCCTTCCGCCTGGTGATGACGGAAGGGTCTGCTGGCGCGCCGAAAACCGCCGGCAGAATTGTCGAGCTCTGGGATTCAGGTGCCCGTCCCCGGTGTCGGGGATCGAGCCCTTCAGAGGCCGGTTCTACCGGTCGGCCCGGAGGCCGAGGTCTTCCGTCTCGGTCTCGCCTCAGCGAGATCCAAGCGGGACGTAATACTCCTTGCCCTTTATCGGCTTCGACAGCTGTTTGACCAGCTCCTCGAAGTCCTCCGGCCGCTCCACGATGTTGAGGTTGCGTGTGTCCACCACCAACAGTGGCGACCGGTTGTAGTAATGGTAGTAGTGATGGTACGCATCAATCAACTCCGACATGTAGTCCTCCGAGATGCTCTTCTCGAAAGAACGCTCCCGGGTGTTGATACGGCGCATACAGGTCGGTAGATCGGCCACCAGGTAAAGAACCAGATCGGGAACGGCGATCTGCGGCTCGAGCAGGGTGTAGAGCTTGTCGAAAAGCATCAGCTCGTCGTCGGAGAGATTGAGATAGGCAAAGATCCGATTCTTGGGGAAGGTGTAGTCGGCGACGAGCAGACGGTCGAAGAGCTCCCGCTGGAAGATGTCCTGCTGCTGCTTGAAGCGGGAGAGAAGAAAGTAGAGCTCGGTCTGAAACGCGGCGCCGGGCCGATCGCGGTAGAAGTCGGGGAGGAAGGGGTTGTTGACATCCTCGAGGATCTTCACCCCTTCGAAGCGCCTGGCCAGCATCTCGACCAGCGTCGTCTTGCCGGCACCGATGGGACCATCGACGGCTAGGTAGTGGACGGGTAGGGATTCGCCGGTTTTCACGTTTGTCAGACCGGGACGGCCGCTCGATCGATGGGTTGATAGAGGGTATCGCGCTCGACCGGGACAAGGCCCGCCTCGCGCACGATCCGCTCGAGCTCCGAGCGGCTCAAGTGCTGCTCCGACTGGGCGCCAGCCATGTGGTAGATGGTCTCCTCTACCACCGTGCCGTCGATATCGTCGGCGCCAAAGCCCAGTGCGACCTGCGCCAGCTTGGCGGTCAGCATGATCCAGTAGGCCTTGATGTGATCGATGTTGTCGAGAACCAGACGGGAGGTGGCGATGATTCGAAGATCCTCGGTGCCGGTGGTGTGGTACTTGAGTCCCAGATAGTTGTTCTCCGGGTGATAGGCGAGGGGGATGAAGGCATTGAAGCCCCCGGTGTCGTCCTGGAGCGCTCGCAGCTTCATCAGGTGGTCCACCCGGTGTGCGGGCTTTTCGACGTGACCGTAGAGCATGGTGCAGTTGCTGTGGATGCCCAGTCGGTGGGCGGTCCGGTGCACTTCGAGCCACTCGTCGGCGTCGAGCTTGCCGTCACAGATGACGGCCCGCACCTCGGGGTGGAAGATCTCCGCCCCACCGCCGGGCAGCGATCCGAGACCGGCTTCCCGCAGACGCAGCAGTACCTCTTCGATCGAGAGCTTCTCCTGCTTGGCGAACCAGCCGATCTCGATGGCGGTAAATGCCTTGAGGTGGACAGCGGGGAAACGAGCTTTCAGACCCCGCATCATCTCCAGGTACCAATCGAGCGAGAGCTCGGGGTGGAGCCCGCCGACGATGTGGAACTCGGTGACCTCGTTGCCCCCCTGCTCGGCAGCGTGCCGGTAGACCTCCTCGTGACTCATCTGCCAGGCATGATCCTCACCGGGCAGCGCCGCAAAGCTGCAGAATTTGCAGTTGTAGGTGTAGACACAGATGTTGGTGGGATTGATGTGCCGGTTGACGTTGAAGTAGACGATGTTGCCATGTCTGTTTCGCCGCACGGCATCCGCCAGTCGGCCGAGGTGAAGAACGTGCGGGGTCGTAAAGCAGAGGAGAGCGTCCTCTTCGTCGAGACGGCTGCCGTCGCGCACCTTGACCGCCAGGTCATGGAGCGATCGAGGGAACCGCTCGGGCTGAATCGGATCGTCCATCGATTTCGGAGTCTACCGGGAGGAGGGGAGAGTATAACAGTAGGAGGGGGACCGAAAAGACCTAGAACAACAGATCCACTGCCGTGGCCGCAAACAGCCACACCGCCAATATCCCATTCGCCTGGAAGAACGCCGCGTTGAGCCGCGAAAGCTCCCCGGGTCGAACGACCCAGTGCTGATAGGTGAGCAGAGCTACACAGCCGGCGAGACCGACCCAGTAGGCCGAGCCGAGCCCGGGGGGGTAGATTGCCGGCAGCCAGGCCAGCAGGAGAAGCATCCCCAGATGAAGGAGGGCGGAGATCGCCAGAGCTCCCGCCTCGCCCCAGCGGACCGGTATGGAATGAAGGCCTGCTCGCTGATCGAACTCCAGATCCTGGAGAGCGTAGAGGACGTCGAACCCGGCCACCCAGAGGAGCACCGCCGCCGCCACGATCAGCGGCGTCGGAGTGACGTCTCCGCTCACGGCGATCCAACCGCCGAGGGGAGCGCCGGCCAGGGCCAGACCGAGGAAGAAGTGGGAAAAGGAGGTGAAGCGCTTGGTGTACGAGTACCCCAGGAGGATCAGCAGGGCTAACGGTGAGAGCTTGAGCGCCAGCGGGTTCAGACGCGAGGCGGCCAGCACCAGCAAGGCACAACTGCCGGCTACGAACAGGGCGACGAAACGGCCGGAGACGAGCCGGGCCGGCAGTGCTCTGTCCTGGGTGCGGGGATTGCGGGCGTCGAGATCGTGGTCGGCGAGTCGATTGAAGCTCATCGCGGCGCTGCGCGCGCCCACCATCGCCACCACGATCCAGCCCACGGTGCGCCACTGGGGCCAGCCTGCGGTGGCCAACATCATCCCCATCAAGGCAAACGGGAGGGCGAAGATGGTGTGCTCGAACTTGATCATCTCGAGCACGACACGGAGACTGCTGAGGGCTTTCACGGGCGTCTCTTCTATCGCAATCGGGGTCCAAAGGCCAACTGCCAGGCAAGCCAGACTCGCCGTTGGCATAGACTCGGTCCACGACCGCCACTCTGCAAGACCCGGCGATGACTAGCGAGATTCACCGAACAACCTGTGTTCTCGACTGTCCCGATGCCTGTGCCCTGGAGGTGGAGGTGCGCGAGGGACGGATCGAGAGAATCGGTGGGAGTCAAGATCACCCCGACACCAACGGTTTCATCTGCGGCAAGGTGGCGGGCTTTGCCGATCGCGTCTATCACCCCGAGCGCCTGCTCCATCCACTGCGCCGGGTCGGTGCCAAGGGCGAGCGCCGATTCGAGCGCATCTCCTGGGACGACGCCATCGCCGAGATCTGCGACCGTCTCGGAGAGATCCGCGACCGCTGGGGTGGTGAGGCCATCCTGCCCTACCACTACGGCGGCTCCAATGGGCTGGTGAGCGATGGGCTGCTGGACGCCCTCTTCTTTTCGCGGCTGGGCGCCTCGCGTCTGGAGAAGACGATCTGTGCCGTTCCCACCACCGAAGTGGCGCTGGGGATGTACGGCAAGATGCCGGGGGTGGCGTTCGAGGACTTTGTCCACTCGCGCTGTATCGTCGTCTGGGGTGCCAATCCCAAGGC
>JBAUDS010000332.1:0-2518 GCA_049678185.1 Thermoanaerobaculia bacterium
GCTCGACTCCAAGCCGTATCGCGACTTCGTCGACGACTACCTGGATTTCACCGAGTCTCGCGGAGTCGGAGAGATCCTGAAGCCACTGGGACAGCCCAGCCTGGTGCGAGACACGGCCGGGTCACGCATCCTGGCGGCCTACGAGCACGTGCGTGCCTACCAGACCATCATCACCTGGGCCGACGTGCCCACGCTGCATGCCCTCCGCATCGAGACCAAGCGGCTGCGCTACACGCTGGAGTACTTCTCCGAGGTGTTGCCAGTGAACTCACGGGGGCTCATCGCCCAGATCACTGAGATGCAGGACCACCTGGGCCTGATGAACGATGCCGATGTCGCGGCCACCGCGACTCGCGAATGGCTCAACCTCAACGCCCCGCAACTGCCGGCCACGTCGCGCGAAGCCGTCGGGCTGTACCTGGACTCGAGTGAGGCAGATGTGGAGCGGCTGCGGCGCAGCTTCCGACCGTTGTGGCGACGCATCACGGGCCGGACCTTCCGCAAGGCCCTGGGAGTGGCCATCACGCAGATCGGCTAGGTGCAGCTCACGGGGTTGGTTGACGTGAACCGTCCGTGCCCGCCGCCGATACCTGCACCGTCCGTGCCCGCCGCCGATGCTTGCACCGGGTGACCACCGCTGGTGCTTGCACCGGGTGACCGAGCGAACCAAGCTTCCTTCGGAACCCCGCCATCCGCCGCAGCGCATGACTCGATAGGCGGCAGATCGGCCGCTTCGTGCACCAGATGCATCCAACGACCGAGCAGATGGCCGGGCGGTCCCATCGGGCCGTTCGCTCATGCGCCCGGTGCAAGGATGGGCGCCAAGACCTTGCCGCTGGGCGCCAGAGCCATGCCACTGGGCGCCGGGGCCTGCGTACCGGGCGAAGAGGCGGCTTCCGGGGCGCGCGACCTGATGCCGACCACCCTGCTTGAGGCGGCAACTCCTGTGGGGTGCGCTAGATCCCATAGGGTCTTGTCAAGTCCGTGACCCCCAGTCGGGGTCGAAGTCCTGGCCGTTGCGCCAGACACCCCAGACGAGACTGAGCGCCTTCGCCATGCAGTGGCCGAGGGCGTTCATCTTGCTCTTGCCGGCGGCCCGCTTGCGCTCGTAGTGGGCCTTGATGACCGGGTTGTGCTGGACACCCACCACGGCCATGCGGTAGGCCGCGGCTCGCAGGTGCGAGTTGCCGGCCTTCGACATGTGCCAGGAGGTCTCGGGGTTCGCCCCTTTGGTCCCCGAGCTGCGCTCGGCAGGGTGGACCCCGGCATAGGCATGGAGCTCGTCGACATCGTCGAAGCGCCAGATGTCGCCGATCTCGGCGATGAGCGCAGCACAGCTCGAGGGACCCACGCCCGGGATGGTCTGCAGGCGTCGGGCCAGCTCACCATCGAGCAACGACGCGACATGCCCCTCGGCTTCGCCGATGTGGCGCTCCAGCAGGTCGTACTGGTCGAGCAGCAGCCCGACCTCGAAGGCGACCTCGGTGTCGAGCTCCGAGACCGCGATGCTCGTGGCGGCGGCCGCCTTGAGTCGCTCGGCCTTCGTCTCCCCGAGACGTCGATGTCCCGGGCCCGCGTTGGCCTCGGCGAGGGTGCTCGTCCGTCGTCGTCTCGCAGCAGCGGCGGTCGGTGCCAGTCGCAACACCTCCCGGGCCGTGCGACAGGCGGGGTCGTCGAAGAGCTGCCCGAGCTCAGGGAAGCCCAGCTCCACGAGCCTGACAAGGCGCTGGCAGACGCGGGCCTGCTCGGTCACCAGGGTCATCGCGAAGCGAGCCGCCTGGCGCAACTCCACACCGACGAGCGGATCACGGACGACGGGCTGGTCGTGCATGGCCATCAGCGCGAGGCTCCTCGCATCGGCCGGGTCGGACTTCGTCCGGTTCATCCGGCTCTTGGCAAAGTACTTCGCGCGCAGCGGGTTGACCAGTGCGACCGGGACCGCCCCGTGGCGCAGGTGTGAGGCCAGCGCCATCCAGTAGTGGCCCGAGGATTCCATGGTCACCGATCCGACCGAGTCGTCCTGCCGTGCGAGCCAGGTGTCGAGGCGATCGAAGCCGGCCCGGTCCTGGCTTACCCGAAGGATCTCCCGGTCGGCCTTCGCCGCTCCCTCTCGGCAGCGGGCCACCGCGTGCATCCTGCCCCCGATATCGATACCCACCGTGATCATCGGATGTCCTCCTTCCGACACCCAGGGGTGCCCGCACCACCCGGTCGACGTCAGCTGATGGGTCCCATCACCGGTCTCATGTCTGCCGCTGGATCCCGATCACCGTTCAGGGCCGAGGGTCGGGGGCCGGCATCTAGCGCCAACGGTCATCTGCCGCCTAGTCCGCCGCCGGTCTCCCCGTGGGGTCGACTCCATCATCGACCCACAAGGACGTATATCAGCTGGAACTACAGCTAACTCGCGACCGCCGAGTACTCCCGAACGCGGATGTCGCGCTCGATGTCATCGGCGATCTCCACGAGGTGACGCTGAAGCAGCCCCTGTTCCACTCCGAGGCCGTCGGCGAAACCC
>JBAUDS010000333.1:0-5294 GCA_049678185.1 Thermoanaerobaculia bacterium
TCGATCAAGCCGGCCGCTGGCATGGAGGAGATGAAGTACGACAAGGCGGGGGCCTGCACGGTTCTGGGAATCGCCCAGGCTGCTGCCGATCTCGATCTTCCTTTCCGCTTCCGGGCCTATCTGCCGCTGGCGGAGAACATGCCCGACGGGTTGTCCTACCGGCCTGGGGACATCGTGCGCTGCTACAACGGCAAGACGGTCGAGGTGCTGAATACCGACGCCGAGGGGCGGATGATTCTGGCCGACGCGCTCGCCTGGGCGGCCGAGGAGAACCCGGGCACGTTGTTGGAGTACTCGACCCTGACCGGCGCCTCGGTGGTCGCCCTGGGGCACCACGCGGCCTCGCTCTACACCCCCGACGACTATCTGGCGGCGGAGCTTCTCGATGCGGCCGAGGACTCGAATGAACGGCTCTGGCGGATGCCGCTGTGGCCCGAATACCGCGAGGAGATGAAGGGTACTCATGCCGATCTACGCAACGTCGCCGGCCGCTGGGGGGGTGCCAACACCGCGGCGGCCTTTCTGTCCCAGTTTGTGGGCAAGACCGAGCGCTGGGCCCACCTCGACATCGCCGGTACGGCCTACGTTGCCGGCGACCAAAAGGGAAGCAAAGGAGCAACCGGTTATGGCGTCGCGCTGACCTCGGCCTGGTTGCTCGAGCTGGCAAACCGCTTCTGACCCGGCTTTAATATGGAAACGCTTCTCGCCGTCGATGGTCTCTCGGTCTCGTTCCCGGTCGGTAACCGCTGGGTGCCGGTCGTCAGAGGCGTGTCCCTGAGTGTGGATGAGGGTGAGTTTGTCGGCCTGGTGGGGGAATCCGGCTCCGGCAAGAGCATGACGGCCCTCGCCATGCTGCGTCTGATCCCGGACCCAGGGCGGATCACCGGTGGTCGAGTCCTGCTCTCCGGCGAGGATCTCCTGGGTCTAGCAGATCCGAGGATGCGCTTGGTGAGAGGGGCGCGTATCGGGATGATCTTTCAGGAGCCGATGACGGCTCTGAACCCGGTGTTTACCGTCGGCTTCCAGATCACCGAGGCCGTGCGTGTGCATCGCCGTGTCTCGAAGCGGGAGGCCCGGTTGGAAGCCGAGAGGCTGTTGGATCTCGTCGCCATCCCGGCGGCCCGTCAACGGCTCAAGGACTACCCCCATCAACTCTCCGGCGGGCAGCGACAGCGGGTGATGATCGCCATCGCGCTGGCCTCCAACCCCGATCTACTGATTGCCGACGAGCCGACCACGGCCCTCGATGTCACCATCCAGGCCCAGATCCTCGATTTGCTGGAGCAGCTTCGCCAGGAGCTGGGATTGGCGGTGCTGCTGATCACCCATGATCTGGCGGTGGTGGCCGAAACCTGCACCCGCGTGATCGTCATGTACGCCGGCCAGGTGGTCGAGGAGGCACCGGTCGAGACCCTCTTCTCGGCGCCGGCCCATCCCTATACCCGTGGTCTGTTGGCAGCGGCCCCGGCTCTCGGCCGGCCAGCGGCACGCGGCGAGCTAGCCACCGTCCCCGGACAGGTCCCGGAGATGGAGCGGCTTCCCACCGGCTGCGCTTTTCACCCCCGTTGTAGCGAAGTCATGGAGGTGTGCGCGCACGAGAACCCCGACGTCTATCCGCTGTCACCCGGACACCGGGCTCGCTGTTTTCTGCATGGCCTGCCCGCCAGCCGGTCGGAGGCCTCTTGACCACTCTGCTCGAGGTCCGTGACCTGCGCAAGTACTATCCGGTGCGCCGTGGTCTGCTGCAGCGGGTCACCGGCCAGGTAAAAGCCCTCGACGGCGTTAGCCTCGATCTCGCCTCGGGCGAGTGTTTTGCCCTGGTGGGGGAGTCGGGCAGCGGCAAGACAACGTTTGGACGGTGTGTGCTGCGGCTCGAGGAGCCGACGGCGGGTGTCGTGCGCTTTCAGGGCGAGGATTTGCTGGCGCTTCCACCCGGCGAGCTGCGTCGGCGGAGAAGGCACTTCCAGGTCGTCTTTCAAGACCCCTATGGCTCTCTCAACCCGCGGATGCGGGTCCACAGCATCCTCAGCGAGCCCCTCGAGGTGCACGACACGGTTCCCGAATCAGAGCGGGCGGAGAGGATCGAAGAGCTGTTGACGCTGGTTGGGTTGACCAAGGACGCCGGGAGGCGGTTCCCCCACGAGTTCTCGGGTGGACAGAGACAGCGCATCGGCATTGCCCGGGCCCTGGCGCCGGAGCCATCCCTGCTTGTCGCCGATGAGCCGGTCTCGGCTCTCGACGTGTCGGTGCGAGCCCAGATCATCAATCTGCTGGTCGATCTACAAAACCGGTTTGGACTGACCATGATCTTCATCGCCCACGACCTGGCGGTGGTGGAGCAGACCGCCGACCGGGTTGGCGTGATGTACCTGGGAAGAATTGTCGAGCTCGGGGCTACCCAGGATATTTTCGCGGCACCACAGCATCCCTACACGGTGAGCCTGCTGTCGGCCGTGCCGGTGGCGGACCCGAACCGGCGCCGGGATCGGATACTTTTGGCGGGTGAGCCCCCCAGCCCCCTGAGCCCTCCACCGGGATGTCCTTTTCATCCCCGTTGCCCGATTGCCAAGGATCGCTGTCGTGAGGAGGAGCCGCCGCTGACGGAGTCGGCGGATGGTCGACAGGTGGCCTGTCATTATCCGGGAGAGCTCGAGCCGGTAGGGGTCGGTCTCTCGGCAGGTGGAACTTTTTGAAGCGAAGAACGTAGCAGAGAGGGACGGAGGTAGAGCCGTCCTGGAAACTGCTGTACAACCAACACTTTTGGTGGTGAGGGATCCAGTCATGATGCATGAATCGAAAGCGAAGCGAGCCTTCTCGAAAGCAATTGCTATGGTGCTCTGTTTGGGATGTGTGATGCCGCTGGTAGCGGCTGAGGACTCAGTCCAGGTAAGCGCCGAGCTCCCCGATCTGAGCGGCAGCCCGGCTCTCAACATTGAAGACGGCACGATCAAGCTGAGCCTCGAGGAGGCGAAAGCCATCGCGCTCGAGCGCAACCTCACGCTCGTTGTCGAGCGCTTCTCGCAACACGAAGCCGACTATCGGATCCTGCAGAATCGGGGAGTCTACGACGCCTTCTCCACGGTGGACCTGGACTCAATGGAGGACACCTCTCCGACTGCCTCCAATCTGTCGGGTGCGCCGGTCCAGGAATTCTCCCAGAAAAACTGGAACTTTGGCATCAGCCAGTTGGTGGCCACCGGTGGGACCCTGAGAGGGGACTGGCGGAACCGGAAGCAGGAAACCAACTCCCTCTTTGCCACTTTGAATCCGAGCTACCAGATCGATACGGACGTGACCTTCAGCCAACCGTTGCTGAGAAACCTGGGCAAGATGGCCACCAACCGCAACATCACCATCGCCCGCACCAACTACAGCATCAGCCGGGAGAACTTCGAGCGCCAGGTGACCGGCATCATCCTGCTTGTCGAGGAGGCCTATTGGAATCTGGCCGAAGCAGAGGCCCAGCTCGGGGTGGCGGAGGAGAGCCTGGAGTTGGCCTTGCAGCTTCACGAGCAGAACAAGATCCGGGTCGAAGTGGGCACCCTGGCGCCTTTGGAGCTCGTGCAGAGCGAGGCCGGGGTCGCTAATCGCGAGCTCGAGATCATCCGTGCTCAGGCTCGGGTAGGTGACCGCATGGATGTTCTGCGGCAGCTCCTCAACCTAAAGAGCGATCTAGAGTGGACAGCCCCCATCGATCCCACCACCGACCCTTTCTTGCCCGCTCTGAAGGTGAATGTCGACGCCTCCATCGCCACCGCCCTCGAGGAGCGACCCGAGGTCCGCGCCAAGAAGCTGTCGATCAGCAACCAGGAGCTCGACACCCGCTACTTTCGCAATCAAAAGAAGCCCCGCTTGGACCTGACCGCCACTTATGGTCTCAACGGCCTGGGTGGTGACGTGACCGATCGCGACTTCTTGAGCGGAGAGATCCTCGGCACCCAGGATGGTGACTACGGTGATGCCATCGATCAGATACTCAATGCCGACTTCGATGGTTGGCGGGTGGCGTTGAATTTCGCCTATCCCATCCAGAACCGCTTTGCCAAGGCCAACGTCGCCATCGCCGATCTGGCGTTGGAGCGAGGGATGTACGAGCTCGACGACCTTGAGCTGGCGGTCAGCACCGAAGTGAGACGCGTGATCAGGGCGCTGGATGCTTCCGCCGAAGGCATCGAGTCGGCGCGGGTCTCGCAACGGCTTGAAGAGAGGAACTACGAGGCCGAGAAAAAGCGCTACGACAACGGTATGTCGACCAGTTTTCAGGTGCTTCAGATCCAGGAAGATCTCATCGGCGCCCGCAGCGTCTTTGTCTCGGCGGTGGCCACCTACCGGCGGGCTCTGGCCCTCCACTATCAATCGATCGGTCGGCTGATCGACGAGAGCGGCGTCGAAATCGTGGGAGAATAGGGTCCTTCGGAAAGGGGGACCGGATGGAGGACTCGAGCCTCGGTCGGCTGATCGGTGTCCTGATCAGCCCTGAAAAGACATTTCGTTCGATCGCCGAGCGCCCCACCTGGGTGGTGGCGCTGGTGGTTCTGGTGCTGCTGGGGACGGCAGTCGGCTATCTGGTTTTCCAAAAGCTGGACATGGCCGAAGTGATTAGCCAGAGCATGGCCGACCGTGGCCAACAGGCCTCGGACGAAGAACTCGAGCGGGCGACCGAGATGGTCGAGCGGTTTGGCTGGCTGGGTGCCATGGTCGGCGTACTGGTCATCGCACCTTTGGCCATGTTCGTCTTCGCGCTGATCCTCTGGGTGGTGTTCAAGCTCCTGGGTGGAGAATTCAGCTACCAGACCAGCCTGTCGGTAACGCTCCACAGCCTGATGCCCACTGCGGTCTCTTCGCTACTCAGCCTGCCGGTGATCTACAGCCGGGGGACGATCGGCCTCGAAGAGAGTCAACGCGGGGTGCTCTTCTCCAACCTCGGTGCTCTAGCACCCGAAGATTCCGGTCCAGCACTCACCGCTCTGCTGTCGAGTATCGATCTCTTCACCATCTGGACGCTGGTCCTGTTGACCATCGGCTACAGCATCGTCGGTCGCGTTTCGAAGACGGCGGCCGGGGTGACCGTCGTCCTGCTCTGGGTTGTCTACGTCCTGGCCAAGGTAGGCTGGGCGTCGATCGCGGGCTAGGCCCGAAGGCTGCTCCGGTCAGCTACTACACGATAGAGGGAGACCAGTGTTGAAACGCGTCATCATCGTGATTGCAGTGCTCCTCGCCCTGGGTGCGATCGTATTTTTCAGTATCCGGGCCGGCGATCGCAAAAAGCCGATTCGGGTCTATCTGGAGGAGAT
>JBAUDS010000334.1:0-9234 GCA_049678185.1 Thermoanaerobaculia bacterium
ACGCGGTGGTGAGCTCGTCGACCAGACGCTCCATCGCCCGGCGCAGCTCGCTGCCACGACCCGCCGGCGGTTGGAGCAACTTGGGCCGGTGCGACTCCTCGAAGTTGTTGACGTAACAGATGTCGGAGGGTGTCTCGTTACCGGCGGCCTTGCGCTCGAGATACTGCAGGACCGCGGTGTGTTTGCCGGTGCCGGGAGGACCAAAGGCAAAAATGTTGTAGCCGTCGCGCTCGATCCCGATCCCGAACTCGACCGCGGCGACGGCCCGGGGCTGGCCCAACAAACCCTCCAGCGGTTCCAGGTCGTGGGTGGTGTCGAAGGCGAGCTCCCCGAAATCACACTTGCGGAAGAGCTGGTCGGGGGACAATGGCTTCGGGATCGCCATCTCAGTCATCCTCGACCTGGAAGACCGTGTCGATCACGGTGCCATCGACCCACTTGACGACCGCTACCGGCTTGTCGGTGAACCTGGCCCGCTGCGGTGGACCGCCGCAGAACCCCTCCACCTCTTCTTTGATCTCCTCGATGGGGCGGATGGGGAGATTCGAGCCCGCGAGGGCATCGAGCAGGTCCTGGCGTCGGGGGTTGATGGCGATCCCCCGCTCGGTAGCGATGACATCGATCAGCTCACCGGGTCCGGTGACCGTCGTCACCTCGTCGACAATGACCGGGATCCGGTCGCGGAAGGAGGGCACCGCCAGGATCGTGCAGCCGGAGGTCAGACAGTTCTGCCAGCCGCCGATGCCGTGGAGCAGCAGCCCGTCCGAATGGGTGTTGACGTTGGCGTTGAAGTCGACATCGACTTCGGTGGCGCCGAGGACCACCGCATCCACCATCGAGGCGAAGTTCCCCTTGCCGTGGAAGTTGTAGGAGGTGAAGGGCGAGGTGGGAACGTGCCGGGGATCGTCGGCGATCGAGCGCACCCCGTCGAGGTCGAAGGTCTGACCATCCAGGATGTAGTCGGTGAGTCCCGTCTCCAGCATCTCGACCAGGTATTTGGTGGAGCCGCCGCGGACAAACCGCGCCTTGACCCCGGCCTCGCGCATCATCTCGCTCAGATAAGTGACAAAGGCCAGCGCGATACCGCCGGCACCGGCCTGGAAGGAGAAGCCGTCGCGCATGATGCCGCTGTCACCAACCAGCTGGGCGACCTGCCGGGCGATCCGCTGCCGGTCGGGGCTGCGGGTGATGACGGTAGTGCCGGAAACGATCTTCGAGGGGTCACCGACGCTGTCAACCTCGACCACGTAGTCGACGTTGTTCCCCTGGATCTGCCAGGGGATACACGGGAATGGCACCACGTTGTCGGTCACCACGATGACGTTCTCGGCGTAGATCGAGTCGGCCAGCGCAAACCCCAACGAGCCACAGGCCGATGGCCCGTGCGAGCCGTCGCAGTTGCCAAAGGGGTCGGCGGTGGGAGCGGCGATGATGGCGATGTCGATCTTGACCTCGCCATCCTGGATCGCCTGCCACCGGCCGCCGTGGGAGCGGAGCACCCCCATGCCGCGCATCTTGCCGTGCGAGCAGTAGCGGCCCAGGGGGCCGTTCATGCTCCCTTCGATGTGATGCACCACTCCCTTGTCCATGAGATCGATGACCGGCTCGTGGCAGGGGAAGGAGGCCGAGGGGAACCACATCAGATCCTTGGCCCCCATCTTGGCGGCGGTTTCGAGCACCCTGAGGGCCACCCGGTCGCCGTTGCGAAAGTGGTGGTGGCTGGAGATCACCATGCCGTCCCGGAGGCCGCATTTCTTCAGCGCCTCCTCGAGGCTCGACACCCGCTTGTCGCCATCGGCCGGGTAGTCCCGGCAGCTGCGGATCGGGGGTGCCTGTTTGCGACCCTCGGGCTCGTACCGGCCCACTCCCTTGTATGGGGTCTGCTCGAGACCGTTGACGATCGTCGGCACCCGCCGTCCAAGGGCGTTCTTGACCAGCTTGGCGTCCTTTTTCATCTCTTGGCCTCGGTTGCGGATTGGTCTTCGGAGAGGATGCCGAGCTTGCGGGCCTGCTCGACCAGTCGCTGGGCCTGTTTGACCACCGGTGGATCGATCATTTTCGAGCCCAGGCTGACGACGGCCAGCCCCTCGGCCTCCGCCTTCTCGAAGGCGGCGACGATCCGGAGCGCCTTTTCTATCTCGGGGGTCGTCGGGTTGTAGGCCTCGTGGATGACTTCGATCTGCCGCGGGTGGAGACAACCCATCCCCTCGAAACCGATCCGCTTCGAATCCAGACACCATTTCTCGAGCCCCTCGACGTTGTCCACGTCGCTGTAGACCGAGTCGATGGCCTGGACCCGCGCGGCCTTGGCGGCATTCACCGTCCGCCGGCGGGCGTAATTCGACTCGATGCCGTCCGCCGACCGGGGTACACCGATGTCAGCGCTGTAGTCCTCGAGCCCGATGGTAAGCGCCGCCACCCGGTCGCTGGCGCGGGCGATGTCGAAGGCGTGCTCGATACCCAGCGCCGACTCCAGGATCGGCATCAGCCAGAGCGGTCGCTCGCTGCCGCCGAGGGCCTCGGCGATGATGGCGTCGACCTCGCGCACCTGATCGGGTCGCTCGACCTTGGGGATCAGGATCAGCTCGGGGTGCTGGGGCACGATCTCGGCCAGGTCCTCGAAGCCGAGAGGCAGCTGGTTGATCCGCACCATCCGCTCGGCGCCGTGAAAGTCGACCACCCGCAGGGCGTTGCGTACCAGCAGCCGGGCGTCCATCTTGGCCTCGGCGGCCACCGAATCCTCGAGGTCGAGGATGATGGCATCGGGTCCGTGGAGCCCGGCATTGATAAAGAACTTGGGCTCGTTGCCGGGCAGATAGAGCCGCGAGCGGCGTAACCGATCGCGGGTCGAGGGATCCGGTTCGACGGTGCGCTCCGGGAGCAACGGGGTCGCCGGCTGGTGACCGGCGGCGCGCACCGCGGCCTCGACCCGGGCGGCGATGACAAAGGGCAGAGCACCGGCATCCTCGATGGCAACGCGGGCGTGCGCGACCCCCAATGTCGACATCGCCGCGGTGACCTGTTGGCGGATCGAGTCGCCGTAGTAGGGCTCGACCCTGGAAGAGAGCTCCAGTTGGATGCCGCCCTTCCCGTGCAGCTCGACCTCGACCCAGAGGTCCGAGCGCACACGCTCCCCACGGCGACCGGCCGTGCCGGTGGAGGAGGCCTCGTCGGTTTTCTTGCGCAGTTTCATCTCACAGCTTCTCGATGATGGCGTCGGTGACCTGTCCGGTGGTCGCCGCACCCTTGGCGATGGCATCCGCTCCACCGGGCACCTTCATCATGTCGTAGGGCCTAACCGTGCCCTCCTGGACGACGGCGGCCACGGCATCGCGCACCCGGGCCGCCTTGTCGGTCTCGCCGATGTGATCCAACAGCATGGCGGCGGCGAGGATCATGGCGATGGGGTTGACGATCGGTGGATCCAGCTCGGCGTACTTGGGGGCCGAGCCATGGGTGGGCTCGAAGACCGCCACCTCCTCGCCGATGTTCCCCGAGGCGGCAAAACCCAGGCCGCCGACCAGCCCGGCAAAGGCGTCGGAGACGATGTCGCCAAAGAGGTTGCCCGCCACGATCACGCCATAGCTCTCCGGGTTCTTGGTCAGCCACATCATCTGGGCGTCGATGTTGGTCGACCAGAGCTCGATCTCGGGGAAGTCGGTCTGTATCTTCTTGGCCTCTTCCTCCATCATCCCCGAGGTCTCGCGCAGCACGTTGGGCTTCTCGCACACCGTGACCGATTTGTAGCCGTGCTTGCGGGCGTATTCGAAACCGGCCCGCAGGATCCGCTGGCAGGCGATACGGGTAAAGATTCGGGTGCTGATGGCCAGATCCGCGGCGGGCGCGTCGGCAAAAGCCTTGAACTTGGGGTGGGTACCAAGCGCCTCGAGCACCTTGGCCGGTGGGTTGGTCCACTCGACCCCCGAATACATCCCCTCGGTGTTCTGGCGGAAGATCACCGCGTCGACCCGGGGCTCTTCGAAGCCGCCATCGGCGCTGCGGCGGATGAAGTTGAGCGGGTTGCCGGGAAACGACCGACAGGGCCGGATGCAGACATCGAGACTGAAGCGCTGCCGCATGCCGACGATGGGGCTGAAGTAACTCAAGCCCTTGTCCTGGAGCTCGGGGGCGAGCTCGGCCGCCGCCTGGGTCTTGGGCTTCGAGGTGATCGCGCCAAAGAGCCCGAGCTTGTGCTCGGCGAGCAGCTCCACCGTGCGCTCGGGCAGCGCGTTCCCCTCACTGACCCAGTAGTCCCAACCGATGTCGGCCTCCACGTAGTCGGCCTCGAATCCGGCCGCCTCGATGACACGCAGTGCTTCGGGGAGCACGACCTTGCCGATGCCGTCACCGGGCATCACCACCACAGTGTGCTTTGCCATGTCTTGGTTCTGTCCTTTCCAGTGCTCAGCCGATGCCGAGCTCTTGACGTACTTTGTTCTCGACGCCGCCGGCGACCACCAGAGCCTGGGGGACGACACCCAGCGTCGGGAAGCTGAAAGTCTCGTTGCGAAACAGGATGGTGCCGGCGGCGAAGTCGATCTCGATCTCGTCGCCGGGGATGAGAGTCTTGCCACCTCCCTCGATCTCTCCGGCCAGCAACTCGCGGACCCGGTCCACCAGCTCCGGACAGGCGATACAGGGGAAGCCGTTGTTGAAAGCGTTGCGCAGATAGGTCTGCGAGTAGCTGCCGGCGATGATCATGGCGATGCCCTTGGCTTGGAGGGCGGTGACCGCCTGCTCGCGACTGGAGCCGGTACCGAAGTTCCTGGCGCCCACCAGCACGTCCCCCGCCTGCGCCTGACCAGCGAAACCGGGATCGTAGTTCTCGAACACCACCTCGGCCATCATCTCCGGGGTCATGTCATCGCGGTAGGTGTAGTCCTTGCCATAGATCCCGTCGGTGTTGAGATTGTCCTGGGGGAGGAAGATCAGCCGACCCTGGACCCGCTGGGGAAAGCCGGGGAGGATCTCGACCTCTTCTGCCGCAGCCGCCGGTGGGGCGAGGGGCAGGAACTCGCTCTCGAGCGACGTGCTTTCGAAAGGGGCCGGGCCGCAGATGTAACCGGCGACCGCCGAGGCGGCGACCACTGCCGGGCTGGCGAGATAACACTTGGCCTCGCGGGAGCCCATGCGGCCCTTGAAGTTGCGGTTGGTGGCCGAGATGCCGACTTCGCCTGCCTCCAGCAGCCCCGCGCCCAGACCGATACAGGGCCCGCAGCCGGGGGGGAGCGGCCGGGCGCCGGCATCGAGCAGGGTCTGCCAGGTCCCCTGCCGCTCGCAGGTCGCCTGCACCTCCCTGCTGGCGGCGGCGAGATAGAACTCGACGCCAGCGGCGATCTTCTTGCCCGCCAGCACCGCTGCCGCCGCGGCGATGTCCTCGGTGCGCGAGTTGACGCAGGAGACGAGGTAGGCCTTGTGAATCTCGATCCGCTCTTTCTCCATCTCGGGCAGAGGGGTGGCGATCTGGACGGTGTCGGGGCCGGCGATGTGGGGCACGATCGTCGACAGGTTGAGAGTGATGCGGCCGGCGTAGGCGGCGTCGTCGTCGGGGAGGAGTGGGCTCTCGAGCCAGCCGGCGAGATCGCTCGCTGCAACTCGCTCCACACCTCGCTCGGCCAGGATCTCCATTCGGTCTCGGAGATAGGCGACCGTGATCTCATCCGCCGGGAACCAGCCCACCAGCGCTCCCCACTCGGTGGTCATGTTGGAGACCGCCAGTCTCTCTTCCATGCTGAGAGTTGCCACCCCCGGGCCGACGAACTCGACCGCGGCGTTGAGCACCTCTCCCTGACTGTAGAGCCCGCACAGCGTGATGATCAGGTCCTTGCCGCTGACACCTGCCGGCAACCGGCCCTCGAGCACGACCTGGATGGTGCGCGGGATCTGCCACCAGAAGGTGCCGCTGGCCCAGATCGCCGCCGCGTCGGTGCGCACCACCGGGGTGCCGACCGCTCCCATGGCGCCGTACATGTTCGAGTGAGAATCGGAGGCGACCACCAGCGAGCCGGGCACCACGTACTGTTGCTCGACCATGACCTGGTGGCCGATACCGGTGCCGGCGGGGTAGAAGTCGACTCCCTGCTCACGGGCAAACTCCTCGATCGCGCTGTACTTCGCCAGATTCTCCGCCGAGGTGTTCTGGATGTCGTGATCGAGGATGAACACCGGCTGGCCGGGGTCCTCGATCTTGGCGGCACCGATGCCAAAGAACTTCTTCATCACCGGCGCGGTGTTGTCGTGGGTCATCACATGATGCGGACGGATGGAGAGAAAGTCTCCACTCCGCAACGGCCGGTTGGTAGGCCCCTCGGCCATGTGCGCCTGTGCGATCTTCTCGACGACCGTTTGACCCATGGTGTTGTCTCCTTGATGACCTAGGCGTCGGCGGCGGCGAGCTGCATCAGCTCGGTGATCGAATCCACGTTCTCCAGATTCCAGACCGCCTCCTTGAGCTGCTGGCGCCGCTCCGCCGACATCACCGCTTCGGCCAGGGCGTCGAACTTCTCCTCGATCTCCTGGTCGGTGAGCGGATTGCGGGGGTCGCCCTTGGGATAGTCGATCTGCTTGCTGAGCTCGCGGCCGTCGGTGGTGACGATCTTGACGATCACCCGCTGGAGCTCGGGAAAGAGCGCCTCGATCTCCGGGTCGGCGACCACCTCGACCTTGCCGAGCTGCGC
The DNA here is from genome assembly GCA_049678185.1 of Thermoanaerobaculia bacterium. GTDB lineage: Bacteria > Acidobacteriota > Thermoanaerobaculia > Multivoradales > JAHEKO01 > M0029. The sequence continues at coordinate 6,678 of JBAUDS010000334.1, forward strand.
TCGGATCTTGGGATCCATGATCTTCTCGTCGGTGAACTGGAGCGGTGTGACCTGACGGTCGGCGACCGCGGCGGCAATGACATACGGCAGGCTGTGGTCGGCCGTCTCCTTGGTGCGGGGGTCGTACTTGCTGGGGTCAGCGAGGATGTCCGCCGCCCGGGCCAGCGACCGGATGTGGACCTTGGCCACGTCCTCCGGCGCCAGGTCGTTCTCCTTGATGATGTCGAGGGTGCAGGAGATGGGGGCGTGGGTCAGCGCCTCGGTGGGGAAGGCCTTCATGCCGCACTGGGTGATCCGGAAGCCGTCGCCCAGCCCCTCCTCGAGGATCTCCAGCTTCCACTCGGGTCCCATGCATTGGACCAGCCCTTCTTTGCCGTCGATGACATGCTCGGGGCCGCTGTAGCCCTTCTCGGCCATCAGCGCCGCCAGCACCCCGCTCTGGGTGGCCATCGGGTCGACGGTGTTCTTCATCATGGTGAGCTTGCCGGCGGTCACCGCGCCGAGGGTGACCATGCGCGAGCCGGATATGCCGATGGCGTGCTGCATCTTCTCCCAATCGAGGTCGAGCAGCTTGGCGGCGACCATCGGTGAGACAAAGGCCGTCAGGGTGGCGTGGTGCCAGCCCCGCTCGCGGATCCCGGGGATGGCCGCCTCACAGAGCCGCATCTCGAACTCGTGGCCGAGGACGATACCGACGATGAGGTCGCGACCCCCCTTGCCGGTCCGCTCGCCACAGGCCATGGCCGCCGGGATGATGTCGGAAGGGTGGGAGGGGTCCTGTTGCCAGTAGATGTCGTTGTAGTCCATGACCCGGACCATCAGCGCGTTGAGCAGCGAGGCCGAGACCGGATCCATCCGTTTGCCGGTGCCGATGACGGTGGCCGGTCCATCGCCCCCGTGCTCCTCGAGCACCTCGAGGGCGATCTTGACGTCGTGTTGCTGGTATCCCCCCAGGGCGCACCCCAAGGAGTCGAGCAGATAGCGTTTGGCCTCGCGGACGGCGTCGTCGGTGAGGTGATCGAACTCCAGGCCGGTGGCCCAGCGCGACATCCGGGCGGTGATGGTCTCGCTCACTTTCTTCAACCCCCTATTTGAGATTCTTGAACGGTTCGTAGCTCATGAAATCGGCGTGGTGGACGATGTAGGCCTCGGTGCTGCGCTTGACCATGTTCCCTTCGCCGGCGTGGGTGGCGATGATATGGCAGACCGGGTCGGGGACACCACAGGCCATGGCCAGGTGGACACCGGTAAAAGGGTGTCGGAGCGCCTTGCCCCGATCGCTCTGCACCGCCTTGCCATCCTGCGTCTCGTACTCGAGCAGCTTGCCGACGTCGGCCAGGATCGCCCCGGCGATCACCACATCCTTGTCGATCGGCAGCGCCCTGCCCAGAAACTCATCCATCGCCTCGGCCGACCGGCGGGCGATGTGCACCACACACCGTTTGTGCTCCATAAAGGTGGCCGGGCAGTCGGGGATCAGCAGGGTAAAGGGGATCTCGTTCAGATCCTGCGGCTCCAGGGGACTATTCTCGAAGGCTTTGATCCATGTCTGCAGCACACTCTGCCGCAGATCCTGGTCCTGGATCCAGGCAATCTCGGGCCACAACTCTTCTACCGCCTCGCGCATGAACATCTCCTTGGCTTCAAATGGAGTCTCACGGAGGACGCTGGCGAACCCTCTTCCGGGCCCGCCTGACCAACCTCCATGCCTGGGGTGCAGTTTAACCCGGTCGACTTACCACGCTCCAGGGGTGGATCGGCCAGGAGATCCACCCGCGGGGTGACGGCAACACCGGGCCATCCCCGGGAGGCCGCCGGCCTCCCGGGGAGAGGGTGTTCAGGACTTCTAGACCGTAACCGGCTCGAGCTCCTTCTCGAGTTCGGCCGCTTCGGCCTTGCGGTTGCTGATCGACACCCAGGGCCGCTTCGGTGCACCGGTGTAGATCTGGCGAGGACGAGAGATCCGGCCATTGGGATCGTCTCTCATCTCCTTCCACTGGGTGATCCAGCCGGGCAGCCGGCCGAGAGCGAACATGACGGTGAACATCTCGGTCGGGACGCCCATCGCCCGGTAGAGGATGCCGCTGTAGAAGTCGACGTTGGGATAGAGCTTGCGCCCGACAAAGAACTCGTCCTTGAGCGCGATCTCCTCTAGCCTCTTGGCGATCTCCAACAGCGGATCGTCGACGCCCAGGCCGGTGAGCACTTCGTCCGCCGCTTCCTTCAGCAGCGTGGCCCGCGGGTCGAAGTTCTTGTAGACCCGGTGGCCAAAGCCCATCAACTTGAAGCCCGACTTCTTGTCTTTGGCCATGTCCATGTACTTCTGGTAGTCGCCGCCATCGTCCCGGATCTTCTGCAGCATCTCGATGACCTTCTGGTTGGCGCCGCCATGCAGCGGACCCCAAAGGGCCATGACACCGGCAGAGATCGAAGCGAAGAGATTGGCCTGGCTCGAGCCCACCATCCGCACCGTCGAGGTACTGCAGTTCTGCTCGTGATCGGCGTGCAGGATGAGCAGCAGATTGAGGGCCTTGTTGAGAGCCGGCGGCACCACATA
>JBAUDS010000335.1:0-51447 GCA_049678185.1 Thermoanaerobaculia bacterium
CACCATGACCGCCACCGCCGTGGCCGCCACCGCCGTGGCCGCCGCCGCCATGACCATCACCCATCCCACTCACATACCCCGAGGTGCTGGGAACGCCATCGTTGGCCTGATCGACGTCGAGGCCGTGAAAGTGGATGCTGTGAGGCATCATCGAGCTCAATGTCACGCTGACCAGCTGTCCCTCGATCGCTTCGATGACCGGGCTGGGCACGCTGCGGTCGTTGTTGAACCCGGTGCCGAAATGCCAGGTGGGAATGACCGCGCTGTCCCCCATCACCGCCGCGCCGTCCATGCGAGCCCAGAGGCTGGCGGTGTTGGGACCCAGATAGGTAAATGTTCGATTATCTTCAGTCACTTGGGAGTGTCCTCATTTCAGACCGCGCTCATCACAATGAGGCCGCCGCCATAGGGGTTGACGTAGACGCCGTTGGCCGTGACCCCGGGCACATAATGGGTGTGGAGCGGATAGGCACCGCTCTGCGTCACCGGCAAAATGACATCGACGCACTCGCCGACCCCGACCAGCACCGTGTCCTTGTCGACAACCGCAGTCTCGGCAACCCGGTCGCGGGTGGCCACTCGCACGTGATAGCCGTGAAAGTGCATCGGGTAGGTGATGAGCCCGGCGTTGATGAACCGGATCGCCACCTCCTCGCCCCGGTTCATCGCCACCAGGGTGTCGGTATCGCTTGCGGTATCGGGATAGCTCAGGCCGTTGACCGTGAAGTAGTTGGGCTCGTAGTCATTCATGTCGTAGCCCAGACCATCGGCGATCGCCCTGTTCAATCGGTCGTCGAGCTCGCCCAGGACCAGGGTGTACTGACGGTCGAAGGCCGACCCGCCTGGGTAGAGACGGTTGGAGCCGTCGGCGGGCATGACCACCAGCGGGCCCGTCAGGCCCATGGCCCGGGAGAGCTCATCGTTGAGGCCGTCCTGGTAGAGATAGCTGCCGGCCGCCGGCGCGGTAAAGCTGTAGATCCGAGACTCACCCGGCATCACCGCCAGAGAGCCGGTGAGAACACCCGGCACGATAAAGTTGATGTCGCGGTCCAGATGGTTTTGCACGCTGACGTTGACGGTGTCGCCCGCCGCCACCACCAGAGCCGAGGCCAGATCACCCAGCCCCGCTCCCCCCAGATCCCTGAACTGCCAAATCAGGATCGAGGTGCCGTCGATGAGGGTCTTGATCTCGCCCTCCGCCACCAGGGTGACTTCGACTGTGGCCCCCGCCCCGCTACCGATCGCGGCCCGCGCGAGGCTGGGCAGGGTAAAGGCGGCCGTACTGGCCAAACTTGTCTTGAGAAAATCTCGTCTATCCAAACTCTGCACTCCTTATCTGCGGGCGCCACGAGTAAGACTCTCCTGCGTACACCTCGTACTCCTCAGGTGCCCCACGGATCGCTGATTTTTCCGGGGTGCCGTGCCGCCTCGCGAGCCCATCTTGCGGGCGTCGGTCACAAGCCACCACACCCGGAGAGGCTGGAGGCCAAACCACCAAAGGGGTAGGTGACCGCCTCCCCAACGGGGTAGGGCGTCCTCAATGGGGTGCCCTCCTGGCGCGAGAAGACCAGTGGATGTGGACAATTCGCCACCCTTTCTCGCCGCGTCGCAGGATGACGGTCTCGACACCCGAGCTTTCGATCTCCTTGTCCCGGAAAGTTCCACTCGTCTCCGAGCGGGTGAGTACCCACCCGGTTTGGCCGTCTTCTCCCTCGATCTGCCCCACGACTTTGCGTGTGGTCACGCCAGCGAATTCCATGTCGGCATCCAGGTGATGACTAGCGTATTCATCCCGCGTCTGCTCCCCGCCGCCCGACTCGAAGACGATGACTTGGGGGGCCAACAGATCGAGGACCGCATGCTGATCGCCCGTAGCAAGTGCCTGGTGAAAGGCGGCGACTGTCTCGCCGGGCCCTGGAGGAGCTGTCTGGGCCGCCGCCACACCCGAAATGGCCAACATCGATGTCAAAGTCGCAACATGGACTGGCTTCAATATCTTTTTCATTCTGCTCTGTGCCTCCCTCAGTCGGTAATGGGAATGACCCTCAGCGAGACGATTCGGATGGTGCCGCTGCCATCCACCAGGAGCCCACATCCGCCGGCGGGGAGAGCTGATTGGTGACCGTGAACCACCACCTCGTCGTCGAGCATTCCCCGGAAGTGGCGGCCGGCAGCGAACACGGCGAGCCTCACAGATTCGGAGGGTAGATCTATCGAGGCTCGACCCAGAATCTCCTCGCCACCGGCCGAAATGGTAGACAGACTCATGGCACCCGAAGGCACAGCCACCTGAAAGAGCCCGGCCTCCTCCACACTCCGCGCATGGTGGACAAGACCCACCGTACCTTCGAACGACTCCAGCTCCAGCGCTGCTTCCACCTGGACGTCCTCGTACTCCTCCGGTAACAGCAACAGAGCGCGGCCAGCGACCCGAAGGGCGAGGCCCCGAGCTTCTCCGGCCGTTGGCTCCGCCCACGCCACCGCCTCGAGATCGCCCCCGGGAGCGGCCCTGAGCAGCGAGCCGAGAGCCTCGCGGTCTCCCGGCTCGGGGATCCAGTCTAACGAGCCGTCGTCCAACCGCGTCAGTCGATCCTCCGGGCGGCTCGCCGCTTGGGCATCTGATCCTTCGACAAGCGTCTCTGGCATCGGCGAGACCTCCGCCGCCACAGCAATGCGGTGCTTGTAGACCAGGCCTCCACCAAGATCCGCGGTCTTGAAAACCACCGCAACGGCCACCAGAGCCACGAGAAGAAGAGCGCCGCGAGTGGCAACTCGTGTCGTTTGCCGATCCCAAAGCGTCAGCCCCACGCGAAAGGCCGCGAGGATTGCGATGAGCCAAATGGCGTAGAGGGCCCAATCGGAATGCTCACCTACGTGGACCTGAAGCCGAGGCGAGAGGCCGCCGGTAAGCGAGTCGCCGGCCCGAGCGCCGGCCCAGTAGGCGGCCCCGGTGCCGAGCGCAGTTGCCGTGTAGACAACCGCGGCGGCACGATCGAGCCACGTCCTTTGCCCGGACAGCAGCAAGAAAAGGAGATCGAAGATCGCCGCCATTGGCAGGAGTGCAATCGGGAAATGCACAAGGGCGGGGTGTAGGTTTGGCAGAGATGTGAAGCTGGCCAGAGATTCACCCATTGTGCATTTCCTCTCGAGATCTCCAGCTCATTCGTCACCCATGAGTTTCCCTGCCCGCCCCAGCAGACGGGCATTGACCGCCACGATCACTGTAGAGAGCGACATCAGGACCGCACCCACCGCGGGGGACAAGACCACTCCAGACTTGTAGAGCACACCGGCGGCCAGAGGAATGGCCAGGAGGTTGTACCCCGTTGCCCACCAGAGATTCTGCTTCATCTTCTTGTAGGTCTCTCGGGCCAGCGTCACGATCGAGGCAACATCCCTTGGATCCGATCGAACAAGGACGATGTCGGCTGACTCGATCGCCACATCCGTCCCGGCCCCGATAGCGATTCCTACATCTGCTTCGACCAGCGCGGGAGCATCATTGACACCATCACCGATCATCGCGACGGTCAGACCGCGGGCCTTGATCTGCCGGATCTTCTCTGACTTCTCGTGGGGAAGAACCTCGGCAAAATAGTCGTCGAGATCGAGCTCCTCGGCTACCCAAGCGGCCACCTCTTTGGCGTCTCCGGTCAGCATCATTGTCTGGATTCCCATTTCCTTCAGTCGCCGTAGGGCATCCCGAGACTCATCGCGGATGATGTCAGCGAGTCCGATGGCTCCCTGCAATCGGTCGTCGAAGAGGACGAAAACGACGGTCTTGCCTTGAGAGATGACCCCACTAACCCCCAAATCATCAACCGGTAAGCCCTTCTCCTTCAGATAGCCCGGGCTCACCACCTTCACATCTCGCTCCTCGATCTGTGCTTGGGCACCCTTGCCGGGTATCGCCTGGAAATCCTGCGGCGATGGAATCGCCAATCCTCGATCCCGCGCTTGCCGGACAATGCCTTCAGCAATCGGGTGCTCTGAGCGACTTTCCAGGCCAGCCGCAAGGCGAAGGATCTCGTCCTCCGGAATGCTCCCAAGTGAAATCACGTCGGTTACTCCGAAGCGGCCCTCGGTAAGCGTGCCGGTCTTGTCGAACACCACCGCCTGAAGCTCTCGAGCGCGCTCGAAGGCGGAGCGATCGCGCACCAACAGGCCGTGTGAGGCGGAGAGCGCCGTCGAGACGGCGACCACCAGCGGCACCGCCAACCCGAGGGCATGGGGACAGGCGATCACCATCACCGTCACCATGCGCTCCAACGCAAAGTTGAATCCCTGCCCAACGGCCAGCCAAGTGACAAATGTGATGACTCCGACACTGATCGCGATTACGGTCAGCCACAATGCCGCTCGATTTGCCAGGTCCTGGGATCTGGATCGAGATTCCTGCGCTTCGCGCACGAGCTCGATCACCTGAGAAAGATACGTCTCCTTTCCAGTCCTCTGAACTTCGAAGGTAAACGCCGACTCGCCATTGACGGAGCCACCGATTACCTGCTCGCCTTCGGCCTTTTCTATCGGCTGGCTCTCGCCGGTCAGCATTGCCTGATTCACCGTCGTGCGGCCTTCGAGAATCAATCCGTCCGTGGGGATCTTTTCGCCGGGCTTGACTAGAACCCGATCGCCCTGCCCGAGCTCGCTGACGGCGACCTCTTCGATCTCACCATCATCCTTCATCCGGTGAGCCTCAGAGGGCATCAGTCGCACCAGTTCCTCGAGGGCCCTGGAAGCTCCCATGACAGATTTCATCTCTATCCAATGGCCGAGGAGCATGATGTCGATCAGGGTGGCGAGCTCCCAGAAAAAGACCTCCCCAGGTACCCCGAAGACAACCAGGGAGCTATAGCCGTAGGCGACGGTGATCGCCAGGGCGATCAGGGTCATCATTCCAGGTTGCTTCTTGCGGATCTCGCCGACCATTCCCTTCAAAAAGGGCCGGCCGCCATAGAAGAAGATGGCCGTCGCGAAGGCGAACTGTACGAAGCCATCACCGGGGAAAGAGAGAACCTCCTCGAGTCCCAGCACCCGCTGGATCATTGGTGCCAAAAGGAGCACCGGTCCCGTCAGGGCCAACGAGACCCAGAACCGACGACGAAAGTCCGCCACCATCTGGTCATGCCCGTGATGCGAGTGATGCTCCTGTCCGCCGTCTGGCTGACTGGCAGAATGTTCCCGAGCATGATGCTGGGTGTGTAGCCGGTGATGCTTTTCGCTCATCTTTGGTCTCGTCCGTGTCCAGGTACCCAATTGCGTGAAATTCTCATGTTCCAGTCAAATGCAACCGCGGGCGGGCCGAGAACGACACCCGGGGAGGCGGTGGCGACGCACGGAACACGCGCTGGGGGTCCTAGAAGATGACGTTTTTCTCCGTCATTCCGCCACAACCGTTTTCCTCAAAGGGTCGGCTGCATCGTCGTATGTAACAGGCCGTCCCCGAAAAGCCATCAGGGTTGATGAACTCGATCCACTCCGCCACCGCCATCTGCACCTGCTCTGCACCCAGTCCCTGGTTCGCGATCAGGTGCTTTGAGAGGCCCCACCAACTCTTCGCCATGTTGCAGTCGCAACAGCAGGTGAGAGCGGTCTTGTCGGAGCAGCACGGGGCTTTCAGGCCAGTCAGTGCCTCTCGCATCACAGCTTCCTGCTCCGTTGTCAGGGTGATCGCTCTATTGTAGGCGTGAAACTCGATCGTTTGCTTTCGAACGTCGGAAAACGTATAGACCGACCCGTCCGGTTCTCGGGTCTCTTGGCCACGAGTACCCATCGCCACGGCGGACACCACGGCAACAGTTGCTCCAATGGCCACCCAACCCAGGATTCGTCGATTCTTCTTCCTCATTGGGTACCTCTCTTCCTACCCGCCGACCACTTCTCCGCAATTCGGCATCTCCTGCCCGAGATACGGGTTCCCGATCTCGCCATCTGGTTGGATCCAGGCCTTCTGAGCCATGGGGCAATAGGCCACCACTGTGTCTTGGTCACCAACAAGCTTCCGGTATCGAGCCATCGGCTTGGTCAAGGTGAAGAAATCCTCACGGGCCGATTCCAGGCTGCTGGCCGCAGACAGGTTCGAGGCCGCGGATTCAATCTCCTGCAGGGCTGCCTCGAGGACTGCACCTTCTTCCTCAGCAATCCCGGTTTTCACCGCTTCGAAGTTCGCGAGCAGACTGCTGGCCTGTCGATGGATCGCTTTTGCGTGCTCTGCCACACCTTCCATCGAGTCCGCCAGCAGGGCCAGGCGGATCGCCTCGTAGTCGCTCGACATTTCCATGTAGGAGGTGGGTGCCTCCTCGGCCGCTACGACCCCGGGGATCATCACTAGTAAAGCAATCAGCAGACCTGATAGTTGATACTTCTTCATGTGTTTTCTCCTTTTCCAGTGGTTTCTTCGTTTGAGTCTTCTCTTGACTCGAAAAGCGGCGTGCGCTTCAACCCGATCCCACGCCAGACAAAATAGAGGGCCGGAAAGACGATGAGCTCACCCATGAATGAAGTGAACAGACCGCCGACCATCGGAGCTGCAATGCGCTTCATCACGTCCGCACCCGTGCCGGTCGACCAGAGGATCGGCACGAGGGCGATAAAAGTCGTCACCACCGCCATGGTCTTGGGCCGGATCCGCTGGACGGCACCGTGGTCCACGGCCTCGCGGAGGTCGGAGAACGTGCTCATCCTGCCTTTGCTCTTCCAGTTCTCGTAAGCGATATCCAGATACAGGAGCATCACCACTCCGGTTTCAGCGGCAAGCCCGGCCAACGCGATCACCCCAACCCAGACTGCGACCGACCAGTTGTAGCCCAGCCAGTCCATCAGCCAGATCGACCCCACCAATGCAAAGGGAACCGCCGACAGCACGATGAGGGTCTTGATCAGCGACTTGGTGTGGAAGTAGAGGATCAGGAAGATCAAAGAGAGCGTGATGGGCACAATCGTCAGCAAGCGGGCTTTCGCCCGCACCATGTACTCGTACTGTCCCGACCAGAAGATGCTGTAGCCCGGTGGCAGGTCGACCTTTTCGGCGACAACCTGCTTGGCCGTCTCCACCCAGCTCCCCACATCAATGCCACTGAGGTCGACATAGACCCAGGCATTGGGGCGCGCGCCCTCGGTCTTGATCCCCGGAGGCCCCGATCGGATCTCGAGCTCGGCCAACTGACCCAGAGGCACCTGCGCACCCGACGGTGCGGCCACCAGAACCTCTTTCAATGTCGCCGGGTCGTTGCGAAGCTCCCGCGGATAACGGACATTGATCGGGTATCTCTCGAGACCCTCGACAGTCCAGGAGACGTTCATGCCACCGACCGCGGATTGAATGACATCTTGAATATCCCCGACTTTGATGCCGTACCGCGCCGCAGCCTCCCGATCCAAATGGAAGTCGAGATAGGACCCGCCCATCACCCGCTCGGCATACACCGAGAGCGTCCCTGGAAGCGGCTTGACGACTGCCTCCACTTGCAGCGCAATGTCCTGGAGCTGAGTCAGATCCGGTCCCGCGACCTTGATCCCCACGGGGGTCTTGATGCCTGTTGACAGCATGTCGATCCGCGTCTTGATCGGCATGGTCCAGGCGTTGGTCAGCCCGGGGAGTTGGACCGCACGATTGAGCTCGGCGATGAGATCGTCCTTGGTGAGCCCCGGCCGCCACTCCGACGGATCCTTGAGGACAATTGTCGTTTCGATCATCGACAACGGCGCCGGATCGGTGGCGGTCTCCGCCCGCCCCACCTTGCCGAAGACCGTCTCGACCTCCGGAAAGGTCCGGATGATCTTGTCGGTCTGCTGGAGGATCTCCTTCGCCTTGGTGATGGAGATGCCCGGAAAGGTCGTCGGCATGTAGAGGAGATCACCCTCCCACAAGGGGGGCATGAACTCCGAGCCGATCCGCTGCAGTGGAACAGCAGTCACAGCGAGAATCGCAATCATGGCGACGATCACCAACCATCGCCATCGCAGGGCCCAATTGAGAACCGGTGTGTAGAGAAAGCGGAGTAGCCGTGATACCGGGTGGCGGTTTTCGCTGCGAATCTTGCCGCGGACGAACCAGTACATGAGCACCGGTACCGCCGTCACCGCCAGAATCGAAGCCATGGCCATGGAGTAGGTCTTGGTGAAGGCCAGAGGTTTGAAGAGACGCCCCTCCTGCGCTTCGAGGGTGAAAACCGGCAGGAATGAGACCGTGATCACCAGCAGCGTAAAAAAGAGGGTCGGGCCCACCTCCTGCGCCGCTTTGGTGATGATCTCCAGGTGGGACCGCTTGCCTTGCCACTCCTCGTAGTGCTTGTGGGCGTTCTCGACCATGATGATGGCCGCGTCCACCAGCACACCGATCGAGATGGCGATGCCTCCAAGGGACATGATGTTTGCCCCGAGTCCCTGAATCTTCATGACAATGAACGCCAGGAGAATCGAGACCGGGATGGAGATAATCGCGACCAGCGCCGAGCGGAAGTGGAACAGGAATACCAGACAGACCAGTGCTACAACGATCGACTCCTCGATCAATGTGTAAGTCAGGGTCTCCACTGCCCGATCGATCAAGGCAGTTCGGTCGTAGGCGATGGAGATCTCCACATCCTCGGGAAGGCCGGCCTTGAGCTCCTCCAGGCGCTCCTTGACGCCCTCGATCACGGTGCGGGTATCGGCTCCCCAACGAACGACGACGATGCCACCCACCGTCTCTCCCTCACCGTTCCACTCGGCAAGACCCCGGCGGATCTCGGGTCCGATAGCGACCCGTGCCACATCTTTGACCAGCACCGGTACCCCCCCCGGGCCTGCTGTGAGCACGATATTTTCCAGATCTCGAACACTCTTGACGTAGCCCAGGCCCCGGACCATGAATTCTCGCTCGGCCAGCTCCACGACCCGGCCACCCACATCGATATTGGAGCGTTGGATGGCGTTCTTGACCTCACCCACCGAGATGCCATAAGCGCGAAGCCGCACCGGGTCCACCTCGACCTGGTACTGGCGCACAAAGCCCCCGATAGATGCCACTTCGGCGACGCCGTCCACCGACGTCAGCCCGTAGCGCAGGTACCAGTCCTGGTAGCTCCGCAGGTCTGCAAGCGATTGTTCCGGGGAGTTGAGCACATACATGAAGGCCCAGCCGACCCCGGTGGCATCGGGACCGAGCTGGGGGGCAACGCCTGCAGGAAGTTGTTTCGAGAGTCCCGAGAGATATTCCAGGACTCGGGAACGAGCCCAGTAGAGGTCGGTTCCGTCTTCGAAGATCACATAGACGAACGAGAAGCCGAAGAAGGAGTATCCCCTCACGACCTTCGCGTACGGCACCGCCAACATGGTCGAGGTGATGGGATAGGTCACCTGATCCTCGACCACCTGCGGGGCCTGACCGGAATACTCGGTGAAGATGATCACCTGAACGTCCGAGAGATCCGGGATGGCGTCGACCGTGGTGTTGCGTATGGCCCAGACGCCACCCAGGATCGCCAGCGCCAGGCCCACGATGACGACAAGTTGGTTTTTCAAAGACCACTCGATCAGTCGATCCAACATGGCGATCTCCTTTAGTGGTCTTCCTGAGCCGAGCGCTGCGCGATCATCTTCTGGACCGCTGCCTGCAAGTTCGACTCCGAGTCGATGAGAAACTGCGACGACGTCACGATGCGATCACCCTCGTCCAAGCCCTCGAGGATCTCGACATAACCGCCACCCTCGTGCCCGGTTTGGACTTCCCGCGGCGCAAAGCTTCCATCTCCCAGATCGACGATCACGACGTTGCGCTGCCCCGTCCGCAGGACCGCCTGCGTCGGCACCACCAGGGCCTGGCGAGCCACCGTGGGATGGAAGCGGACGGTGCCGAACATCCCGGCCCTGAGGCGCCCATCGGGATTGGGGACTTCGATCTTCATCTGGAGCGTTCGCGTGGCTTCGGAGAACTCCGGCTCGATGAAGCGGACCTTCCCCCGGAAGACCTCCCCGGGGAAGTAGGTCAGCTCGAGCTCGGCCGCGCTACCGACGTGGATCTGGGCCACCTGGTGCTCGAAGACTTCGACGGAGAGCCACAGCGACCGGAGATCGGCGATGTGGTAAACCTCCATCCCCGGTCGCACCGCCATGCCTTCGAGACCCGGCATCCTCTTCATCACCAGACCACTTGCCGGGGCCACCACCTGAAGTGTCCGGAAGACCTCCCCGGTTCGCTCCAGGTTGTCGATCTGGTCAGGCGAGATGTCCCAGTACCGGAGACGCTCGCGTGCCGAGTCGACCAGAGCACTCGCCCGACGACCAGCCTCGGTGCTCGAAGCGTCGAACTTCTTGGCGTACTCCATGGCGGAAAGAAGCTCCTGCTCGGTCTGCACGAGCTCGGGTGAGTAGATCTCGAAGAGGGGCTGGCCCTTCCTCACGGGCTCCCCGACATAGTTGACATAAACCTTTTCGACCCAGCCGGAGTATTTCGTGGTCACCGTGACCATGCGCTGCTGGTCGTACTCGAGGTAGCCCACGGTGCGGATTTCCAGGTCCAGGTCGCGACGTTCGACCAACGCGCTCTGTACATTCATGTTCTGGATAACGACCGGGTTGATGGTCACCGTCGGGCCCTGGCCGACCGCCTCGTCCACCTCGTCTGCGTAGACCGGAACGTAGTCCATCCCCATCTCGTCCTTCGCCGGGACCGGTGAAGTGATCGTCGGGTTCATCGGATTGCGGTAGAACAGAATCTCGCGCTCCCCGCTTTTGACCGCAGCCCCCTGCGATGACGCACCCTGGCCACCACTGCTCACCGGTACCATCGCCATACCGCAAACAGGGCACGGGCCTGGCTCGTCTTCGAGAATGTGGGGGTGCATCGAGCAGGTCCAGAGCTGCCCTTCCATCTCGCCGGACGCCATCTCCATATCACCGGCGTGATAGCCGAGACGCGCTTGCAGCCAGGCATCGACGGGATGAAGACCCCAGGGGTCGAAGAACAACAAATAGAAGAACACGAAGCTGGCGACGACCAACAACAGCGCCCGCAGCATGTTCTTTCCACGTGAAAGACCAGATTCGGTTGGTGATTTCATGACTCTGATGACTCCGTCGTTGAGTGCTGCTGTAACGGTCCGCCCACCTCACCCTCGAGCTGTGTCAAACGGATGGCATAGTCGGCCTGTGCCCGCGCAATCGCGGTCTCGGCCTTGAAAAGAACGTGTTCCGCGTCGAGCAGGTCCAGGGCGTTGAAGGCCCCTGTAACATAGCCGGACTGCGCCGACTGGACAGCCTCCTCGGCCTGCAAGATCAAAATATCCTCCAGCAATCTGAGCTGTTGCCAGGTGAGAGGGATTCGCTGCATTAGATTGCCGACGGCGGCTTCGATCCCGGCAAGCACATCGCGTTTTGCTTCCCGGGCCGAGAGCTCGAGCTCATTCGCCTCTTCCACGCCTGTCTTCAACTTCTTTCGCCAGATGGGAACGCTGACGGCACCCCGGATTCCGAAGATGTCATCGCCGTTGCCCGCGGGTGGCGTCACGATCCCGGCAGTGTCTTCTCGAGGATCGACGAAGGTGTAGGTGAGCCCGACCGTGAAGTCGGGTCGGTATTCCTTCTCGGCCAGTTTGACCCGCGCCTCAGTGGCGGCGATCCGGGCATCTACTGCTGCCACTTCTGGGCGGGACTGCCGCGCAAGCTCCCGGAGCCGTCCAAAGTCGAGACCGACCTCGTCGCCGGCAGGAAGAACCGCGGGGAGGATGACCGTCGAGGCAGGCCGGTCTCTCAGATGGTTGATCTCCGCTTCCAGATCAATCCGGCGCTGATCGAGGTCGAGCAAGAGGTTCTCTGCGAGAGTAATCTCCGCTTGGATCTTGACGACATCCTGGCTGGCACCAATACCCGTCGCGTAGCGCGACTGCGAGATCTCTTCGTGCTGCTGAAGATGATCGAGAAAGTCCAGTGTGATTTCCTTGTACCGGGCCAGAAAAGCCAACTCGTAGTAAAGGCGCCGCACCGTCGTTACCAGCTCCAGGCGGGTGGCTTCTACCTTGAAATCCAGGGCGCTGGCCTCGAGTATCGCAGCTTGTTCCTTCAAATCGAGCTTGCTCAGCCAGGGCAGCGCTTGAGTCCAATTCAACGTCAACAACTGGGGTCCTGTGCGTGTTTCCGGACTCTTGAGCCACGCCGTCAACCCAGCCACCGGGTCCGGGAGCGTTCGCACCTGAGGGGCACGATTGTCCGCAGCCCGAGCCAGCGCGAGAGCTCTGGCTACGCCCGGGTTTCTGGCCAGCGTGTCTGACACCAGCGAGCGCAGCTCGGTGTTGGTCAGCGACTGGACGATGCGATCCGCAGGCGCCGGCACCTGGTCAGTGGTCGACGTATCGACCCCTGCGGCCGCGGAGTCTTCTTCTTGGTGCTGCTGCCCAATGACCGGCGCCGCGAAAATCAGCCCCGCCGCCAGGCAGGTTTTCAGTTTTCTGTACACGTAACTCCTCCAAACAGATCTGTGTCGGCAGATTCGCCACCACGATGGTGACGAGTCTTCACAGCTCGCTCTAGAGGAGGATCAAAGGAGGAACGAGGACAGGAGAGTAAACCGACCCAGCTCGTGCTGCTGGGACGAGATGGCCTCGGCTATGTGATCGGGCGGCCTGAGAGGGGGTTCGACTTCGACTCGCTCAGCCAGGACGACCAGCGGAGTCGTGTCGTGATCACAGCATGACACGGAGTCGAGCTTGCCTGGCTCCGGATCGACGGGAGCCTCGCAGCACGCGATCCACATCACGGGACCGGCGTCGCAACCTGACGAGCCATGATCAGACGAGGAGTCAGGCTCGTGGCAGCCCTCGGACTCTTGCTGGTCGGGCATGGGACAGTTCGACATGCTGCAGTCCTGCATGTCCGGCCCTTCGCAACCCCACGCCATCGGGGAGACGAGGAGAAGTCCCAGAGCGAGTATCGCCGATAGTGTTTGTCGTTTCCGCATCACAGCCTCAATGCCCTATATTCCAAAATAGAGATCCGAGCCCCCATTGTCAAGGGAAAATCTAATCCGCCGCAAAGCTGGTCGCCAGCCAATCTCCGAGGACCGGATAGCGGGCGAGCAGATCCCGGCCACTGATGCGCCCGTCACCCTTCTTGGCCGGCTTCAAGACCTTCTTTGGAGCGTCTTTCCCTTCCGCCTCGGCCAGCAGCCGGGCCCCTTCGTAGAACTGCGCGTCGAACCAGAGCTTCTCGGCCGGCGTGGTGGCTTGCCGCTGCGCGCTCAGCGGATGCTTCCCGGGACCGCCACCCTGTTGCGATAGAGCGAGCCAGAAGCGGGCGATCTGGGGCATCTGGAGCTTTTCGTGGGCCTGACTCGTGGAGAGCGCCAATAGCTGCGCCAGCAGGCCGTCGACCCAGGGCTCGTCGCCGTAGAATCCCGACGTTTCGAGCAGGCCTCGAGCCACCCCCACCTGGGCGACGAGATCACCGAGCCACAGGCTGGCAGCCTCCTGGGGTGTGCCCCGCATCGGTGTTCCCTGGATGGGTGGAATATCCCGACCCGTTAGCCCCTCCCAGAGGTCGATGCTGCCATCGTCGCCCCAGGAGCCCAACGCGACCTGGCTGATACCCATGTTTCCCGGCAGTCCAAAGGGCTCTGCCAGATCGGTCTCCTCCCATTCCTGCCGAGAGATCAGGTAGACCACCGTCAAGGAGGGCTGACCGCCCCAGGACTTGAACTCGTCGGTCATGAACTCGAAGCGCTTCTGAACGAGAGCCGCCCGATTGAGAGCACCAGCGGTGTAGTGAACGGTCACCCGCTGCCCTCGAAGCTGCAGCAGGTAGGGCAGGGAGGACGACCGACCAGCCGCCGTTGCCATCGAAGGCCAGCTCCACATCGCTACGCAGATGACGCCGACCGCCACCAGCACGGTGAGAGATCTGGCTGGGATTCCCTTGTTTGCCAACGAGCTGCGAGACCATCCGGTAAGAGACATGCGGCAGAGTCTACCGCGTCCACCATTGATTGCCGTGACCGTTGTTACAATGCCGAGGTGCTCGCCTACCGTATCTCCCGCCATGGTGGGCCGACGGCCCTCGAGTGGATCGAGCTACCCAAACCCGAGCCCAGACCGGACGAAGTGCTGGTCCAGGTGCGAGCCTGTGCGCTCAACCGGCTCGACCTCTGGTTGCGGAACGGCGTCGAAGGTCACGAGTTTCCACTCCCCCTGATCCCCGGCAGCGAGATCGCCGGCGACATCGCCGAGCTGGGTGCGGCCACCGGAGGCCTCGAGCCGGGCCAGCCGGTTCTGATCGCGCCTGGTATCTCATGTGGTCTGTGTGAGCGTTGCGTCGCCGGCCAGGACAATCTCTGCCCCCGGTATGGGATCTTCGGCGAGACGCGGGACGGGGGCTACGCCGAGTATGTGGTTGTCCCCCGACGCAACGTTTTGCCGCTCCCCTCCGGTCTGCCGTATGTAGAGGCGGCGGCAGTGCCGCTGGTTTTTCAAACTGCCTGGCACATGCTGACCGAGCGGGCCCGGCTCCAACCGCTCGAGGACGTCCTCATCCACGCCGCCGGCTCGGGTGTCTCGAGCGCCGGAATCCAGATCGCCAAGCTCCTCGGCGCCCGCTACATCATCGCCACCGCCGGCAGCCCCGAGAAGCTGGAGCGTGCTCGCGAGCTGGGTGCCACCCACGTCCTGGATTACAGTCAAGACGACTTTGCACGTGAGGTGCGTCGGATCACCGACGGCAAGGGGGTGGAGGTGGTGTTCGACCACGTCGGTGGGTCGACCTTCGAGCAGAGCCTTCGTTGTGTGGCGTGGGGTGGTCGCATCGTTCTTTGCGGTGCCACCGCCGGACACGTCGCCACGGTCAACCTGAGGGTGGTCTTCTTCAAAAGCCTGTCGATCCTGGGCTCGACGATGGGGACGCTGGCGGAGCTCATACGGCTGTTGCGGTTCTTCGAGACCGGTCAGCTGCGACCGGTCCTCGATCGGATACTGCCCCTGGAGGAGGCCCCCGAAGCTCAGGCTATCCTCGAGCGCCGGGAGGCATTCGGCAAGATCGTGCTCACCGTGGGAGATCCCGAGGTGGCCCGGCGATCACCGGCCGGCACTCGGGCGGTCGAACAGGAGGAGAAGGCATGAGCCAGAAGATCCGAACCATCACAGTTCTCGGTGCGGGCGCCATGGGCCGAGGCATTGCCCAGGTATCGGCCATGGGCGGATATCGCACCCACCTCTACGACGTGGCGCCGACCGTACTGGAAGAAGCCGGTCGCGTCGTTGACAAGAATCTCGACAAGGGTGTGCAGCTGGGCAAAGTCGATGAGCCGACAGCCGAGCTGGCGAAAGCGAACCTGGTCTTGGACACCGAGCTCGCCGACGCGGTGGCCGAAGCCGATCTCGTCATCGAGGCGGTTCCGGAATCGCTCGAGCTCAAGCTCGAGATCTTTCAACTGGCCGCCGACACCGCCCCGCCGGAGGCGCTGTTTGCCACCAACACCTCGGGCCTCTCCATCACCGAAATGGCTCCGGCCAGCGGCCGGCCCGAGCGTTTTGCCGGCATGCACTTCTTCAATCCGGTGCACATCATGAAGCTGGTGGAGCTGGTCAAAGGGCTCGAGACCTCGGAGGAGACCGTCGCGCTGCTCAAAGAGGTGGCGGAGCGGATGGGGAAACAGGTGGTGGTGGTCAACGAGTCGCCCGGGTTTGTCACCTCACGGATCAATGCGCTCATCGGCAACGAGTCCTTCCGCATGCTCCAGGAGGGGGTGGCCAGCGCCGAGGACATCGACACCGCTCTCAAGCTCGGGCTCAACCACCCGATGGGACCGTTCGAATTGGTCGACCTCGTGGGCCTGGATATCCGCCTCTCCATTCTCCAGTACCTGCATCAGACGTTGGGAGAGACGTATCGGCCCAACAACCTCCTGGTGCAATACGTGCGAGCGGGTCGGCTGGGGCGCAAGACCAAACGCGGGGTTTACGATTACGATGATGAGGGGAAACGGATTCGACTACAGTAGGAGGCCAGGATGAGGGATATGGAGGACCGTGTGGCGTTGGTGACCGGGTCGAGCAGTGGGCTCGGTTTTGCGGCGGCGCGTGCCTTGGCGGAGCGAGGTGCGCGGATCGCACTCAACAGTCGTGGCGGCGACAAGCTCGCGCGAGCCCGTCGAGAATTGACCGACTCCGGCACCGAGGTCATCGCCGTCACCGGCGATGTTCGTAACGCCGATGATCTGGAGGAGCTGGTCTCCGAGGTCGAGGAGAAGCTGGGATCGATCGACGTACTGGTTGCCAATGGCGGTGGTCCGGCGGTAAAGCCGGCCATCGAGCTCGACGAGAGCGATTGGGAGGAGGCGATCCCGTTGGCCTTTCTCTTTGTGCCAAGACTCTGCCGTCTGGTGCTGCCGGGAATGAGACGTCGTGCCTGGGGCCGGATCGTCGCCATCAACTCGGTCTCCTCGCGTCAGCCAATCCCGCGGCTGGCCCTTTCGAATGCTCTGCGTCCGGCGGTGCTCGGGTATCTCAAGACCCTCTCCCAGGAGGTCGCCGGCGACGGTGTGACGGTAAACGCCGTGCTACCCGGCTACACCAAGACCGAGCGGCAGGAGGAGCTGGCCGCCGGGATCGCCCAGCAGACGGGCCGCGACGCCGAGGAGATTCTCGCCACCCAGGGCAGTGACGCCCCCATCGGCCGCATGGCCGAGCCGCGTGAGGTAGGAGCGGTCATCGCCTTCCTCTGCTCCCCCGCCGCCTCGTATGTCACCGGACAAGCGGTGACGGTGGACGGGGGGTATGTGAAAAGCTTGATGTGAGAGAAGAACGGCGTTTCATTTAGCCAGCTCCGAGACCGCCAGCTCCACGCGGCGGACGAGCTCTCCCAGCGCCTCGGGCCGGACCGAACAGAAAGCGATGCGGATGAAGTTGGGCGCGACGGCGACCACACCGGTGTCGTGGTGCTCGAGCAGGTGTTGCCGCACTTCTTCCGACTCCAGACCGAGCTCGGTGGGGATCTCGATCAGGGCGAAACAGCCCGAGTTGAAGGGCAGCGGACGCAAAAGTGAGCCGTCCACCCCGGCAAGCGCCTGCTTGAGGATCGAGTAGCGCTCCTGGAGCAGCAGGCGAACCGCTTCCACTTCTTTGGCTATGTCGACCTCGCGCAGGGCCTGGAGCAGCACCATCTGACTGGGTGATACCGGCGAGCCGACGGTGGCGCGAACGAGACACTTCACCTTGCTGTCCAGCGCCGCGGCGATGTCGCTGTCCGGTGGTTGGGCAAAGGTCAGGAAACCGACCCGGCCGCCAAAAAAGGCGAATTCTTTGGTGGCGCCGTCGACCTTGACCGGGATCAGGTTCTCGTGTTGTCCGATGAGGTCCCAGAACATCGACTCGCGTGGTATCTCCTCCTCGAAGACCAACCCGGCATAGGCATCGTCGCAGACCACGACCAGCGGGCCCTTCTCCGCCAGCCCGGCGAGTGATCGAGCCAGCTCCCGGCGCTCATCGGCCGTCGGCGAGTAGCCGCTCGGATTGGTCGGCAGGTTGAGGATCGCAATCGCCGGTCGACCATTTGATCTGTCACCCAGTGCCTCGGCAATCGCACCGGGGTTGAAGCGCCCGTCGACATAGACCGGTGCGGTGAGCAGTGTGGCGCCCCGACGCACGACAAAGGTCTGTCGGTAGTTCCCCCAAAAAGGCTTTGGCACCGCCAACGGGGTGCCCTCACCGGCAAACAGGTCGGCTACGATCGACAGGCCGTGGGCCAGACCGTTGGTGACCTGTGGCAGCGTCGATGGCTTGGAGTCGGGCTGACCCCTCCTCTGCCACTCTCGCCAGCGCTCCCTCACCTCCTCGATCCCGGGTACCGGTGAATAAAGAAAAGCGCGGCTGAGGTCGTCGCTACCCAGACCGGCCATCACCTTCGACATCGACGGCAGGCTTATCGCGGCTCCCCGGCCGTCGGTGATCTGTCCGATAGTGCCGTTGAAGGTCTTGCCCCGTGCCTGGGCGGCCTGAAACGGAATGTCGGGTGGATAGGCCAGCCGTCGACCGAGGTCTGAGAGGGCATCAAAGAGCGCTGGTGAAGCCGCGCGGACGACCTGGTTTACCTCCTCCGGTCCCTTCACTTTCCATCCTCCTCTGTCTGGGGTGTCGGATGACACCGCAATCCGGCAGAGTGAACGCTAGCACGGAGTAGGCTAGAATTCCGCCCCGGCTCGACCTCTTCGAGCCCCAACCAAAAGGCAATGGATAGACACGCTGAGCCCTTCGAGGATGGTTGTGTACCTGGCCGGTTTTCTGCCGGCCGTGGCGCGTATCCGCTTCGATCGCTGACGATCCTCGCAGCGCTTCTGCTCCTGACGGCTTGTCAGCGGCAGGATCTCACCCCAGCACAGCAGCTGGCGGCCGAGACTTCGCCATCCGGGGTCAAAGTGCTGCTCGTCGGCATCGACGGCGCCACGTTCAGGGTTCTGGACCCGCTGCTCGAGGCCGGCGACCTGCCGGTGATGGCGGATCTCATCCAGC
Source organism: Thermoanaerobaculia bacterium (assembly GCA_049678185.1). Classification (GTDB taxonomy): domain Bacteria; phylum Acidobacteriota; class Thermoanaerobaculia; order Multivoradales; family JAHEKO01; genus M0029. The sequence continues at coordinate 18,471 of JBAUDS010000335.1, forward strand.
GAGGCGCCCGGGGGGTTCTGGAGTCCCGCAAGCCGTTCCGCTCACCGGCACTCTGGACTACCGTCGCCACCGGCAAGTCACCAAAGGATCACGGGGTCAAGAATTTCAAGCTTCCACCCGTGGACTCCGACAAAAGACGGCCGGTTCTCGTCAGCTCGCATCACCGTCAGAGTCTCGCACTCTGGAACATGCTTGGACCCTTTGGCCTGCAAGTCGGCTTCCTCGGCTGGTGGGTAACCTGGCCGGCCGAACCGGTCAACGGCTGGATAGTCTCCGATCGGGTCACCCATTCGCGCTGGATCGACTGGGCCAGTGGATTCAAAGACGAGTCCCTGACCTTCCCGCCGGAGCTTGCCGACGAGGTGCGCGGGCTCGTGGTCGATCCAAAGGACCCGCCGATGGACGAGATAGATCAGTTGGTCGAGCTTTCGGATGAGGAGCGCTCCGAGCTCATCGCTTCGACCCGGCCAATCTACGGTCATTGGCTCAGCGTCTTCAAGTTTGGCTACTGCAGCCAACGCTCGTACGAAAAGATGGCCCTCCAGCTACTGGAGAATGGTCAGCCCGATCTGGTGGGGGTTTTTCTCATCGCCAACGACCCCATCTGCCACACTTTCTGGCATTTCTATGAGCCCGAGCAGTACAAGGGTGTCGATGCCGAGCAGGCCAAAAGACTCGGTCGACTCATCCCCAATTTCCAGCGCCACAACGACCGCTTCCTCGCCCAGCTACTTTCCAAGGTCGATCCGAATACGGTCGTCATGCTGATCTCCGACCACGGTTTCCGGGCCTCGAATCGCATACCGACTCCCAAGGATGCCGAAAAGTATGCCGGTCGCTTTGACGAAATGTGGGAAAGCGCGGCGGAGGAGGGGGTCGTCGCGGTGGGCCAGTCCGGCACCCACACCCTCAACGGCATCCTGATCGCCGCCGGCGGACCCATCAAAAAGGGCGTCGAGACCGAAGCCCATCTCTACGACATAGCGCCCACCGTCCTGGCACTCCTCGGTCTGCCGGTTCCCGAAGACATGCCCGGCCGCGTGCTGGAAGACATCATTGAGCCCGAGTTCCTCGAGCAACACCCGATCCGTACCATAGACTCCTACGAAGACTACCTGGAGCTCCCCAGAGTCGCCATTGCCGACGAGACTCCCGATGAGGAGGCCCTGGAGATGCTGCGTTCGCTGGGCTATATCCAGTAGAAGCGGGAGGCGGCGATGGAATTGCAGACCACCACTATCGAGCGGAGCACCACCGGCGACACCGACATCCTCGACTTGAGCGGTGACGTCGAGGCCTTTGTCAACGAGACCGGTGTCCGCGAGGGCTGGGTCATGATCTTTGTCCCCGGCTCCACCGGCGCGGTGACCACCATCGAATTCGAGAGTGGGGCGGTCAACGACCTCAAACGAGCCATCGAGCAGATCGCGCCCCGCGATGGTGACTACGAGCACAACATCCGCTGGGGTGACGGCAACGGCTATTCGCACGTGCGCGCCGCGCTCATGGGCCCGTCACTGGTAGTACCCATCGCCGAAGGCAGGGTGCAGACCGGTACCTGGCAGCAGATCGTCCTCTGCGACTACGACAACCGACCCCGCCGGCGGCGGATCCAGCTCCAGGTGCTGGGCGCGAGCTAGGGCTTCACCCCGAACAGAGATTCCTTCAGGGGTCTGCCGGAGGCCTGATGGACTTTGATTGCCTCGAAAAGAAGCACTGAAGTGTAGGTGACGGCGAACCATACGCAGACCGCTTCGATGGGCAGGTTTGTCCAGCCATCGACATAGATGCCCATCATCGCCTCCTGGTTGTAGTTCCACCACTCATATGGGACACCGAGCGTCGCTTCCCACAGGAGGCTCACCAACAAGATGAAGAACAGGGTGAGGCTGAAGGCACGCCAATTGATAAACGGTTCGACCGAGCGAAAAAGGCCCACCGACGGAACGATCGCTACCAAGACCAGGTAGGTGAAGTACCAGGGGAACCCGTCGGGGTCTGCAGCAAAGTATCGCTTGCAGACGACGGCTCCAGCAAGCAACACAACTCCGACGACTAGCGACCTCGGATCGAACCGCACGAGTCGCTCGAGCTTGCTCGCCTCGGTGGCATAGTCCGGGACGTTGTAGGCGCCAAGCCAGAGCTCGTCAGCCCAGATGTACAGCAACAAGATCACGATAAAGCCCGTCAGATAGAAGACGAGCTCCTCGATCGGGATTCCACCACCGACAGCCGGCATGTTTACCTGAAGGGTCGCCTCCCGATTGAGGAAGGTGAAGAACCTTCTTCCCAAGAGAAGATCGAGCAGGATACCGAGCGGGCACAGAATCGCAACTGTCAACCAGAAGGCCTTCCTCTGCAACGGGTAGTCTGGGTGTCTGAAGAACCACCAGCCGATAACGGCCATGGGTACGATGAACAGAAGCAGGCTCCAGGTGTATCCCAACGGAGTCGGATTAGTCGCCGGATCGACGCCCGGCCGCGGGTGGTCAATGGTCAGCAATGTCAGTGATGCCGGCAGGACGAGCACCGCTGCCATCCCGACCACGATCCAAGCGTCGTAGCGCGAGCCGATAGAGGTCTTGTCCGTGTCCGATGGTTGCCTGCGCATGACTTGACCTCCATGAGAGCCGGACCCCCTGCCGTCTGTTTTGCGGCCTGAGCGAGCTCTAACCTTTGCTTGCTCCGCAATGGTGGAAGGAGATGATTCGGGCCGCCAACGGTGACCGGCGGCTCATTTTCGCCAGCGTCCGTATGCTGAAGATGCGACTCAGGCAACCACCGCCGCCACCGCCGTTGCCGTTGCCGTTTCCACCCCCGCCCTGCGGCCAGTGCTGGGTGACTCCACCAGGTCCGTACTCGATGTCGCAGACGCGGTCGCTGAAGTCGAAGCGCTCGCTCCACGGGCCGGACTCGTAGGAGGCGGGCTTGCGGTGGTTGTTGCCCTTGCCGTTCTCGTCCAGCTCGCGGAAATGGACGTTCGCCGGGATTGTGATGCCGTCCTGTGTCTCCGCCTCGGTGCGCATCACGTCGATGGTGTAGTAACCCTGCCCCACCTCCACGACCCCCCGACCCCTGGCTCCCCACTGCCTCACCGACGGCCCGGGTGCCATCCAGGCGAACTTCGTATCGGTTTTCCAGTGGGGCTGGAGGGCGTCCCATCTACGTCCGTTCGGGCGCCTCGTCGCAAACCAGAGCCGGGCGTAGAGCGGCGGGGTGGAGCCCCAATTCGTCGCATCCAAACAGACGAAGGCAACCCAGTCCGTCGTACGGATCACCCGGCATCTGATCATCGGTTTGCTCGCCGCTCGGTTCAGGAAGTCGATGGCCCACTCGAGCGAGCCGACACCGCTCGAATCGAGCGGCGTGTTGGCCGCCGCCAGCGCCTCCAGCGCTTCGCGCTCGCCGGGCAGGAAATCGAAGAGCGGGGGCTCGACCTGGCCTTCCAGGGCATTGATCACGTCGGCGATCCACCCCTCCGCTTTCCCCCAGCCCATCATCCTCGACATGAAATTGGTGGCCCAGCACGAGTCGAGGTTATCGGGCCGGTTGAGCACGCCCTTGTTGTTGTAGTACTCGCCGCCGTAGCGATCACGGACCGTAATCCAACCGCGCATCCCCGCCCAGACGCAGGACCGACCAGGGTGATTCCCACTCCAATGCTCCCAGGCTGTCGAGAGCGCCATCAAAGAACGCCCAATGCGAATGAGGTCGAACAGGGCTGTCCGAATGTCCTCCCTGCCAAGCACCCGTGCGCCGACGGCAGCGGACAGGATGCTGAGATTGATCCACGATCCGTAGATGAAGGGGCTGAATCCTTCACCGGTCATGTAGGGCAGTTTGGCGTAGCGACCCCACGCCTCGAGCACCTCGATGGCCTTGGGCCGATTGCGATGTATCTGATACCAGAGCTCGCACGCGGCGGCGAGTAGAGGATGGTTCTGGCTGCCCGCACCCACGATGTCGTCGGTGTCCCACCCGTCGCGGAACTCTTTGTCGACTTCCTTCCCATCGATGGCTCGTGGGAGCTGGCGCGCGTTGTCGAGCGCCGACTCCATGATCACCCATTGCTGATCCTCCTGATTGTTGAGCCACAACCAGTCTCCATCGGGCTTTGAGCCACTGCGCTTGCTGGGATCGATAGACGACGACATGTTCAGCTCCTCACTGCTGTCCTGCGACACCCTCTGCCACTCGAGCGGGACAAGTATATAGACCGCTCCGGATGGACTATCCGGGCCATCCTCCGGCCATCCCGGTAACATACAACGGATGCCGGAAGGATCGACCCGAGGTGGAAGGCGACTGTTCTCGTCGCTGTGGCTGGTAACGGTGGTTGCGCGCGCCTACACCGAGGTGGGGTTCCTCGCCGAGTTGGATTGGGCGCGCTTCAGTTACACCCTCTTCGCACCACAAGCCCGCAATCCGGAGTACGCGGGCTTCTACCTCGTCGAGCGAGGCCGTTCCAGGGATCCGTCGGATCCGTAAAAATGGAGCTTCTTCTCCTTATCGCGGGACTCGGGGTGGTGACCGGGTTCCTTTCGGGTCTGCTGGGTATCGGTGGCGGCATCCTCATGGCGCCGCTGCTGCTGTATGTGCCACAGCTCTTTCACCTCGAGCCGCTGACCATGAGGGAAGTGGCCGGTTTGACCATCGTCCAGGGCCTCGCCGCGTGTATCTCGGGCACCCTCACCCACCACAAATCTCAGTTTGTCTCCCCTCGTCTGGTCCTGTACATGGGGACCAGCATTTTTGCTGCCGCCCTGATCGGCGGTGCCGGCGCCAAGCTCGTTTCTAACGAGGTGCTCCTGGTGATTTTCGGCGGTCTGGCGCTGAGTGCCGCAGTTCTGATGCTCCAACCAATGAACGAGGACAGCGAGCGCCCCGACGTCGATCGCTTGGAATTCAGCCGCTCTCGAGCGGTCGTCACCGCCACAGGTGTCGGTCTTCTGGCCGGTCTCGTTGGTCAGGGTGGCTCGTTTATCCTCATCCCTCTGATGACGTCGTTTATCCATGTCCCGACGCGGATCGCCATCGGCAGCAACCTGGCCATCGTTCTTCTCTCGACCGCCGCCGGCTTCCTGGGAAAGGCCTTTACCGGTCAGATCGAATGGCTGCTCGCCCTACCGCTGGTGCTGACGGTGCCGGCGGCCGCGCATCTCGGCAGCCGGGTCAGCGCGAGGGTACCCGTCGTCGCCCTGAGACGGGCGCTGGCCGTGCTGATCGCCATCGCCGCTGCCCGCATCTGGCTTTCGGTAGCTATCAACTGACGATTGGTTGGCTCGAACGCGCCCGGTTGAGGGCCGACACCAGGGCCGCGATGTCCTGCGAGCCGGTACGGTAGTTGGTGATGCAGGCCCGCAGCGCGGTACCAAAAGTTCCCAGACGCGCGGTCGAGATCCACGCTTCGCCGGCATCGACGATGGTGCGGGAGATCTGGTCGAGAAACTCGGGTGAGTCACCGTTGGGGCGGGTGCGATCAACAAAGCAGATCACCGGCAAGGGTGTCTCGTTGACCACCCGCCAGCCGTGGCTGTCGAGCTCCTGCCGCAGCTCGTTGCCCATCGCCGTCTGATGCCGAATCGCCTCCTCATAGCCCTGCCAGCCCGCCACCGCCAGCGAGAGAAAGACCTTGAGTCCGATAAACCGCCGCGACCACTGCATGGAGACGGCGTAGGGGTCGGTCACGTCCAGGTCGGCCGCCTCCTTGGGCATGTAGTCCGCCGCCACCCTGAAGGTCCGCTCGAGGATCTGTAGGTGTCGGGTGAGGTAGAGACCCGCTCCCATCGGCACCGACAACCACTTGTGGGCATCGAAGGTGATCGAATCCGATTGCTCGATGCCCTCCAGGGCGGCGCCGAGCTCGGGTACCAGGACAGCCGCTCCTCCCCAGGCGGCATCGACATGGAGCCAGAGTCCCTCGTCGGCGGCGATCTCCACCAGCTCCGGCAGCGGATCGATGGTTCCGGCACCGGTCGTGCCGGCGGTCGCGACGATGAGAAAGGGGGCAAAGCCCTGCTCCAGATCCTCCCGGATCTGTTGCCGGAGAAGCGCGGTACTCATGCGCAGGCTGCTGTCGACCGCGATCTCACGCACCGCCTCGGTACCCAATCCACACATCCGGGCCGCCTTGACCAATGAGTCGTGTCCCTCCGAAGAGATGTAGAGGACCGGTTGGGCGCGCAGCGCCTTGACACCGTGGCGCAGATATTCCGGAAAGGCCCGGGTCAGGGCGGTGAGCACCGCCGTGTGATTGGCCTCGGCGCCGCCGGTGGCAAATGTGCCCTCGGCCTGCTCGGGTCGGTAACCGAACCTCTCGGCAAAGGAGGAGACCAGATGTCTCTCTATCTCGATGGCAAAGGGACTGTGACTCCAGGCCGCGAGCTGGGGATTGAAGCCCGCCACCAAGCTGTCGGCGGCAACCCCCATGGCCGTGGGCGCCGGGTTGAACAGACCGTAGTAACGGGGATGAGAGGTATGGGTTTGATACTCGTGGAGACCGTCGACGATGAAATCGACCGCTGCCACCGGGTCGTGGGGCTTCGAGAAGTCGAAGGGCTCGAGTAGCTCTCGAATCCGGCCCGGCTCGAGTCGAGGCGTTACCCTCCCTTTCTCCACCTCCTCGGCGTAGTCCTCGAGGGCCTGGGTGATCCTGGCCCAGAGCCGCTGCCGGGTCTCTTTATCGAGGGACAACATCGCCCAGCTGTCAGTCTAGCCCGATTCGAGGACCTACCACTGCTTCCAGCCGTCCTCGACAGCACCAACCGGCACTTTCTTCACCCTCAGCGCGGCCCGCCTTACCCGCGGGACTTTTGTCTCTTCGAGCGGCCTGCTCTCGGGCGGTCGAAAGAGGTCGAGCCAGCTCCGAACCTCCGCCAAAGGCCCGGGATCCACCCGGTAGAGATGGCGTCTTCCCTCCCGCACCTCGGATACCAGCTGGGCCTGCTCCAAAATGCGGAGGTGCTTGGAGATCGCCGGCCGGCTTACTGGAAACTCCAGGGCGATCTCACCCACCGACAGTGGGCCTTTGCCGAGGAGCACCAAAATATCACGCCGCGTGGGATCGGCCAGAGCCCGAAAGGGAGGGTGATGATTGGAATTATGGGTAACCATTCAGTTACCGTTCATTTCTCGAAAAACTCAGGTAACCATTCAGTTACCAGTATAGAGAGTGAATCGATGCCCGTCAAGGGCCAGGACCAGCAAATACAGCCGCTCACGCCCATGTAGCCCACTCGGAACCTCCCCTCTCGGCGTTCTTACAGGTTCCTCAATCAGGATAACTGGTAACCAGATGGTTACCGACCTATCGACCCTTGCAGAGAAGGCCGCCCAGAGGTTGGGGAATGGCCGGCGACGAGGCCTACGGCCAGGCTAAGAAGATGTCGGAGGGGCTAGGTGTCGGAGGAATCTCGACGTCGCCGCTCTTCCCTATTGAGGAACCACCGGTGGGGCATCCGCAACCGCTGGATAGTCGCCCTCAGCCTGGATCTCCTCACATCGTACGGCCGCCCCGTGGTCAGTATCCGCTTCCACTTGAGCAGAGCCTTCTTGTAGATCCGCAGCGACCAGGGATCCAGCAACCGGGCCAGCAGAGAACCGGGGCGCACCCAGAAAGAGCCTTCGAGATCCAACGCAACCAACTCGCCATCCGGCCGCACCATCACGTTCTTGTACCCCCGGATATCCAGATGAAAGAACCCCAGTTCGCGGAACTGGTCCATGATCGCGCGCAACCGATGGAGATAGACCCGACGATTCTCGTACCGATCGGGGGCCCTGGCCAGCAGCTGGCCCTCCACTCTCTCGACGGCCAGGGCTATAGAGTCGATCTTGCCGATAAAGGCGGGGACACAGGGCAGGGGACCGAGCCAGCGGTAGGCCCGATCCTCCTGAAAGGTCTGGAATATGCCGCCAAACCGCGACCACCAGGGTTTGTTGCCGAAATCCTTCACCACCATGGGCCCTTCGCCCAGATCGACGAGCAACAGGTCGGCTTTGTAGGACGGACCGAGGCTGATCACCTCGACGGTGTGGGCGGCAATCTCGTCGCGCCGGGGCGCCCGCATCGGAGTCCCACGGCGCTCCCCGGGTGGTGACGATGTGACGTTGGGTGTCTTGGACATCACTTTACTGGCGGGAGAGGCTACTACAACCCGACAGACTACCGGGCTATCTTCTGTAACCGAACCCTGGCAAAAAGGCCCAGACGAGCGTCAACCCTGAGACTGCCATCAGCACCCAGCCCCAGGGCTGCCCCGGGAGCCCCAGAAAGAGAAGAAGGCCCGCGATCAGCGAACCCGCAGACAGAATGACCCAGACCAGTCGGCGCAGGGTCTTGTCGAGCCGATTGATCGCGCGCTCCGCATCGGGAGCCAGCGAGGCCTGGACCGTGAGCTTGCCCCGCTGCGCCTGGGTCAAGACCCTCTCCGTCAGCACTGGTAGTCGCAGGATGAGCTGACCATGCCGCACGACCTGATCCATCCAGTCGCCGGCCTCCTCTCTCAACTCCTCTTTGGCCAGCTCCTGGGCAAACGGGATGGTCTCGCTCCAGGGATCGAACTCGGGGTCGAGACTCGTGGCCAAGCCGGCCAGCAGCCCCACCGCTCGCGACACGAACAACAACTCGACCGGCGCCTGAAAGGGCACATCCAGGATCAGATCCCAGTACTGACGCATGAAATAGCCGGCCTGCTTGAGGGCAAAATCGCGCATCTCACCCAGCCGCACACCCCAGAATCGCGTGAACATCTCTTCGTGGACTTCTTCCAGACGCTTGAGGTCGGCGCCGGGAAGCAACACCCCCGCCGCGACGTACGAATGGACCACACGGTGTGCATCGCGCAAACCCAGGCCGATGGCGTACTCGCGCAGCGCGCTGCGCAGACGCTCCGGCACCTCGGCCATCATCCCAAAGTCGACAAAGACCAGCTGAAATGCGCGGCCGCCCTCCGTTTCATCTTCCTCGGCCCCGGTCAAGGGTCGCACGAAGATGTTGCCCGGATGGGGGTCGGCGTGAATATAGTTGGTGACAAAGATCTGTCGCATGTAGGTCTGGTAGAGCTTGCGAGCCACCGCGGCCCGATCGATTCCGGCCCGGCTCAGACCCTCCAGATCGGCGATCTTGATAAAGCTCACATCCTCCATCGTAAGGGTGCTCGAGCCGCTGAAGCGCCAATGAATCCGTGGAAAATAGACCTGGGGATCGTCGCTGAAGTCGGCGGCGATCCGCTCGGCGTTGCGTCCCTCCGCTTCGAGGTCGAGCTCCGCTCGGGTCGTGCGTGAAAACTCCTCCACCATCCGATCCAGATCCACCCGCCGCCGAACAGGCTTCCAGATCTTCAACCAACGAGCGGCCAGGGCGATCGCCGCCAGATCGGTCTCGACCAGCACCTGGATCCCCGGCCGCAGGACCTTGACCACGATCCGCTCGCCGTCGGCGAGAACCGCCGAGTGAACCTGGGCCAGCGAGGCGGAGCCCACGGGCTTCTCCTCGAACTCCACGAACAGGTCGGAAATCGGTTTCTCCAGATCGGTCTCGACCGCCGCCTTTATCTTCTCCACCGCCGCCGGTGGCACTTCGTCCTGGAGACCGGAGAGGGCCTGGGTGATCTCGTGTGGCAGGACGTCGACGCGCGTGCTCAGAAACTGCCCCAGCTTGATGAGCACACCACCCAGATCGATGGCCAACAGCCGGTAGCGGCGGGCGATCTCCTGCCAGCGTGGCAGCGGTGGCTGGCGCAGGCGCCTGAGACCCGGTTGGCGCAGCACGATGTCCCACCAGAAGGCATGCAGAAAGACCCCGACCAGGAAGCGTCGCAGCTTCCGATAGCGACGAGAATCGATCTTTGTCTCCATGGGCCAAGTGTACGGCACCTGCCGGGCTCGAGCTCCCGCCCATATGGGCAGCCTTTTCCTCAACTTCGCAGGAAGCCCGATGATAAGCTCGAAGGAAGCTATAAATGGGGGATTTCGAGGCCGGGATCAGCCCGGACTCGTCATCATGAAGGAGGTCGTCGATGAGGGGAAAACGGGGAGCTTGCCTAGTACTTCCTTGGCTGCTGATGGGTGCTCACGGGCTCTTGGCTGCAGATAGACCCATTGCAGTATCGCCGGGTAGCCCGGGTACCGTGTCTTTGGTGGAGTCGCGCTGCCCGACGTTTAGTTGGGCGGGCGTGTCCGCTGCCAGGTCCTACGAACTGGTCGTCTACCAGGTCGAAGAGAAAGCTGGACAAACAGAGCCGGTCATCCGCAAGAAGCTACCGGCCACCGCGTACAGCTGGACCCCGTCAATGGATCACTGTCTGGTCCGTGGAGTGCGGTACGCCTGGTCGGTACGGGCGGTGCGGAAGACAATAGTCAGCGATTGGTCCGAGCCCAGCCTTTTCCAGGTCGCAGACGAACCGAGCCAGGCGGAGCTCGCGGCCGCTTTGGAGATTGTGCAGGAGTATTTCTCCGCCCGGGGCAATGACTTGGAGCCGGAAGGTAGAGAAACCGATATCGCAGCTGCGTCGCCGATCCCATCCCCGGCAAGCCGGAAGGCCGCAGCTGCCGCGTCAGCGCCTGTCGCAACGGCGCTGAGCGTGGACGGAGCCGTGGCGGCTGCCTGGTTCACAGTGGACTGCCAGGGCGGAGGACGGTACGAGGACAACGGGGACGGAACGGTCACAGACTGTCGGACCGGACTGGTCTGGTTGAAGGATGCGAGTTGTGAGGACCTCGGCAGTGACGGGAACTGGGAAGATATGACGGCCGCGGCCGCGGGCCTGGCCGACGGCACCTGTGGTCTGACTGACGGCTCACAGCCGGGGTTCTGGCGCTTGCCCACCGTGAGTGAGTTGATGGAGATGGTGGCAAGCGCGAACATACAAGGGTTCGACGACCCGTCATTGACAAATGCCAAGGGTGACGCGAAATGGACAACCGACGGCGACGCGTTCATTGGCGTCGAGTATTCCTGCTGCGAATACTGGACGTCTTCCGAGATCGACACGGGCAGCGTCTGGGATGTAAACATGAGAACCGGAAATCTGGACATCGACGGCAAGTTCGAGCGTAACTGGATCTGGCCGGTGCGCAGCGGTCTACAAACCACCACCCGGACCGCGACTGGATCGCCAAATGCCGCTTGCTCGGACTCCGAGATGCTCGTGGGTGGCGGCTGTGACTGCGGCAGCAACGCAGTAAGAACGTCCACAGCTGTCGAGAACAGTTGGACGTGCAAGTGCGACGGCAGTCCCTTCAACGGCAATGCGGCGGCCATCTGCCTGGTCAATCCGTGAGATACGAGCCATGTCGAGAATACCCACGCCCCAAGCATAGGGAGAGGGCCATGATTTCACTGCAGCCCAAATCGATCCTGGTAGTCCTGGTGGCCGTGCTGCTGGTCGCGCCGACGCCACCACTGAATGCCGCCACTCGAGAAGTAGAGCCTCTGGCCGCCGTACAACCAGCCGGTGACGCACGTGTGAGCAGGGTTACGTTCGACGTCGACGACTGCCAGGCGGTGGGCCCGACCGTGGCCCTGCTCCCTGCAATCGCCGCCATCGTGCTGCCAAAGCTGGTGGAGAAGGGACTCGATTTCCTCTCCGGTTTGCTCTCGAAGCAGTTGGAGGACAAAAACGGATCCAGCACCGCCCGGGGCGCCGAGGAGCTCTTCTGCCCGGGCCGCGAGAATCTGAGGATCAACGGCATCACCTTTGAACGGGTGGCGCTTTCGGAGCCGGATGACTTTGGCCGCTCGCAGGAGACCCGGGAGCTCCTGGCCGAGTTCGACGTCATCGAGTCGATGGACCGCACCGCCTTTCGAGTCGAGCTCAGGTCACTCGACTACCAGGAGACGAGCGCTCTGAAACGGGGAAAGGGACGCAAAGACATCCTCATCACCGGGATCTTCGAGAGTCCCTTTGCCGATGTTCGATCCGAGGAGCATGCACAAGCCGCGATCTTCGGCGTCTTTCAGCTGGCTTTGCAGCGGGTGAAGATCGGGTCCAAGATGGACTTTGGAGAACATCCGATCCAGAGCCAGTGGATCGCTCTTCCCAAGCCGGCCGCGGAGGACAAGGACGAGGACGAGGACGAGGACGAGGACGAGTGGGAAGACGAAGACGTGGGTGAGCTGAGCGCAAGTCAACCGACGCTGTTCACGGCACCCTTTTCGGTGCTGATCAACGTTACGGAGACCGAGCAGAGCGGCGATCTCCTGGTCAAAGCGGTCGAGGCCTTTGCCGAGACCGAGGATGACCTCAAGGATCTGCTGACCGAGATCATCAGAAATGCCTTGGGGGTGAGCAACGACGACGGGTAGCTCGAACACCGTCGCGGCGATAGAGTGACGGCGTGACCACGTCTGTCACCGCGTCATCACCCTCGGGTCGCCGGCTGGGCGGCTGGGGTTTCGAGGGCCGGAGTTTCCCCCCATCGCCCGGGCTTCTGGCCTGGCTCGAGAAGCACCTGGGTGAGACCCAGCCGTTTCCCTCCTTCGACCACACACGATTGGCGACCCCAAAGGGTCGGTCTCTCCCCAACCTTCCCTTCGAGACGAGCGCGGAGCCTCTCGACCTGCTGGCTCATGCCCGCGGTCAGGGGCTGACCGATCTGCTTCGTCTACGCTCGGGAGCCGTGCCGGCAGTCCCCGATGGGGTGGCCCGGCCGAGCGACAGCCGAGAGGTAGTCGCCATGCTCGAAGGCTGCGCCGCCGCCGGCATCCGGGTCATTCCGTGGGGGGGTGGCACATCGGTGACTGGCGGTGTCAACGTGGTCCCCGGGGATCGAGCGATTGTCACCCTCGACCTGGAGCGCCTCACCGGTCTGGAGGGCCTCGATCCGAAATCGGGGTTGGCCACATTTGGGGCCGGCACCACCGGGCCGGCGCTCGAAGGGGCGCTGGGCGAGCACGGCCTGACGCTGGGACACTTTCCCCAGTCCTGGGAGCTCTCCACACTGGGCGGCTGGATCGCCACCCGTGCCTCGGGCCAGGAGTCCCTGGGCTACGGCGGGATCGGTGATCTCGTCGCAGGCCTCGACCTGATAGCCCCGGCCGGTCGTCTCGATCTCCCCCCCCTGCCGGCCTCCGCCGCAGGTCCCGATCTGCGGCAGCTCATCCTTGGCAGCGAGGGTCGTCTCGGGGTCGTGACCAGCGCCACCGTCCGCGTCCGCCCGCAGCCCGAGCGGCTCGAGGTCGAGGCCGCGATCCTGCCCTCCTGGGAGGCCGGTATCGAGGCGGCACGTCGACTCACCCAGGAGCGGGTCCCCCTGAGCCTGCTCAGGCTCTCGGACGAGACCGAGACCGAGGTGGCGATGACCGTCGGTCTGGCCGGCCACCCCTGGATGGCACCCCTTGTCCGCCGTTGGCTCGAGCTGCGGGGGATCAAAGGGGGCGGCTGTTTGATGCTGCTCGGATCGGCTGGCAGCTCGAGCGAGAGCCGGATCACCCATCGCCGGGCGCGAGCTCTCCTGCGCACCCTGGGTGCGGTCTCCCTGGGAAGCAAGCCCGGCCGGCAGTGGCTGGCCGACCGGTTCCGCCACCCCTATCTGCGAGACGGGCTTCTCGACCGTGGCATCGCCACCGACACTCTGGAGACCGCGGCTCCCTGGACCGCCCTGCCCGCGGTCTATCGAGCGACTCGCCGGGCTCTCGAGTCGGCGATGGCCGGGTATGACGAGTCGACGGCCGTCCTCTGTCACCTCTCGCACCCCTACCCCGACGGTGCCTCCTTGTACTTCACCTTCTTCTTCCGCTGTCCCGCCGACGTGGACCTGGCCATCGAGCGCTGGGCCACTCTCAAGCGGGCCGCCACCTCGGCGATCGTCGGGGCGGGCGCCACGCTGAGCCACCATCACGGTGTGGGCAGCTGGCACGCCCCCTGGCTGGCGGACGAGATCGGCGGTGGCGGCGTCCGGCTGCTCGAAGCCGCCGCCGACGCCTTCGACCCACAGGGGGTGTTGAATCCGACCGTGCTCCTCGATCCGACGGACAGACTGGAGACCTGATCGTGTTTCATCCTTATTGGCGTCAGCAGGCCCTCGCGCGACTCGACGAGACCTTCGATCTCATCATCGTCGGTGGCGGCATCACCGGTTCCGGCATCCTCTTCGATGCCTCGCAGCGGGGTCTCAAGGCCCTACTGGTCGAGCGGCACGACTTTGCGGCGGGCACCTCATCGCGCTCCTCCAAGCTGATCCACGGCGGGTTGCGTTACCTCAAACAGATGCAGTTCCGGGTCACCCGTATGGCGTGCCGCGAGCGCGACCGGATGCTGGTTCTCAACCCGCTGCTGGTGCAACCGATCCGCTTCCTCTATCCCGCCAATCGGGGGGACAAGGTGCCCGGGTGGACCGTCGATCTGGGTCTGTGGATGTACGACCGTCTCACCAGCCGTCCCGAAAAGCACACCCATCTGGAGCCAAACGAAGTCGAGACCCTGGCTCCCGGTCTCGAGCTCGAGAATCTCGATCGGGCCATGGCCTACACCGACGCCCTGACCGACGACGCCCTGCTGACCCTGGCGGTGGCGGCCACCGGCTTTGCCTACGGTGGCCTGGCCCTGACCCGGGCCGAGGCCGTGGAATGCCTTCACGGCACCGACGGACGACTAAACGGCGTCGTTATTCGAGACCTGGAGAGCGGTCGCAATCACCGCGTCAAGGGTCACCTGATCATCAACGCCGCGGGCGTGTGGTCCGACCAGATTCGTCATCGCTTTGGCTTCGAGACCGACAGGCTGCGCCCCTCGCGCGGCTCCCATATCGTCATCCCTTCCCGCCGCTTGCCGATCCAGGCGGCCCTGACCGTGCCTTCCCCCGAGGATGGTCGCCCGGTCTTTCTCATCCCCCACCCGGAGGGGGTGCTGGTCGGGACCACCGACGTCTACCACGAAGGCGATCTCGACGACCCCAGACCGACACGGGAAGAGGTCTCCTATCTGCTGGCAGCAATCATCTCCCACTTTCCCGACAACGATCTTTCAGAGGACGATATTGCCGCCGCCTTTGCCGGTCTCCGGCCCATCCTCGACGCCCATACCGACGACCCGTCGGAGGCGAGCCGCGAGGAGGACATCTGGGAGGAGAACGGATTGCTGACCGTAGCCGGTGGCAAGCTCACCACCTGGCGGCCGATGGCCGAGGAGGCCGTCGACGAAGCTCTGAAATACCTGCCGGACGAGCGAGCAAGACGGGTCGCACCCTGTCTTACCGATGGCACGGCCCTGGCCGGTCTGGCCCCTCCGGACCTGGCTTCGCGCCTCGCCGGCGCCTACTCGATCGCCCCCGGGGTGGCCTCCGGCATGGCGCGGCGGCTCCGCAGCCTGGCCTGGTGGGCACCCCGTTTGGCAAAGAGAAAAAAGGAGCTGCGACCCCTGGCCGAAGGTCTCGACCTCACCGCGGCCGAGGTCCGGGTCCACCTCGCCTTCGGGGCGGTTCTTCATCTGGAGGATCTTCTGTTGCGCCGCGCCCGGGTCGGACTCTGGAGCCCCGCGCGGGTGCCCGAGCTCCTACCTCTGCTGCGACCGCTGTTCGCTCAACAACTGGGCTGGGATCGTCGCCGCTGGAGGCGGGAAGAGACCCAGCTGCAGTCGGCTCTCGAAGGCTGGTCGGTGGCGGGAATCCGCCGCAACGATCACCTGGTGGGGGGAGAACAGACATCGGTCACGAAGAGCCCCAATGGAGACAACCCCTCGTCCTGACCGGCCGCTGCAGATTGCACACAGTACTCGAGACCCTGCCCGCAAGGTCGGCCGGCGATCAGGTCGCTCATCGCCTCGACCTGAGGCTCGAGATAGGGGTGTTGCCACATCATCCCGCCTACCTGGTCCATTTCGGCTATAGCCTCTTCGGCGCTCCAGCCGTCGAACTTCATCCGGTAGTAGGCGGCCAGACGGCCCGCTCGGTGCCAGCCGTGATGACAACGAAAGGCGAGCTTGGTGCCGGAGCTCTGCGCATCCTCGACCCACCGATCGAACGCTCCCAGGAACTCCGCGGTGAGGGGAACGCCGGCATCTTGCGGGTGGCTGTAGCGGATGCGCAACTGGGGACAGAGTCGCTGGCGCATCTCACACTCCCGTCTCCCACCGGTGCCGTCGAGTATGACCATCTCGCTGACCCCCTCGTGGCAGAGGCTTTCGAGCTCCTCGGCGCTCAGCTTCCCCGAGCGATAGACGGCAAAGCCGGTCTCCGCGACGGCGTCGAAAGGCCGAGGACCCGCGTTGCACGCCGTCAACAGAACGCCGGCGGCAACCGCGAGATAGATGGTGAGCCAGCTGCTCGATCGCGGCCTGATGAGATGGGAACGATTGATCATTTGTGCCGACCCTAACCGAGCCCATGGGTGGGTGCCAAGCCTGTAGACTCGATCCAGGACAGATGACGATGCCTTTGCGAGATGTCCAAGACCTCACGGCGGTGGTCGCCACCAAGCTCGCCAAGGAGCTGGCAGCGAGGATCGCGGACCTGTGAGCTTCAGGTCGTTAGCACTTGGTCTGGCCCTCTTGCTGCTGGTCGGTGGCTGTGGCGGACAGCCTTCCACGGCACCGCCGGGCGACAGCGCGGCACCACCATCCCACGTCACCCAGGACCGTAGCCGACCCGACGGCCCCTTTGTCAGGGTGATCGGTACGGTTCAGGATGGCGGGCTCCCGCATGCCGCCTGCAGCTGCACCAACTGTGAGATCGCCCGTCGCCGCCCCGACCGCAAGGGACACATCGCCGGTCTCGCCCTGGTCCTACCCGCCAGCGGCAAGGTCTACCTCATCGACGCCACTCCGGACATCCGCGACCAGCTCTACGCCCTCCGCGACGTCCGCCGGCCGGCGGACGGACGGGTCGACCGCTCACCCCTCGACGGCATCTTTCTGACCCATGCCCACATCGGCCACTATCTTGGTCTGGCCTTCTTTGGCTTCGAGGCCGTGCACACTCGAGGGTTGCCCGTCTGGGCGACACCTCGGATGGGCGAGTTCTTGCGCACCAACGGACCGTGGAGCCAACTCGTGGAGTTGAACAACATCACCCTCCAGGAGATCGTGGCCGGAGCCGGGGTCAAGCTCGAAGAGGGCGTCTCCGTGACCGCCATCCGGGCTCCCCACCGGGACGAGTACGCCGACACCCTGGCCTTCAGGATCGACGGTCCCAGCCGCAGTCTCTTCTACCTGCCCGACACCGACTCCTGGGTGGCATGGTCCCAGCCGTTGCCCGAGGCTCTCGCCGGGGTCGACTACGCGCTGCTGGACGGCACGTTCTTCTCGCTCGACGAGCTTCCGGGTAGAAGCGTCGAGTCGATCGGCCACCCGCTTATCCGTCAGACGCTCGATCTGTTGACGGAGACGGTCGAGGAGACCGGGCTCCAGGTTTTCTTCACCCATCTGAATCACTCGAATCCAGCGCTAGATCCGGAGAGTCCCGAACGGCGGGAGATCGAGTCGCGGGGTTTTTGGGTGCTGGAAGAGGGGCAGGAGTTCGGGCTGTAGAAGAGGGCTTGGGGGCGGGTCTTTCGCTATGCTTGCCTCGACTGAGGCGTCCCGTGCAAGAAGAACACCTCTACTTCCGACAACTCCTCGCCGGCCGACAGGTGGCTCTTGTCGACCCGGTGGCCGGTCAGATGGCCAACTTCATGTACCTGCTCGGGGACCCCAAGACCCGCGAAGCCGTCGTGGTGGATCCCGCCTGGGATGTCCACAGTCTGCTGGAGATCGCCGAAGATGACGGTTACAAGGTGGTGGGGGCGCTGATCACCCACTACCACCCCGATCATGTCGGCGGCGATCTGTGGGGAGTGCAGGTGGAGGGCGTCGCCCGTCTGCTCGAGCACCATCCGGTGCCGCTACATGTCAACAAACACGAGGCCGAAGGGCTCAAGAAGGTCACCGGCACTTCCGACAGCGATCTGATCAAGCAGGACGACGGCGACACCCTGGAGATCGGCGAGGTCTCGATCCGGTTCCTCCACACCCCCGGACACACGCCGGGTAGCCAGTGCTTCCTAGTCGACAACCGTCTGGTGGCCGGTGACACTCTCTTTGTTCAGGGTTGTGGTCGTGTCGACCTGCCGGGGGGCGACGCCGACCAGATGTACTACAGCTTGACCCAAAAGCTCGCCAAGCTACCGGCCGACACCATCCTCTACCCCGGTCATCACTACGGACCCACCGAGACCTCGACCATCGGTGACGAGTTGCAGCAGAACGCCTATCTGCGGATCGGCTCGCTGGAAGACTGGCGTCGATTGATGGGCGGTTTCTACTAGGAACGGCTAGTAATCGACATAGCCGCCTCGCGTGCGGACATCGAGTCCGCTCTTTTTCACTCTCACCTTGATCTCGTGCCAGCTGCCGTCACCCTGGGCGATGGTGGGATAGTAGCCGAGCACATACTGCTCGCGAAGCTCGGCCAGGATGCCGGCAAACGCCTCTTCCATCTGGTCGAGACTCTCCAGCGGATGGACGCGGCCACCGCTCTCCTGCACCGCCTCGCGCAGCTGCCGGAACTGAAGCTTGTTGCCTTCGATGTTCCGCCAGGCCGAGGTATAGGAGGGTACGCCATTCTCGTCCCCGGTCTCCGGCAGGTAGATCCAATAGATGAGGGCCTGGCTCAACCTCGCCTTGCGCAGCACCTCCTCCATGTCCAACACGCTGTGTACATCCGCGCCATCCGAAAACAGCACCACCACCCGTCGGCCCTGCCGGGCCTCGAGTTTTGCCAGCGCCGTAAAGAGATGGTCGTTGATGGCGGTGCCGCCGGTGGCCTCGACCGCCGAAAGAGCCCCGTCGAGATCCGACTGGTTGCTGGAGAATCCGGTCTCACGTAGGAGACGGTCGGAAAACAGCATCACCATGGCCTCGTCGAGCTCCTCCATGCCATCGATAAAGACTCGCGCGCCGTCGAGGGCGGCCTCCAGCCGCTCACCTTTCATGCTCAAGCTACAGTCGAGCAGGAGCACCGCGGTAAGCGGAACATCGCCGCGCTCGAAGGTCACCATGTCCTGGCGATCCCCGTCATCCAGGATTCGAAAATCCTGTCGCTGCAGATCCAAGACTCGATGGTCGAATTGGGTGACGGTTACGTAGAGCTGTTGCAGCTCGATATCTACGACCTCGTCGACCTCCAATACCGGGGTCACCACTCGCGCAGTAGCCGTCCTACCCGCAGCCGACCGGGCGATCGCCTTGAATTCGTGCACCGTGTTGTCGTAGCCGACATCGACCGTCACATTGTAGGGAGGCTCGACAAGCTCGCCGAGCCGGTCGCCATCTACCCATATTTCGACCCCGGAAACATTCTCCTCCGAGACCACAATGGCGAGGATCTCCACCTTGCCATAGACGTACTCGAGACCGGAAGGGCGATCGATCCAGACCTCCACCGCCGAGGCCTGTGTGGCGACAAAAACCAGTAACAGCGAAGTTATGAGTCGCATCAGCTGTCCCTCTCATCGACGATGGGAGTGGCGGCCAGACCGTCAGCTATCAGCGGCAGACGTTCGAACATCATCTGCCTCATCGTATCGCGAGCTGCCGCTAGACCCTCGGTCGGCCAGGCGTCGTAGATCTGACGCGGAGAGACGTGATTCCAGTCACCGGTTTCGAACTCTTCCAGCGCCTTCAAAGCCTCTTTGGGTCTGCGTCTGGCATCCAGAATCGCGGCCAGCTGGATGGCCAGCTGCTGATCCCCTGGCAGCTCCGCCAGACCCTGGCGGATGACCTGCTCGGCGGTCTCGGTCTGCTCTTCTTCCAGATGCAACCGCGCCAACTCCTGAAAAGCCACCGACCGGACCCAGGGCTCCGCCGTCCCCTCGGCAATCACCCGCTCGAGGTCGACTCGGGCTGCGTCCTTGTCCGACTCCTCCTGGCGGGCCGTACAGAGCGCCAGCCGCAACCGGGCCTCGGCGTCTTGCCGGTCGAGGTGCACCGCCTGCTGGAGAGCCTGGATGGCCCGCTCATAATCGGCCCGTCTCTCGAAGGAGACGGCGATGCCCATGAGCGCCGAGCGGTTGCCAGGATCCAGCTCGAGCGCCCGTCTGAAGACCGCAATGCTGGTGGAGACCGAGCGTGACTGCTGATGGAAGGAACCGAAGCTGGTCAGCATCCAGCCGGCGAATACATTGGCATCCTGACTTTCGGCGCGCGAGGCATAGACCTCCGCCAGCTCCCCGGCCATGGTCCGTGAGTGGGCGGCAAGAATCGGTCGTCGCCGCTCACGGTAGTACAGGTAAGCGTCATGATGAAAGACAGCGATGGGGACCAGCACCTCGACCGATTGGCTCGCGGCCAGGTCACGTATCACCCGCAGCTTGAAACGCCAGAAACTCTCCACCTTACCGGTACGAGGCAACTCACCCAGAACGCCGGTCTCGAAGGCAAAGAGCTCCTCGAGCGCCCGGTCCTCGTCACCGGCCGCCAGGGTTGCCAGCACCTGGCGATAGCCGGGCTGAACCTCTTCGGCTTTCAGGGTAGCGGCCGTTGCCGGCCGGCCGGTTACTGGAGCGGTGGCTGCCAAGACAAGCAGAGCCGCCAGCAAGAGCCCGGCCCGGTCTGCCCGTCTCTCGTCCGGGCCGCACCCGGACTCGGTGTTTTCTCCTCGCAATCGAACAGAGACTCCCCAACGCATTGTCTTCCCCCAGCCCAGCCAGCCTCGAGGCTGACTGGTGCAGCGAAGGTTGAAAATAGTAGCACTGCCCTCCATCTACGAGCGTGGGCTCGATCCGGACCGCCGAGGTCACTCGCCCACCATCCATCGAGTAAGAGTCTCGAACACGCTGGAGTCCTTCGTTCCGATATGCTAATATCAAACAAGCGTTTGATTGAAACGAGCGTTCACATGGCGACTCCCTCCCCGACCGACACCAAGAACGAGCTCCTCGAGGCCGCGGAACGCCTCTTTGCCGAGCGCGGCATCGCCCGCTCTTCGCTCCGCGCCATCACCAGGGAGGCCGGTGCCAACGTCGCCTCGGTGAACTATCACTTTGGCTCCAAAGAGGGCTTGGTCAAGGCGGTCCTCGCCCGACGGCTCGAGCCCCTCAATCTAGAGCGGCTGGCACTGCTCGATCGCTGTCTGGAATCCGCCAAGGGAGATCCGGATCTCGAATGCGTTCTCCGGGCCCTGGTCGAACCGGCTCTGCAGATGATGCGGGACCGCGAGACCGGTCACAAATACTTTGCCCAGATCATGGGCCGCGCCATAGCCGACCCCGAGGAGAGAGTCCGAACCATCCTGCTGGATGAGTTTCGCGAGGTGAAGGAGCGGTTCACCGCGGTGTTGGCCGGACTTCTGCCACATCTCTCGAAGGAGGAGCTCTTCTGGCGGTTCCACTTCATGATCGGCGCCATGGCCCACACCGCGGCCGGCAGCTTTTTTGTCGCTCGGCACGCGGGCGGGATTGTGGATCCAGCGGACGTGGAGGGCATCTCCCACAAGCTGGTGGGTTTTCTCGCCGCCGCCATGCGCGCCCCGGCGACACGGAGCCGGCGAAAGAAAAAGGGGAAGAAATGACTCGCCAGACGCTTGCCCAGCGCGGCGGACCTGTTTTCCTGGTGCTCTTGGCCCTTGGTTGTGCCTCGGCACCACCAACTACTGAGCCCGATCTGGGTGTAACCGTGCCCTCGCAATGGACGGCATCCGACGCCGCATCCACGGCCCCCGAGCAGACCATCGAGGCCTGGTGGACCACATTTGCCGACTCCCGACTCGACGCTCTGATCACCGAGGCGCTCGAGCGGAATCGCGACCTGGTGGCGGCCGCGGCACGAGTGGACGCCGCCGTCGCCCAGGCCCGGATCATCGGCGCCGACCTCTACCCCCAGATCGGCGTCGCCTTCGATCCGGCCCGCAGTCAGAGGAACTTCATCGGCTTTCCCATCCCCGGCAGTGAAGGTGAGGTTCTGAGCGTCACCACGAGCACCTTCGGCGCCGGCTTTAACATCTCGTGGGAGGCCGATCTCTGGGGCCGGCTTTCCGCCCGCAAGGGGGCCGCCCTGGCGGGTGTCGAGGCCAGCCGGGCCGACCTGGCGTCGGCGCAGCTGTCGCTCGCCGGCCAGACCGCCAAGACCTGGTTCGCGGTCGTCGAGGCTCAGCTACAGGTCGAGCTTGCCGAAGCGACGCTCGCCGGTCGTCGGCTGAGTCGGGAGCGGATCGGGCGTCGCTATCAGCTGGGGACCCGTTCGGCTCTGGAGCTCCGTTTCGCCATGTCGAACGAGGCCGGAGCCGAGGCCGCCCTGGCCTTGCGCCGGCGTCAGCTCGACTTGGCAAAACGTCAGCTCGAGCTCCTCTTGTCACGCTACCCGGATGCCGAGCTCGAGCAGGCGTCGGGTGATCTCGAGCTCCCAGATCCGCCGTCCGCGGTCCCCCCAGGGCTGCCCTCGGAGCTGGTGACCCGGCGACCCGATCTGGTCGCCACCGAGCGGCGCCTTGCGGCCGCCGGTCTCCGCATCAAGGAGGCCCGGGCCTCTCTCTATCCACAACTTCGACTCACCGGCTCCGGCGGCAGCCTGAGCAGCGATGTGGGCGATCTGCTGAATCTCGATTTCTCGGTCTGGAGCCTGGCGGCCAATCTACTGCAGCCGCTCTATCAGGGTGGGCGGCTCCGCGGTGGTGTCCAGCTCTCCGAAGCCAACCATCGAGAGCTCGCCGAGAGCTACGCCCAAGTGATCCTGCGGGCTTTTGGAGAGGTGGAATCGACGTTGGCAGCCGAGCGGTTTCTCGCCCAGCAGGAGCAGGCCCTGGCCGTAGCCGCCACCCAGTCGGTCGAGGCCGAGCGGCTATCCAATGAGCGCTACGACGCCGGGTTGGTGAGCTATCTGGCGGTGCTCGAAGCACAGCGAGATGCCTTTGTCGCCCAGAGCCAGCACCTGACCTCTAGGCGACAGAGGCTGGATGCCCGCATCGATCTCTATCTGGCCCTGGGTGGGGGCTTCGACGCGAGCTTTGTCGAGTCCACCGACTCACCACCGACCACAACCACTTTGGCCAGCCAATAAGGGGGCGCCATGAGCTCCAAAGCAAAGATACTCCTGCCTCTCGCAGTACTCGCGGTCGGCGGCCTCGCCGCCGTGGCCATCGTTCGCGCCCGACCCAAGGTCGAGCGCCAGGAGACCGCCGTACCACCACCCCTGGTGCGGGTGATCGAGGTGAGCAAGGGGAACCTCCGCCTCGACGTGACCTCCCAGGGCACCGTGGCGCCGCTTGTCGAGTCCGATCTGGTCGCCGAAGTCGCTGGCCGGCTCGATTGGGTCTCGCCTGTCTTTGCCGAGGGTGGATTCTTCCGCGCCGGTGAAACCCTTTTGCGAATCGATGACCGCGACTACGGTGTGGCCTTCTCCCAGGCCGAGGCCCAGGTCGCCCAGGCGCGTGTGCGTCTGGAGCTGGAGCTCGCCGAGGCCGAGCTCGCCCGCCAGGAGTGGCAGGACCTGGGTGAGGGTGAGCCCAGCTCTCTCGCCTTGCGCGAGCCCCAGTTGGCCGAAACCAGGGCCGCTCTCCAGGCCGCCGAAGGAGCCCTGGAGAAGACCCGGCTCGACCTCGAGCGCACCCGGATTGCGGCCCTATTCGATGGTCGGGTCCTGAGCAAGCTGGTCGACCTGGGTCAATTCGTCAGCCGGGGAACACGACTGGGCACCGTCTACTCGACCGCTGCCGCCGAGCTCCGTCTGCCCGTCTCGAGGCAGGATCTCGTCTTCCTCGACGTCGACCTGGGTATCCATGAGGAGGGCCCCGCCGCCGACGGACCCGAGGTCGAGCTGCGGGCAGCCGTGGGTGGTCGCACCTACGTCTGGAGTGCGCAGATCGTGCGCGCCGGTGGTGCCTTCGATTCCCGCACCCGGATGCTTCCCCTCTTTGCTCGCGTCGAGGATCCTTTTGGTCGCCTGCCTTCGACTACCGGACCACCGCTGCCCATGGGTCTCTTTGTCGAGGCCGAGATCGCGGGCCGGCTCGCCGAGGCGGTCATCGTGATCCCGCGCTCGGCTGTCCGTGACGGCGGCCAGGTGCTGGTGGTCGACGACGAGAATCGACTGCGTTTCCGCACCATAGACATCCTCCGCACCCACAGGGACGAGGTGGTGGTGGAGGGTGGACTCGAGACCGGTGAGCTGGTCTGTGTCTCA
The DNA here is from genome assembly GCA_049678185.1 of Thermoanaerobaculia bacterium. Taxonomy (GTDB): domain Bacteria; phylum Acidobacteriota; class Thermoanaerobaculia; order Multivoradales; family JAHEKO01; genus M0029. The sequence goes on from JBAUDS010000335.1 coordinate 42,560, forward strand.
CCGCTCGAGTCGGTGGTCGACGGCATGGCCGTTCGCACCCTGCTCGAGACCGAGCCGGAGGAGGGCCAAGTGCTCGTCGAGGAGCGGTCGTGAAGGGCATCATCGCCTGGTTCGCCGACAACGGCGTGGCCGCCAACCTGATCATGATTCTGATCATCGTCGGCGGCGTGGTCACCCTGCTGGGCATCAAACAGGAAGTCTTCCCCGAATTCTCCGCCGATGTCATCTCGGTGAGAGTGCTCTACCCCGGGGCGGCTCCCGAGGAAGTCGAGGAGGGGGTCGTTGTCCGCATCGAGGAAGCCATCCAGGATCTCGAGGGCATCGACAAGATCAGCTCGACGGCCTCCGAGAACATGGGCACCGTCCTGGTCGAGCTGATCCAGGGAACCAACACCCAGAAGATGCTCAACGACGTCAAGGCCCGCGTCGACGCCATCGACACCTTCCCCATCGAAACCGAGCAGCCGGTTATCGAAGAGGCGATGATCCGCCGCCAGGTGCTGGAGATCGCGGTCTCCGGCGACGCCGACGAGCGGGCGCTAAAGGTCCTGGGCGAGAGGCTCCGTGAGGATCTCGTGGCGCTGCCCGGCATCACCCAGGCGGAGCTGGCGGCCATTCGACCCTACGAGATCTCGATCGAGGTCTCGGAGGAGACCTTGAGACAGTACGGTCTGACCTTTGAACAGGTGGCCCGGGCCATTCGGCAATCTTCCCTCGATCTACCCGGTGGCAAGATCAAGACCGCGGGTGGAGAGATTCTTCTGCGCACCAAGGCGCAGGCCTATCGTGGCCGCGAGTTCGAGGAGCTGCCGCTGCTGACCCTGGCCGATGGCACCCGCCTTGCCGTTGGTGATGTCGCCACCGTTGTCGACGGCTTTGCCGACACCGAGCGGTGGTCCCGCTTCAACGGCAAACCGGCAGTGCTGATCCAGGTATTCAGGGTGGGAAACGAGGGTGCGCTCGAGGTGGCGGGTGTGGTCAAGGACTACCTGGAGACCGCCCGCAAGACCGTCCCCGAGGGCATCGAGCTCACCGTCTGGCAGGACCAGACACGGATTCTCAAGAGCCGTCTCGATCTGCTGCTCAAGAACGGGCGCAACGGTTTCGTCCTGGTGGTTCTGGTGCTGGCTCTCTTTCTCAAGCTGCGGCTCGCGGGTTGGGTCTCGCTCGGCATCCCCGTCTCGTTTCTGGGCGCCATCGCCCTGATGCCGACTCTGGATGTCTCGATCAACCTCATCTCGCTCTTTGCCTTCATCATCGTCTTGGGCATCGTGGTGGATGACGCCATCATCGTGGGCGAGAACATCTATTCCCGCTATCAACACGGGCAGGAGGGACTGGCCGCCGCCGTCGAGGGAACCCAGGAGGTGGTGGTACCGGTGGTCTTTGCGGTGCTCACCAGCGTCGCGGCCTTTGCACCGCTGCTGGGAGTGACCGGCAACATCGGCAAGATCATGCGGGTGATCCCGCTGATCGTGATCTCCACCCTGCTCTTCTCCCTGGTGGAGTCGCTGCTGGTGCTGCCCAACCACCTGTCGCATCTGCGCCACGACCAGGACCATGTCGCCCGTACCCGCATCGGTCGCCTCTGGATGCGGATTCAAGAGGCTTTCGCCGATGGGCTCCAGGTAGTCATCGAGCGCTCCTACAGACCCAGTCTGAGCAGAGCCATCGAGTGGCGCTACCTCACCCTGGCGGCCATGCTGGCTCTCCTCATCATCACCTTTGGCGTTGTGCGGGGCGGCTGGATCAAGTTCAACTTCATGCCCGTGATCGAGGCCGACAACAGCGCCTCCTACCTCACCATGCCGCAGGGAACACCGGCCATGGTCACCGCTCGCATGGTGCGCCAGATCGAGACGGCGGCCCTCGAGCTCGCCGCCGAGCTCGAGCAGGAGTATGGCGGCCAACCCATTCGCCATGTCATGACCACGATCGGCGACCAGCCCTTTCGCACCGCCGCCGGACCCGCAGCCCTGAATGTCGGCGCCGACTTCTCCGCCACCCACCTGGGAGAGGTCAATCTCGAGCTGGCGCCCGCCGAGGAGAGGGACCTCACCAGCACCGAGGTCGCCGATCGCTGGCGGGAGAAGGTCGGCGCCATACCCGACGCGGTCGAGCTCACCTTTACGTCGTCGCTCTTCTCGAGCGGCGAGGCGATCAACGTCGAGCTCTCCGGGCCCCGGGTCGACCGGCTGCGCGAGTTCGCCACGCGGCTCAAAGAAGACCTTCGCTCCTACCCCGGGGTGCGGGATATCACCGACTCCTTTCGCGCCGGCAAGCAGGAGCTGGAACTGGTCATCACCCCCGAAGCGGAGGCCGCCGGTCTGACCCAGGCCGACCTCGCGCGTCAGGTGCGGCAAGCTTTCTACGGTGAGGAGGTGCAGCGGATTCAACGTGGTCGGGACGATGTCAAGGTCATGGTGCGGTATCCGGAGTCCCGGCGTCTATCGCTGGGCGACGTCGAGGACCTGAGGATCCGCACCCCGGGTGGCACCGAGGTGCCGTTCACCACGGCCGCCGATGCACACCTCTCGCGTGGACCGGCCACCATCCGCCGCACCGACCGGCGGCGGGTGGTCAACGTGACGGCCGATGTCAATCAGGCCCAGGCCAACGCCAACGACATCATCGCCGATCTGGAGGAGTCGGTCCTGCCGCGGCTGCTTGCCGACTATCCGGAGATTCGCTACTCGCTCGAAGGCGAGCAACAACAGCAGCGCGAGACCATGAGCGGACTGGCGCGTGGATTTGTCATCGCCCTGCTGGTGATCTACGCACTCCTGGCCATCCCGTTCAAGTCCTACTTCCAGCCGCTGATCGTCATGAGCGCCATCCCCTTTGGTCTCATCGGCGCGATATGGGGCCACGTCGTTCTCGGCATGGATCTCGCGATCCTGTCGATGTTCGGCATCGTCGCCCTCACCGGTGTGGTGGTCAACGACAGCCTGGTCATGGTCGACTTCATCAACCGCTCTTTCAGAAAAGGAATACCGTTGGCCGAGGCCATCCGCACGGCGGGGACATCCCGCTTCCGCCCCATCCTGCTCACCTCGTTGACCACCTTCGCCGGGCTGACACCGCTGCTGTTGGAGAGGAGTATGCAGGCCAGATTCCTCATCCCGATGGCCATCTCCCTCGCCTTTGGCGTCCTCTTCGCCACCTTTATCACCCTGATCCTGGTGCCCTCCCTCTACGCCATCCTCGAAGACATCCGGGCGGGGTTCAGCCGTCTTCGGCGACCGCCGGTTGGTGACAGGATACTCAATACGGAAAGTTGAATCGCGGATTCGTCCCAGAAGCCGGTACTCCCAGTTCAAATTCTTGTATTGAGTATCCTGTCACCCCATCGGGGGTGTTATGCTCCGCCAACACCATGTTCGAGAGTGTCGAACCGGCGCCCCCCGACCCCATCTTCGGGCTCAACGAAGCCTTCACCGAGGACCCCAGGCCGGTCAAGATCAATCTGACCGCCGGCATCTACCTGGACGAGGAGGGACGGACTCCGGTTTTCGCTGCCGTCAAAACAGCCGAACGCCGGATCCTGGAAGCGGAGTCGACCAAGAGTTATCTCGGCATCCCGGGGTCGGCTGACTATTCGGCCCAGGTCCAGCGGTTGGCACTCGGCCCGAACCATCCCGCACTCTCCGAGGATCGGGTCACCGGCGCCCACACCCCGGGCGGCACCGGCGCTCTGCGGGTGGCTGGCGACCTCATCAAGTCGATTCACCCAGACTCCACCGTCTGGCTCACCAACCCGACCTGGGTCAACCATGGGCCGATCTTTCTGGCCGCCGGGCTCGAGGTGCGGAGCTTCCCCTACTTCAATCGGACCCAACACGTTCTGGCCTACGACGAGATGATGACCGCCCTGTCGGAGATCAGCGCGGGTGATGTGGTCGTCCTCCAGGGTTGCTGTCACAACCCGAGCGGCACCGACCCCTCGGCCGAGCAGTGGCGAGAAATCGGCAATCTCCTGGCCGACCGCGGTGCGCTGCCTCTTCTCGACACGGCCTACCAGGGGTTTGGCGAGAGCGAGGAGGAGGATGCGCAAGGCCAGCGAATACTGTCGGAGATCGTCCCCGAGCTCCTGATCTGCAGCAGCTTCTCCAAAAACTTCGGTCTCTACAACGAGCGTGTCGGCGCCCTCATCCTGGTGACCAGCGGCTCATCGGCGGCGCAGGCGGCGCTGAGCCACATAAAGCGCTGTATCCGGGCCAACTACTCCAACCCACCGGCTCACGGCAGCAAGATCGTCACCACCGTGCTCGAGGACGACGAGTTGCGGCAGAGTTGGAGCGACGAGCTGGGCCGGATGCGCCGCCGAATTCGCGCCACACGAGAGCAGTTTGCGCAGGCCCTCGACGACAGGGGAGTCCATCTGGCACCGGGCGGCAACGCGTTTATCACCCGTCAAAAGGGGATGTTCTCCTTCTCCGGGCTGTCGGTGGAACAAGTAATAGAGCTCAAGGAGAAGCACGCGCTCTACATCGTGGGATCGGGTCGGATCAGTATCGCCGGTATGACCCCGGGCAACATCGATCGTGTTTGCGACGCCATCGCGGCGCTCGCTTGAGCCCTACTCGGCACTCTTCCACATCATGCCCCTTTCCTGTCAGCGGCACCTCTTCGACATTCCGGACGACATCACCTATCTCAACTGTTCCTACTTCGGTCCCCTGTCGAGACCGGTCATCGAAGCCGCGCGGACGGCGCTCGCCCATCGAGCCCAGCCCTGGAGTATCTCGACCGAGGACTTCTTCGAGCCGGTAGAAGAAGCCCGACGGCTCTTCGCTCGTCTGGTGGGCGGGGATGCCGAAGGGGTGTCGCTGGTGCCATCGGTCTCCTACGGCATCGCCCTGGCCGCCAAGAACCTCGAGCTCGAAAAAGGCCAAGAGATCGTGGTCCTGGCCGAGCAGTTCCCTTCCAACGTCTATGCCTGGCGGGATCTCGCCGAGCGCACCGACGGGCGGTTGCGAACGGTCGCGCGATCCGAACAGGGAGACTGGACGGCTGCGCTCCTCGCCGCCATCGGCGAGCAGACCGCCATCGTTGCGATCCCCCACTGTCACTGGACCGACGGAGGCCTGATCGATCTGGTCCGGGTTGGGGAGCGCGCTCGCCAGGTGGGTGCTGCCCTGGTGGTGGATGGTTGCCAGTCGGTCGGAGCTTTGCCGTTGAGGGTGGACGAGGTTCAACCCGACTTTGTCGTCACCGCCTCCTACAAGTGGTTGCTCGGCCCCTACACTCTAGGCTTTGTATGGATGGCGCCGAAACACCGCCAGGGGCATCCGCTCGAGCACAACTGGATCATCCGTGCCAACCGCCGCGACTTCGCGGCCCTGGTCAGATATACCGACGAGCCCGCACCCGGCGCCAGACGGTTCGACATGGGCGAGGTCAGCAACTTCGCGTTGATGCCGGTCGTCATCGCGGCACTGGAGCAGACTCTGGGGTGGGGGGTCGAAGAGATCCAGCGCTACCTTCGCCGACTCACCGATCTGATCGCCGACGGCGCCGAGAAGATCGGTCTCCAGGTGGCCCCTCGCGAGCTGCGAGCGGGGCACATGATCGGTCTGCGTCTCGCCGGCCGCGATCCCCAGGAGGTGGCGGCGGCCCTGGCTCGAGCCAGGGTCCATGTCAGCGTCAGAGGCGACTCGGTACGGGTTGCGCCCCATGTCTACAACGATGAGGGGGATGTGGCCCGCCTCCTCGAAGTCTTCACCAAGACGGTATAGCGAGGTACTCCATGGTCGGTCATCACCAACCGCTCCGCACGCTGGGGATTCTGCTCTGCGCTCTGGTCGTAGCCACCGGTCCCGCCTCTGCCGAGGACGGCCTGGCCGCTGCCCGGATGTTCCGCCAGGCCAACGAAGCCTCGATCCTGGGGGACTTCGCCGAGCTGCTATCGATCCCCAACGTCGCCAGCGACAGAGAGAACATCCTCCGCAACGCCGAGCTCATCCGCAGCCGGCTCGAGCAGAGAGGCGTCGCAGCGGAGCTCTGGGCACTCACCGGTGCTCCGCCGGTGGTCTTTGGTGCGCTCGACGTACCGGGCGCCGAGCGCACCCTCGGTATCTATGTGCACTACGACGGTCAGCCGGTCGATCTCGACAAGTGGGACCAGCCACCCTGGTCGCCGACGCTCTACACCGGCGCCATCGAGGCCGGCGGCCAGCCCCGTCCCTGGCCCCAGCCCGGCGAGGCCATCGACCCCGAGTGGCGCATCTACGGCCGCTCCAGCGGTGACGACAAGGCGCCACTCGCCGCCATCTTTGCCGCCCTCGATGCCCTCGAGGCGGCGGCAATCGAGCCCACCTCCAATCTGCGCTTTCTCTTCGAAGGCGAGGAAGAGGCGGGCTCCGACCACCTGGAAGAGTATCTGCGGCAACACCGCGACGACCTGGAGGTCGATGTCTGGCTCATCTGCGACGGGCCGGTCCACCAGAGCCGGCAACCCCAGCTGGTGTTTGGGGTTCGCGGCTATACCGGGCTCGATATCACCGTTTACGGCGCCAGCCGTTATCTTCACAGCGGGCACTACGGCAACTGGGCACCAAACCCGGCGCATCTGCTCGCAAGACTGTTGGCCAGCATGAAAGACGACGAAGGTACTGTCCTGGTGGAAGGCTTCTACGAGGACACGGCCCCCATCGGTGAAGCCGAACGCGCGGCGATGGCGTCCCTGCCCGACTTCGATGACGATCTCCGCCGGGAGCTGGGTCTGGTGTCGACCGAGGCCGACAACGCCCTGCTGGCCGAGAGGCTGCTCATCCCATCGCTCAACATTCGTGGTCTGGAGAGCGCCGCCGTCGGCTCCGAGGCCCGCAACGTCATCCCCACCGAAGCCACCGCCAGCATCGACATCCGTCTGGCCAAAGGGGACGACCCGGTGAAGATTCTCGACCGGGTCGAGGACCACATCCGCCGCCAGGGTTACCATATCGTCCGCGACGACCCGGATATGACCGTTCGCCTGGAGTACCCGAAGATCGCCAGGGTGAGCCGCCGCGAGGGCTATCCGGCGGCACGGACCGGTATGGACCTGCCGATAGTCGGCGACATCATCGCCGCCGCCGAGCGGGCGGCCGACGGACCGCTGGTGTTGCCGCCCACGATGGGGGGATCACTACCTCTCTATCTGTTCACCGAGCTGCTCGCGGCGCCGGTGGTCATCGTCCCCATCGCCAACCACGACGACAACCAGCACGCGCCCAACGAGAACCTGCGCCTGGCCAACCTCTGGTATGGCATCGATCTGATGGGAGCGTTGCTCACCCTACCCTCGGCTCCCGCACCACAAAGTGCCGACTAGCAAGCATGAATGATCGACACTACGACCTGGCCATCATCGGCGGTGGCATCGTCGGTGTCGCCACCGCCAGAAGCCTGGTAACCCGTCCCGGGCTATCGGTCGTCCTCCTCGAGGCCGAGTCGGAGCTCGCCTGCCACCAGAGCGGGCACAACAGCGGGGTGATTCATGCCGGTCTCTACTACCCGCCCGGCTCCTTCAAGGCCCGTCTGTGCACCGAAGGTCGGGAAGAGCTCTACCAATTCTGCCAAGAGCAGGAGATCCCCCACCGGCGCTGCGGCAAGCTGGTGCTGGCCACCAACGACACGGAGTTGCCGGCACTCGCGAAGCTGGAGAGTCGGGCCCATGACAACGGACTCGCGGGTGTCGAGCGTCTCGACGCCAACGGCATCCGAGAACGCGAGCCGCAGGCGCGTGGAGTGGCAGCTCTCTGGGTGCCCCAGACCGGGGTCGTGGACTTTGCCAAAGTGACCAGAGCCCTCGGCCGCGAGCTGGCGGACGCCGGCGGCGAGGTGCGAACCGACTCGCGGGTGGTCGGCATCGATCGCCGTGCCCAGGGGCTGGTTCTCGAGACCGAATCCGGCGCCGTCCACTGCTCCTATCTGGTGAACTGCGCCGGCCTTCAATCGGACCGGATTGCCAGGCTCTCGGGATTCCGGCCCGAGGTGAGGATCGTCCCCTTCCGCGGCGAGTACTACCAGCTCGTCCCCGAGCGCCGAGATCTGGTTCGGGGTCTCATCTATCCGGTGCCGGACCCGCGCTTTCCCTTTCTGGGTGTTCACTTTACCCGCACCATCGACAACGAGGTGGAGGCGGGGCCCAACGCGGTGCTGGCCCTCCGCCGTGAAGGCTACTCGCGGATGAGCTTTTCGCTGCGCGACACGGGCGAAGTCCTCACCTATCCAGGGTTCTGGCGGCTTGCCGGCAGCTTCTGGCAGACCGGGGTCGCCGAGATGCACCGGTCTCTGTCTACCAGCGCCTTTGTCGCCGGGCTACAGCGGCTGGTGCCGGCGGTCACCACCGGCGACGTGCGGGCAGCCGGCTCGGGGGTTCGCGCCCAGGCGGTCGATCGCTCGGGGCGACTGCTCGAGGATTTCAGCATCCTCGAGGACGAACGTACGATTCAGGTGCTCAACGCCCCCTCCCCCGCCGCCACCGCCGCTCTGGCCATCGGTCGGCATGTCGCCTCGGTCGCCGCCGAGAACTTCGACCTGCCCGGCTAGCCTGCAGTCCAGAGCCACGCCGAACACCCCTCTCGCCAAGGAGCGTTTTGACACCAGATGGCGCAGTTGTTACTGAAGGAAACGGATTCGCCTTGTCTGTGAACTGCGCCACAACCAGTGATGACTACCTAAACTTTTCTGTAGCAACGACTTACCAGTTTTTCGCTAAACTGGTATGCATATTGCTCAATACCTTTTGCCTCGGATAAGGAGTTACGCATGACACACGGACGAAGACGTCCGGAAGGCTACACGCTTCTGGAGATCATGGTGGTGGTGGCGGTGGTCGGCATCATATCCCTGATGGGTCTGCCGGCGTTGCAAAACATGATTCTGCGTTCCAAGCACGAGGG
>JBAUDS010000336.1:0-3327 GCA_049678185.1 Thermoanaerobaculia bacterium
TCGGGCCCGGCGACGGTCGTCTGGAGCTTCGAGCCAACGGCAGGCGCCAACGGCGGCGCGCCATGGGGCGACCAGAGTCTGGTGCCTGTGTCCGACTCTGAGGGGAACAGCTACCCAAATCTCCTGCTGGGCACCGCTTGGGGTGGGCGCACCGCGTACAACTTGGATGGCTTCAACGGCTCGGTACTCTGGCAATTCGACACCTACCTTACCCCCGACTCTGGATGGGTCTACTCCTTGGCCGAGCTCAACGACATCTCAGGTGACGGAGTGAAGGAGGTGGCCTTCGGAACGGGCTCGAAGAGCGACTCCGTCTATGTGGTGGACGGTGCGAGCACGGGCCAGGCGACGGTCCGTTGGCAATATCAGGCCCCGGATGTCGTCTACTCCGTGCGAAACATGGGCGACGTCAATGGCGACGGCGATGACGACGTGCTCGCCGCTGTGGGGGGTAACGGTGACGTCGTCGTCTGCCTTGACGGAGGCACCGCCTCGAGCACGGGCCACGTCCTCTGGGAGTATGTGCCCGGGGCCTCCACCTACGCTTGTGGAGTCCTGCCCGATATCACCGGAGACGGAATCGATGAGGCCCTGGCCGTGCTCTGGACATCGGACGGGAGCGCTGTCCGCTGTCTCAATGGCGCCACCGGTGCACTCCTGTGGTCGAGCACCGATGTCAGTGGGTTCGGCGTCATGGTGGACAGCCTCGACGACGTGACCGGCGACGGCCTCTCCGAAGTGATCGTCGGTTCGTTCGAAAACGCCGTCATTGTCCTGAACGGATCGGACGGCACCCTGGTCTGGAAGACCCCTGTCGGCAGCGGTGACGGCGGCGATGTCTGGACGGCGCGAGCAATCGATGATGTGAACGGAGATGGACGACAGGACGTAGTCGCCGGGTCCTTCGACTACAACGTATACGCGCTGGACGGCGATGATGGCGAGATTCTCTGGGCGTTCGACACCGGCAACCGCGTCTACAGCGTCTACCCAGTGGGTGACCTCGACGGAGATGGGCGACCCGAGGTCGTGGCCGGTACCCAGGACACGAACAACAGCGTTGTCGTCCATGTCCTCGACGGTGATTCGGGGGTCGATGTCATCTTTCAGGATGGCTTCGAGAGCGGCGACACTTCCGCCTGGTCCGGTTCGATTCCGTAGCCGAGAATCCGAGATTCGGGCGCTCACCTCCCGCCTAGCCACCGCTTCCTGACACCTGTCGTCGCTGACGTCTCTCCTGACCGGAGAGACGATATACAAGGAAGCTGCTTTTCACCCTGTAAGGGGGGCGGAGAGGACTGGGTTATTCCGCGGCGGGGAGCCCCCTCCGGTCCCGAACCCGGGCAGAAACGGCGACCGCTGTGGCGATTCCCAGGTTCGCCACCCATCCCTCGGGATTGCTACAATGAACGGAGTCGGATCTACGACAACTGAACCTTGAGAGCGGTGGTTGGCCCATTGGGGAGCCCCTGCCGCTCACCTAGGAGGTCACTATGCGTACACGTCTCCCTTTTTCGTTCTTCGCCATCTTCCTTATTCTTACTGTCGCAGCCTGCGCCCCACCCGAGCAGGCCGCGCCCGAGCCGGAGCCGGAAGTCGATATCGCTGCTGAACAAGAGGCGATTCGCGACCTCTCGATGGAGTGGATGGAGGCGGCCAACGCCCGGGACGGAGCGACACTCGACTCTCTCATGGCCCAGAACGCCGTCACGATCTTCGATGGAGAGATATATGAGGGCCAGGCGGCAATCGCTGCTTCTCGCGAAGCGGAGTGGGCGGAGAACCCCGAATTCGTGGTGAGCTGGGTCACCAGTGCGGTCGAGGTGGCTGCCTCCGGTGATCTCGCCTACGAGCGCGGCAGTTGGACCTCCGATCCGGATGGGCCGGGCGAGGCGGCGGAGGAGCACGGCGAGTACGTCACCGTCTGGAACAAGATAGATGGCCAGTGGCGGGCCGTGGTCGACGCTGGGACGACTCTAGAGGCCGAAGACGAAGAGTAGCGGCAAGAACGGGGATCCTGCCTATTCTGTAGCGGTCGGAACCGCGCAGAGCATCCGCTTGAACCCCGACTCGCAGCCGGTGTCGTCGTAGGCCGTGACTTTGTAGCAATACTGCCGGCCGTTGACGAGATCGGTGTCGGTATAGCTGGTGACCAGACCGGCGTCGACGATCGGCCGGCGACGAGCCGATCGGATGTAGTAGACCTTGTAGCCCACCACCGACGGATCCGCGGTGTGCTCGTCGGTCCAGGTGAGAGTGATCTCGCCGCTGGCCGGCACCGCCGAGAGCAGCTGCGGAGCGGGAACGGTGCAACCGGTGGTTCCGCTGACCGTGGCCTGGGTCATGAGGATCGGCGCCGCCCCAGGGACATTCATGTTGTGGGTCCAGAGCTGCCAGAGGGTGTCGCCCCAGGCCTTCAGCTGAGTGAAGAACGGATCGCTCTGGATCACATAGGCGTTGGTCTCACCGGCGGGCGTGGGGCTGGTGAGGGTGAGGTTCCCGTCTCCCCGGATTTCGTTGCGGAGAAACTCGATGTACTCGCGGCTGGTGGTCTGGTAGTAAAGGCTCGCTTCGACCAGGTGAGCCCCGGGCGGGATGGTGAGAGAGACCTCGTCGTAGCCACCGGCGTATTCAGCGGCGGTGAAGTAGCCAGACTCCACCTCCCCACGCCAGACCGGTTGTATCAGCCGCTCTCCGGCTTCGGCGATGCGAAAACCCTTGGGCGGAATACGGTTGTCTTTGTAGCGGTCATCGGCGAGGGCAAAGTGGAAGGTCTCGGGCTCACCGGTGAGGCTGCTCGAGTGGTGCATCTCGTAGACCAGCTCGTCCGCGTGGTCCTCGCGGAGCCACTTCAGCGGCCGAGGAATCGGGAGCCCACCACCATAGGGGTAACGGATCCCCTTGAGCGTCCCCGCCGCGTGGTCGTAGGGGTTGATCTCGTAGACCAGACGGCCACGTGAGTAGGCCTTGATGTTGACGAACATCCGGCGACCTTCGGGAAAGCCGGAGATGAGCTTGTGACCGGTCCGGTTCTGGATGCGGAAGGAGAGGGCGCCGGTCAACCGGTCGTAGGACAGCCCTTCGATGGCGCCGGCCAGCCCGAGTTGCCGGCGGGCGCGCTCCGCGCCCGCCAGCAGGGCCTCCGGATCGAGGCCTAGGCCCCGGTCCAGGTCGAGGGTGAGAGCCGCCGGACCCTGGTTGAGCAGGCCGTCGTTGGTGGCGTCGTAGTTGGGTGAGTCGGAAACGGTGCTGGCCAGAACCCAGGGCACCCAGGCGTTGCCCCCGGTCAGGTCGTGGAGTGGCTTGTCGCTTTGGGGGTGCTCGGGG
>JBAUDS010000337.1:0-3809 GCA_049678185.1 Thermoanaerobaculia bacterium
CCGACGTATTTTTCCTGGAAGTAGCCGCCGGCCTGCTTGGCCACGTCCTCGAAGCGCCCATTGCGGTCGTTGCGCGCCAGGACATCCTCCTCGGTGTAGAGATGGTGAGCGTTGCCGTTGGCGACAAAGGCATCGAGGTAGCCATCGTTGTCGAAGTCGACGAGGCCACCACCCCAACCGGTGTACTGACCGCAGATCATGGCCAGATTCGCTTCCGCGGTGACATCGAAGAACATCCCCTCCTCGCGCTGGCTCAGCAGACAGCCATAGCCCATGTCGGGGACATAGATATCGAACAGCCCGTTGCGGTCGAAGTCGCCAACCACCGGGCCCATGGACGATGCCCCCTGACCCCCCTCGCCAAAGGCCAACCCGCGCTCCAAGGCCTGGTCTTCGAAGCGGCCCCCGTCATTGACCCAGAAGGCACTCGACATGGCGTCGTTGGCGACATAGATATCGGTGTCCCCATCGCGGTCGAGATCGATGGCCAGCGCGCTCATGGCACGTCCACCCGGGGCGAGGAGGCCTGCTTCCTCGGTGACTTCGGAAAACGATCCATCTCCATCGTTGCGGTAGAGGTGATCGGGTTGCCCCCTGTAAGCCAGGGGCCCGGGGTAACCCTGAGCGGCGTAGAAGCTCCGGAAGGAGCCAGCATCGTACTCGAGATAGTTGGCCACGTAGACGTCGAGATCACCGTCCCCGTCGTAGTCGAGCCAAGGCGCCGAAACGCTCCACAACGGGTCACCAAGACCCGCCTCGGCCGTGATGTCGGCAAAGGTGCCATCACCGTTGTTGCGGTAGAACACATTGGGCCCGTAGTTCAGCACCAGGAGATCGAGGTCCCCATCGTCATCGAAGTCGGCGGCCGAGGCGCCCATGCCATAGCCCTGGTCGCCGACCCCGGCCTCGACGGTCACATCGGTAAACGTGCCGTCCCGATTGTTGCGGTAGAGGGCGTTGGTCAGCCTGCCGCGCAGGGCGCGGCTGCGGTTGTCGCTGACTTCGTCGAGCCAGCTGCCGTTCAACAGATAAATATCGGGATGGTCGTCGTTGTTGTAGTCGAAGAACATCCCACCGGGGCCCGTGCCCTCGACAATGTTGCTCAGATCGTCGTCGCCGAAGTTGTGACGAAAGCCGATACCAGCCTCTTCGGTAACGTCGGTAATGGTCGGGGGCAGCTGCTGGCAGACGAGCGGATCGACGATCGCCCACAAGAGCAGTACGGCCCCCCATACGGTCACTCTCATGGTGAGTCCCCTTGCATGTCGGATAGGGGAGACGGCGGCGTCATATCCCACCGGGCACCGAGATCGATCCACTCGACAAAAGTGCGACGCTCGTCTGCATTCAGCAAATCGAGGTGGCTCGCCGGCACATCCCTGGAGACGGTCCCGTCGCGGTCCCAACGGCGCGAGGTGTCGCGCCCGAACAGCAGCCAGATGAGATAGCTGGTCCGGGCACGCCCCGGATTGATCATTGGGTTCTCAGTGCTCATCAGCGCCACAAAGGTCTCCTCTGCCCTGCTCTCGCCGGCGGTCGACACGAATGGAAAACGTGCCTCGGGGTCGGCGTGGCAGCGGGCGCAATGGGTCTCGATGATGGGCATCACCTGCTCTTTGAAGGTGACTGAGCGGCGGCTCTCGGCAGGGGGTGTCAGTTGATCGGCCGGTCGCCCGGCCGCCGCGACAAACCGATTCTCCGGTGTCAGCTCGGGATCCTCGTGGCAGCCGATACAGCCTCTGAACTCACGCGGCCTGGTCCAGATCCACCCGCACGTAGCCAGCGCCATCCCGTTGTCGTCGAGGATCTGGAGCTGGACCGGCAGATCGGCTGGAATGTCGATGTGGAACGAGCCGTCGGCCTCCACCGGAGCCTCGCCCAACAGCCTCCGTCCCGCCACCGGCCCCCGAAGCCCGGGGGTGGAGGTGTCGGTCACCGGATTGGCGGGCTCTTGGGTTGTCGGTGGCAGACCTTCGATCACCCGGACTCGCCGGATCGTGCCGGGCTCCACAGACGGCGCCATCTGCTCGTCGCTCTCGTACGCATTGAGACAGTAGAGCTTGCCGCTGGGTGACTCCGGCCGAACGGTGCTGGAGCGCCCGTCGGGTTGGGACCGTGGCGCGATCGCTTTGGCATGGAGCTCATGACTGTCGGGCGCATCGTAGAGCAGGTTGAGAGAACCTCCGAAGGGCTCCATCCGGTAGATACCGTGTGTGCCCGAGCCGTCGGCCGGTCGGTGCGACACCAGAAAGCTCCCGTCCGCCAGTGGTGAGGGCGAGTGAAAGAGTCCCTCGTCGGGACTGGTCCGCCGACGGTATGTGTGGTGGGGACGCTGGGTGTCGAGGGAAGCCAGGTGCCCGGCACCGTCCCAGCCCACCGAGTCGGCTTCCACAAAGAGAACTGTCCCATCGGTGCCCAGCGTCGGCATGTGCTGGATACGACCGCCCTCGAGTCCCCCAAAGAGGGAGTAGTCGATGCCATCCGGGTGGACACCGAAGAGCGAGACCCGTCCCCGCGGCCACCCTTCTCTGCCCCGGTTCTGCCAGCCGGCAAACAGAACCAACCCATCCGCCATCAGAAACGGATCGACTTCGTTGCTCAGGTTGAATGTAATGCGGTGCAGCTCTGAGCCGTCGAGTCGCACGGTGTAGAGGCTGGTGCCGGGGGCCGAGCCCTCCTCGTTGAGAACACCGTCGTCGCGGACAAACAGGATGGTGTACCAGGGCTCGGCCGAGGTGATGGTGTAGAAGGTGGAGAGATATATGGGTGTGCGACAGTCGTGCCGCTCGCGGGTCACCTGGCGAAGATCACTTCCATCGGTGTCGATCTCCCAGATATTCCACGGATCTGTCGGCAGTCTCTTGCCGGCAAACAGAATCCTTTCACCGTCGAAGGAGACCTCCGGGTCGCAGGCGCTGTGAAAGTCGGGGGTGAGGATCCTGCTACTGCCGTCCGGCTCGAGGACAACCAGTCGACCACCCTGGCCATATTCGGCTCGCAACATCCCGCCGGCACGTGGCCCCAGTTCCAGCGTCTCCTCGACCGGCAGCCGGCAGAAGACAATCGGGTTGGAGAGTGAGGTCGCAGCGTCGAGAGGGTCATTGACGACGAGGCCGAGCGCCAAGACTGCCGCGAGCAGGCACAAGAGCCGTGCGGGCGGCCTCCTCCCTACTTTTTCGAGACGTCGTGGTCCAGACAACAATGCTGCCTCCTGCGTTCTCTTTGTCGGACCCGCCCCGTCTCGGGCATCCGGCATCCCGTGGGCGCGTCGAAGACCCTTCTGCTGCAAAACGGGTACCCAACACGCCTGTCAAAGACTAGCAGATCCGGTTCTCCGATGCCTGTGGAATATTCAGATTCTCTGGCTTTTTGCGGCCCTGTCCGTTCAGAAATCTGAACCGATGCCTCCATAAACTTGAACGGTGGCACGAATAGCGGACAAAAAAGTCAGCTATTCTGTAGTACTCTCCAGGGTATCGAGATGGCACCGTTCTTGCGCTAGGAATTCGCGGCCCAATAGTAGGAGGGGGCCCGAAGGCGGAAGGACGGAAGGCTGAACGGTGGTCTCGATACTGCTCACTCTGGCGAGTCGGAAGCTCCGAGAGGCCACCCTCGATGGGGTACAATCCGCACCATCGCGGCCGGTCGAAAAGCGGCAAGATGCCCGCTTCCCGGCCACCATAGATCGGAGAGTCTGGTGGGCACGCCGGCCAGCCAACTCGAGTGGCCGCGGGTCGAGAAGTCTCAGGGGATGTAGGACGATGATTCATAGCGCTGCCACCAAATACGCCATTCGAGCGGTCTGCTAC
>JBAUDS010000338.1:0-5957 GCA_049678185.1 Thermoanaerobaculia bacterium
CTCGACGACCGGACGCCCGAGGAGGCCTACACTGACGAGGGGGCTGCTCGGAGACCGGGGCTTCGCCCCGCCTCCTCCCAGCCCAAAGCAGCTTGAATCATGAACCCGGATCCCACCTTAGCTGCGACTGAAATCTGTCCGAAGGATGGGGTCCACCTCTGGTCTCCTGGGTGCTGGCATTAGCGTGGGGATGATCGGGCTTCCAATACCTTGCCCGCCGGCCCGACCAGCCTGCAATTCGGATGATCTGAAGAAAGAGGGTTTCACCTTCAATGCGGCAGGATTTGCTGTTCTTGGAATCGTTGCGGAAGGAGGAACAAGGCCAACTTCAACTGTCTCAGTAGGCTCTGGCGTTGGAATCGGACAGGCAGCACGAGTGCGGTTACCCAATGTTCATCCTGAGACTTTCAGCTGCCGTGAAGTGACGTCGACTCCCATTCAGAGGCATTGCGAGAATGACCCGGTGCGGTGTAGAGCGGGTTTGCCGCCCCGCGGAATCACACCGCGGATGTACTAAACAGGTAGGTAGTAGTGCGGCGCAGAATACCAGGATCAGTAGAAAAATGGTCCGTCGTGTTTGGTGGGATTTGGCTAATCCTCGTGGGGTTAAGTCTTACGATCGGTGAGTCGGATATTCTCTGGCCCACGATTACTACGATTCTGCTGGCGATCGTAACACTTGGTTTCTTGGGTATCGCCAAGGCGTCTGGATACAGGCTTTCCGAGGGAGATGCGATCGATGGCCTCAGGCTCTTTCTTGCAGCCCTTCTGCTCGGTTTAGTTCTCTCCTTGCTTCTCTTGGCGGCGTACTCTAGTTGGCTCGAAAACCCTGCGAAAAGAGATGGTATCTCCCTTGGGCCCCACAGCCCCGATGACAACGGAGAGAAACATTATTCATTCACCACGAACCTGGACGCTACTCGGCCGGAGACTCGCCTGCTTGCAGTCGTACCTGTAGCCCTTTATGGGTACGATGCTACGCGCAAACTCGACGACATAGCACTTTTTGGGCGAACTCGTAGATGAGTTTGCGCGAGCCCTGCGGACGACAGTCGCCAGGTCAGTCATCTGTGTGCCGGCTTACAATGTCCACCGCTGGTATGAATTCCAGACGGGAAGGTACTTGAGAGCAGACCCGCTGGAGCTCAAAACGGGTCTCAGTCTTTTTGATTATGCTCTCGGGAATCCGCTAACCTTCACTGATCCCCTTGGATTGGCAACGGTCATGTGCCAGCGGCCCCTGGCGGGCCTTCCTCTCCGACAAGGTCGGAAGAATGGCCCAGACTGGCCGTTCAATCCACTGTTTCATCAGTACATATGCATCGTGAACGGCGAGGTTAGGGACTGCGGTGGTCAAACCGTGGCACAGGGTGAGGGATTCTTTGGCCCTGGCGAGCCAACCATTCCCGACGCAGATTTCTTTTCCCCCGATCGGTGCGACGAGGTGGCACCGGACGACTTCTGCCTTGAGACATGTCTGCGCCAAAAGTTTGGGGAGCCTAGGCCGCACTTCGGGCTCGTTGGGCTCGGAACGAATTGCAAGGAGTGGGCGAACAATGCGTTCGCGGATTGCCAGACCTTCTGCGAGACCGTCTGGAGGAATATCCGCCGCGAGCAAAGCTTCGGTCTAGCAAACCAGGAGATAAGAATGGGTATCCGGAAGCTACTCTTGGCGATTTGGGCTCTCGCATGTGTGAGCGCGCTAAGTATCGTCCTAGTGGGCCAAAGACCCGCCGAAGCGGTGATTGGCTTTGGCTGGGTCATGATCATGCTGACCTTCCCTTCTGGACTTCTAGTTCTCATGGCCTGGGGAGCAGTAGACGTATTGGCGGAGAGGTTCTTTGGGGGAGGAATCCCCGGCACCAGGGGTTGGCTTTTCATATCTTGGCTTCTTTTCGTCGCTGCCGGCTACCTACAGTGGTTCGTCGCTATCCCGGCGGTCCTTGGACGTGTGAAATCCTCGCGACAGAAGATCGAATCTCCGGCTGGGAAGCTGCCGGAGCAATGATCCAATTCCGCTACGACGGCCGGAACTTCCTCGACACCGCCATCCTCACCCTCTTCCCCGGCCGTCCCGAGAAGATCACGACCAGAGCCACCTACAGCTCCGAAGGCCTCCTCTACCACGGTGCCAGAGAAGGTGAGAGAAGGTGCAGAGAAGGTGCCAGGGGAATCAGGGGAGTAGTCTCGCAAGACATTGACTTGAGCGGCTCTTCAAGCAGTCAGAATCACAGGCTCTAGTTCCTGAGTAGCGTGTGGGGTCCTGAAATCCAGAGAGTTTTGGTACCTGCGGGTTCCACTCCGGGCATCGGAAGAGGTGCTGGGTGGTGGGGGACCCTAACTGTGCTACAATAAGCGTGTTGAATTGCTCCCCACTCGACACGCCGCAAGGCCTCGGGTGGGGTTATTTTTTGGAGTCCCCTCTTGTCGTCTGAACCACGCTTCGAGCGTGCTGTCGCTTTCATCGATGGCCAGAACCTTTTTCACGCGGCCCGAGAGGCCTTCGGCTACACCTATCCCAACTACGATCCGAGAAAACTAGCCGACACGGTCTGCGCAGACTGCAAGTGGCACCTCGAGCAAGTGCGCTTCTACACGGGTGTGCCGGATGCCAACGATAACCCTTTCTGGCATCATTTCTGGGCGGCAAGACTCGCTCAGATGGGGCGCCAAGGTGTCTGGACCTACAGTCGCTCGCTGCGCTATCAGAACCAGACGGTCACTCTGGATGATGGCCGGCAGGTGAGCTTCCTCAGAGGTCACGAGAAGGGAATCGATGTCCGTATCGCCCTGGACATCGTACAGCTCGTCCTCGAAGACTCTTGTGACGTCGTCCTGCTCTTTAGCCAGGACCAGGACCTCTCGGAAGTGGCCGAAGAGCTGCGGGTCATCGCGCGCCGAGAGCGGCGCTGGATCAAAATCGCATCCGCCTTTCCGGTGAGTCCCACCTACAGAAACCGCAGGGGAGTCAACAAGACCGACTGGATCGGCGTTGACCGCGCAACCTACGATCGGTGTCTCGATCCGAGAGACTACCGGCCGAAGCGAAAAGCCTGAGTCTCCTTTTAGTCGTCAGCCGTTTCGAAGGTCGATCGACAGTCGGTGCGATCGTCGCCCAACAAAATTCGAGCAGCTAAAGGAGACGGAGAAGGTGCCGGAGAAGGTGGGAAGAGGTGCCAGAGGAATCTGAAGGTCAGAGCGCTTCTTCGCCGGTGGTCGGACCACCCACCGCGCCTACAAGCGCGACACCCTGGGAGTTCCCGGTGAGACCTTGCTGGTCATACCGGATGAAGACGATCCGGACACCGAGCCACGGTTGGTGCCGACCGGGGGCAACGCGCTGGTGATTGCCAATCTCGAATACCGCTTCCCGATCTTTGGCAGCTTCGGCGGCAACGCCTTCTAAGAACTTGACCAACATGACTAGAAATGACTATTATGTAGTCATGATACGAGTAGGAATCGCCGACTTGAAAGCCAAACTCAGCGAGCACCTGCGCAAGGTCCGGCAAGGAGAAACCGTCACCGTGCTCGACCGGCAAACCCCGATCGCGCGCATCGTGCCGCACGGTCGTGGCCACGGCCTGCTCCGCATCCGCAGCCCCGCTGCCGGATCGCTACCTCCCGCGAAGGTACCGCTTCCACCGGCACCGGAGCTGGAGGTCGACGTGGTCGAGCTCCTTCTCGAGGATCGAGGCAAACGTTGATCGCCTACATCGATAGCTCGGTCCTCCTGCGATTGATCCTTCGCCAGGAGGGGGCCCTGAAGGAGTGGGGCACCGTGGAAAGAGGTGTGGCCAGCGCCCTGGTAGAGGTCGAATGCCTACGTACCCTGGACCGTCTCAGAATCCGAGGCCTGCTCGACGAACCAGACCTCGTTCAACTCCGCGAGACAGTCTTCCGCATGACGGCCTCTCTCGAGGTCATCGAGGTGTCGGCGCCCGTCCTGTCGCGCGCCTCCCAGCCCTTGCCCACGGCTCTTGGAACCCTCGACGCCATCCACCTGGTCACCGCGCTCATGTGGCGCGACGAGTTCCAAACCGATCTAACGATGACCACCCACGACCACGCCCTCGCCCAAGCCGCACGAGCCAGCGGCCTAAAGGCAATCGGGTAATCGCATCGACTAGATTTCTCTTGGGATCATTCGGTGACACCCACGTGTCGACGACGATTCTCACCGCTCGCCGCCCGTGCGCCTTGCGGCTCGGACTTCACTCTTGATCTGCTTCTTGCCCAGCCGGTCGATACCCGCTTCGGCGGCCTGTTCTCGCATCCGCGATACGGCCACGGCGACGTCGCGAGCGATCTCTTTTTCGCTGAACTCCTCGTTCTTTGCCGCCACACGAGCCGACAACCGATCGAACTGGGCCAAGATTTCCTTATCTGGGTTCATATCTGAAGATATAGTCCACCACATTCTCAGCTTTGAGTCGAGGTGCCGTCTCACCAGACTCCCCTTCAACGTCCTGCCGGTATCAGCAGCAACAAGCCGATGACCAAGAGGGCGACGCTGACAATGCGGCGGAAGGTGGACTCTTCGATCCTCAGGTGGATGCTATTGCCGGCCACCGCGCCGAGGAGCACCGCCGGCAGCACCGCCAGCGCCGACCACAGCCGCGGCGTGGTGATGAGACCGAAGGCGGCGTACGCGGGCACTCTCACCGTGGTCATGAGCAGGAAGATCGCCATCAGATTGCCGCGGAAGGCGGCCTTGTCGGTGCCGGAGAGCTGGAAGTAGAGGATCAGCGGTGGACCACCGGTGCCGAATAGGCCGGTGAGGACTCCCGAGGCGACGCCGATCGGCGCTGCGGCCCAGGGCGGCAGCCGTCGGCCCCGAGGGGCGCGGAGGAAGAGGAACACGCCGCCCACGGCGACCAGGAAGACGCCGAGCAGGATGAGCAGAAAGCGGGCCTCGCCAAACTTGAGCCATAAGGTGCCGAGGGGGATCCCGAGGGCGACGCCGACAAAGATCACCAGCACCCCGCGCCAGGAGATCCGCCGCCACGAAGAGCGCACCACCCAGAGCTCGGCGGGAAGACTGACCAGCAGCAGGAGGACGACCGCGTCTTTGAGCTCGGGCAGCAGCAGGGCCATCGTGCCCACGGAGATCAGGCCGGCGCCGAATCCCAGGAGCACGTAAACCGCCTCGGCTACAGCCAGGATCAAGCAGACGAGCATGAACTGTGGGATGGAGTCGAAGATGGTCTCGATGCCGAGCATCGCGGGAGAGTGTACGCCCCTCGCCATCAGATTGGCCTTGACAATGTAGCTCCTTGCAGCTACATTGGATACTATGAGAGCCGTAGGTGTCCGTGAGCTGAAGAACCGCCTGAGCGAGTATTTGCGACTCGTCCGCAGCGGCGAGGACGTGCTGGTCACCGATCGTGGCCGGGTGATCGCCGAACTGCGACGCCCGGGAGCTGAGCGAGCCACTACGCCCTACCCGCGCCTGCTCGACTATGCCCACCAGGGGAAGGCTCGACTGGGGGCCGAGAACCGAGCCGATGTCTATCCGGAGCTCGA
This sequence comes from Thermoanaerobaculia bacterium, assembly GCA_049678185.1. Classification (GTDB taxonomy): domain Bacteria; phylum Acidobacteriota; class Thermoanaerobaculia; order Multivoradales; family JAHEKO01; genus M0029. The sequence goes on from JBAUDS010000338.1 coordinate 5,527, forward strand.
GCCTCTCCTGCCGGAGGGACACATCGAACGGCTGCTGGACGAAGAGCGGGGCGAGCGCTGAATCTCTACGCGGAATCCAGTGCGGTGCTGTCCTGGCTGCTGGGCGAAGCCCGTTCCGGCGCTATCCGCGAGCAGCTAGGCTCAGCCGAGCTCATCCTGGCTTCCGAGCTGACCTTGATCGAGTGCGATCGTGTCCTGATCCGAGCGACCAAGACGGAGCAGCTGACAGAGGCACAGGCAGGTGAGCGGCGCCTGCGGCTCGAACAGGCGGCGCAGCACTGGACGCTTCTGAGTCTCGACTCGGAGATCGTCGAGCGAGCGCGGCGTCCCTTCCCAGATGAGCCGGTGCGAACCCTTGATGCGATCCACCTCGCTACAGCGGTGATGGCCAGGGGACTGGTCCCGAAAGTCGCGCTGTTGTCTTTGGACGA
>JBAUDS010000339.1:0-148817 GCA_049678185.1 Thermoanaerobaculia bacterium
GACGAAGAGCTCATTGTCTACGTTGTGAAAGTTGGCCACCGCAAGGATGTGTATCGGGGAGCTCTCTAACAAGTCGTTGGAGCGGACGCCAGGGCTTTCGCCCTGTCGCCGCTCAACTCCCGGGCGTTAGGCCGCCAGACGAGATTTCCCAGGAGGAACGCACATGAACACGAATCGCTCATTGCTGGCCACACTGTTCACACTCGGGGTCGTCCTGCTGTTGCCGAACTTGGCCATCGCCCACTGTGATGGAATGGACGGCCCGGTGGTCGTGGCAGCGCAGAAAGCCTTGGCCAGCGGCGACGTCAATCTCGTACTCATCTGGGTTCAGAAGGACGATGAGAAGGAAATCCGACAGTCCTTCGATCGCACCGTTGCGGTGAGGGAGCTCAGCGCCGAGGCCAAAGAGCTAGCCGACATGTACTTCTTCGAGACGCTAGTCAGGATTCATCGAGCTGGAGAGGGTGCTCCGTACACGGGCCTGAAGCCACCGGGCCACGATCTCGGACCGGCAATCCCACTTGCAGACCAAGTGTTGACCACCGGAAAAGTTGGTGCTCTCGTGAAGCTCATCACTGGCGAGACACGGAGGGGGCTGACCGAGAGGTTCGAGCACGCAGCGAAGACCCGGAACTATTCGACTGCGGATGTCGAGGCCGGGCGTGACTACGTGCGATCCTACGTAGCATTTATTCACTACGCCGAGAGCGCATACGAGGCCGCAAGTCAACCTGTTGCCGGTCACTTTCCGGATGATCCGCACGCTCTGGAGAAGCACGACGAGTGACAAGATGGTTTCAGGAGGCGGCCTAACAAGCCGATGAAGCTGACGGTCGCCTTCGGCGCCCGCAGCTTATCGGTAAGCCGTTAGGCAGCGTAGCTGAAAATCACAGGAAATCTGCTTACTCAAACCTAAATTCTGGAGACTTGCATCGCCGGTGTGACAGAGTGAATGTCCGATGTTCCCAGGAGGATCTTACATGGAGAGACTATTCGCCGTGTTCATCATTTCAATGATGGTGCTTGTGATTTCTGGGTGTGCAGCTGGTCCTAATGAATTAGTGAATATTCCTGATGAAGAAGGAAAGGTCGCTGGTTTTTGGCAAGGTCTATGGCATGGGTTTATCTCTCCCTTTACCTTCTTGATTTCACTATTCTCAGATACAGCGCACATCTATGAGATCCATAATAATGGAGGCTGGTACAACTTCGGCTTCCTCTTTGGGGCATCGATTATCTTCGGAGGAGGTGGAGGAGGAGCTGCAAGACGTCGACGTCGATATTAAGAACGCCGCCTAACAAGTCGTTGGAGCGGACGTCAGGGCTTGCGCCCTGTCGCCGCTCAACTCCCAGGCGTTAGGCGGCGTCAGCTCGGCTCTTCATATTAGCGGTCAAGATCGGAGGTGAAGGGATGGCATCAGAAGACAACAAAGCACTGGTTTCCCGCATCGCGGACGACATATGGAACCGGGGGACCTGGCGGCTGTCGCCGAGGTGATGGCACCCAGTGCGACGTATCACGGCCCTCATATGCCCAACGGCACGGGAGACCGTGAGACATAAGGGCGGGCCATCGGTCTGTACCTCGGCGCCTTTCCCGATTCGCATGTTACGTTCGAGGGATTGATCGCCAACGATGACACTGTCGTTGGACGATGGAGCGCCACAGCGACACACACAGGTCAACTCCCGGGCGTGGCGCCTACCGGCAGACAGATCACCATCGGGGGTATCACCATTTACCGCATTGCCGACGGTAGGATCGTCGAAGCATGGGAACAACTAGATATGCTCGGGATGTGGCAGCAACTTGGCGTTGTCACTGTGCCTGGGCACGAGTAGTGACATCAGCAGCGCCGCCTAACAAGTCGTTGGAGCGGACGTCGGGCCTAACGCTCTGTCGCGGCTCAACTTCCAGGCGTTAGGTTGCGCTGAAAACCCCTATGGACACCCGCCGGCCCTATCCAATACCGTCTGTGCTGCGAATCTTCTCTACCGACGGTCACGTTGCGTTCTTGGTCGGTATGGGGCTTGGCCTAACAGTCTTCCTTGCGCTCGTCTGGGCCCTTGAAGGCACCACACGTGTGCCTGACCTGCATGGCGCTCCAAAGCTTGCGTGGCACTGGGTGACGGTCTTTGCACCTCAAGTACTTCTGGTGCTTCCAGCACTCCTCTGGGCACGGTCTATCCAGGCTGTATTCCGGCGCGGCGTCGCGGTATCCGGCAAAGTCACTAGGCAACGAGCTGGTCTATACGGTCTGCTGGTCGTCGACTTTTCCTATTTGGCTGAGGGGAGGGAATTTCGCAACTCGAATCATCTTGTTCCCCTGGCTCACACCAAGCTGCTGACACCCGATACCGCCATCGAAGTGCTGCTTCCAAAGTCTAGATTCCCTGGCCCCCTGATCAAAGATGCCTATGGGCACGGCGGCGGGAGCGCAACCTGACAATTCGGTGCAGCGGACACCACCCGCTTCTTCCTGGTGTCGGTCAGGGCAGCTCGGGGGTTATCATTTTCAGCAGGGTCTTGGAGTCTCAGCGCGTAGGGTGGTGCCGCTCAACTCCCGGGCGTTAGGAAGAGGTTGCCCACGGACCCTGTGGTCCACTGGAGCAGAATCAGAGATCATCGTGAAAGGAAGGGGAAAAGGTGACCGTACTCGATTTCATCGGCCAAACAAGGCTCATTCCCCTTCGGCATATCGTCCCGGAGACAAGCGCCCGGATTCTAGTCAAGCTGGAATACGAGAACCCGACAGGGAGCATGAAGGATCGTATGGCGCTCGCGATGGTGGAGGCGGCCGAGGCGGATGGACGGCTGCGGCCGGGTGGCTCGGTGGTCGAGTACACGGGTGGAAGTACAGGCGTGTCTCTCGCCTTTGTGTGCGCCGCGAAGCGAATCCCTCTTCAGATTGTGACATCGGAGGCATTCAGCAAGGAGAAAAGGGACCACATGACGGCGTTGGGTGCTCAGCTCACACTGGTCGGTAGCGCAACCGGTGGGACGACGAAGGCTCTGACTCTCGAGATGATCGAGACTGCGCGAAAACTCGCATCCGCGCCCGGGAGCTACTTGACGGATCAGTTGAACAACGCCGATCAGCTTCCCAGCTACGATCGGATGGGCGAGGAGATATGAGAGCAGACGGCCGGGCAGGTCAACGCCTTTGTCCAGAGCGTCGGCACTGCCGGTTCACTGCGGGGGATCTCTGCTCGCCTTCGAGTCCACAACGAAGCGGTGCACATCGTGGCGGTGGAGCCCGAAGAGTCGGCTGTATTGTCGGGCGGGCCGAGTGGGTCTCACAAGATCGAAGGCACCGGCGCTGGGTTCAGGGATGAAGTACCTTAGTACGGAGCTGTATTCAGACACGTGAGCACGGGATGGCTCGGCCGGAATCGTGACCAAGGAGTACCTATGGAGAAGAAAGTGTCAGTCACCAAACCCGACCTCTCATCTAGGCCTCTTCGGTTGACATGCGAGCGAATGATGACTGAGCCACCGCAAGTGCTCTTTCCGGCCTGGACGACGAGTCCAGAAAAGGTCACGAGGAGGCATGGCCGAAAGCGCTGGAGCATCTCGACAGGGTGTTCCGCGTCACTCCATGACCCTCGAGGGTGTCCAAATGTGTTCAGGCGCGCTGTCGTCGCTCAGTTCCCAGGCGTTGTACGGCAGTGCCGCGGCCGTAGTCCAGTTCTTAGGAAGAGGTGATAAATGGCGAACATCATGACAATCGTGCCGGACCAGGTTCGAGGAGTCCGCAAGCTATTCTTTCGCTGGGTTCGTAGCCAATATGGCGGTGTCGTACCGGGTGTGTTTCAAGTTCTTGCGGTCGACCTCCGAGTCGCACGACCGGCGGGTGCCTTGTATAACCACCTTCATCTTGGCAAGTCGTCATCTCTCAGCCGACTCCAGCGCGAGATGCTGGCAACCGTGGTCAATGGCAAGGTGGGCGGGGCTCCTTGACTGGGACTCCACACGGCGGCAGTTCGCCGCCTCACCGGTGATGAGCATCTAGGCCATGAATTCGCGACGACATGGCCCGAGTACGAGATGGATGCCAAGACTCGAGCCTTGCTCCGCTACGCCAGTAAGCTCACCGAGACACCGAGCTTTGTGGCCAAAGACGATATCGAGTTGCTGAAGGAAAGCGGCTGGGACGAGCGGGCAATCTGGGAGATCACCGCTCTGACCTCCTTCTTTAACTTTAGCGGCCGGCTTGAAGCAGCCTCGGGTCTGCCTCCGGACCAGATTCCCGAGAGTGCCAAGTTCGCGGAGGCACGAGACGTTTGAGAGCCGCATGACGACCGACACTCAGCCTTTGGGGGTATTCGAATGAAGTCAATGATCTTTCTAGTACTGACCATGCTGATTGGCTTTTCACAGGTGACGGAAGCTGCCTCCGTCGAGGATCTCGCGTGGTTGGCTGGGTGTTGGGCGAGTGTTGGGGCCGAAGCCGGTTCGGGCGAGCAGTGGATGGAACCGGCCGGTGGGACACTGTTGGGTGTCAATCGCACGGTCAAGGGCTCGGAGACCGTCGCCCATGAGTTCATGCAGATTCGTGAAACGGAGAGCGGTGAGATCGAATTCATCGCCAATCCATCGGGACAGAGCGAGGCGGCCTTCTCCCTGGTGGGGTTGTCGGCAGACGAAGTGGTCTTCGAGAACCCGGATCACGACTTTCCACAGCGCATCATCTACCGCCTGAAGGGCGACGATCTCGAGGGGCGCATCGAAGGCAAGGTGAAAGGCGAGCTCAAAGGGGTCGATTTCCCGCTGAAACGGGTGGACTGCGAGTCGAGGACCTCGAAGCCCGAGGACCATTGACGGTACCTTGAAAAGGGGTCTGGTTTGTCTCGGCTAGGTCTGATTCTCGAAAAACAGTGGCTCCATGCCTTGCTTCTCGCCGCCCTTCTCGCGGGGCTGGTGCTGGTCAGCGGCGTCGAGGGCTTTCTCGATGGCGAGCTCTGGGGAATCAGTACTCAGTGCTGGTTCTGGGTCGCGGTGTCTCTGGCTGTGGTCCATCAGGTCTTTGTCTGGTTCTGTTGGCGAACCGAGCTTCATGCCTCGCTTCTCTCCCGGTCATTTGGAGATGTCGGATTTAAGCTCTACGCCCTAGGGTTTTCGATCCTGGGTATCGCGCGAACCGTGGTCGTCTTTATCCTGGCGGTCGCAAATCGGGACACCCTGGAAGTGAATTCGACGGTCACCAGGATCCTGGCGTTGATCATGCTTGCCCCGGCGATCTACCTCTTTTACTCAGTCAAGCGATACTTTGGCTTCGAACGCGCCTTTGGCATCGACCACTTCGACGCCTCCTATCGGACGCGGCCCTTTGTCAGAAAGGGGATCTTTCGCTTTACGAGCAACGGCATGTACATCTTCGGTTTCTTCATCCTCTGGGTTCCCGGGCTGTGGTTTGCATCGGTGGCGGCCCTGTGTGTGGCGCTCTTCAATCACCTGTACATCTGGGTTCATTACTTCTCGACGGAGCTTCCCGACATCAGACGCATCTATGGTGGGCCGGCCGCCGGTCCAGACGGCGGGCCGGGGGAATAATGTGAGGTCAGAGGAGTAGTACTGAGTAATGACGACTCACAAGCAAGACCTCGAGCATCTCAAACTGCTGTCGATATTCCACTACGTGGTGGCGGCGTTGGCTGCACTCTTAGCCTGTATCCCACTGCTCCATATGTTCATAGGCATCGCCATGGTGACCGGCTGGGAAGGTTTCGCAGACCCCGATCCGATGGCCGGCTACATGGGCTGGTTCTTCATCGCGTTCTCGAGTGTCTTTATCCTCAGCGGCTGGGCCTTCGCCATCTGTCTGTTTCTGGCCGGCCGATATCTCTCGCAACAGCGGCGCTACACCTTCTGTCTCGTCATGGCCGGCTTGGCCTGCATGTTCATGCCCTTTGGCACCGTTCTCGGGGTGTTCACGATCATCGTGCTCCTCCGGGATTCGGTCAGGGAGCTGTTTGGCCTGACTGAGCCGTCGGAAACCGAGGCCTAGACCTGGGTTCTGCTATCCTCCAGCCAACATAGTTGTCGACAATCTGAAATGAACGAGCGCGGGACCATGTCCCCGGTCTATCGGTGGCGTGACCGCAAGGAGGTAGAAGAATGGCGTCAGATACTCTGCGAGTGGTAGCCATACTGTTGGCAAAACCGGACAAGGTAAGCGAGCTCGGCACGACCCTCGCCGGACTTCTCGAGCCGACTCGAGCCGAGCCGGGCTGCATCAGCTACGAGCTGCTGCAAAACAAGGAGAACGAGGCCGAATTCACTTTCGTTGAGGAGTGGGAAAGTGACTCGGCCCTCGATGCGCATTTCGCCACCGATCATATTCAACAGGCAATCGGCGAATTTCCCAACCTCATGGCCGCCGAGCTCGACTTGAGAAAATACAAGCTGGTGGGGTAAAAGCCGACACCATGCCGATCGACGCACAGATCGCCCGGCTCGACCACGGTGTGGAAGAGCTGGCCGCGGCCGTGGTGTCTCTGGATGAGAAGTCGTACCTCGAGAGGCTCAATGGTTGGTCGAGCAGGGATATCGTGGCTCATCTGGTCGGCTGGAACCGTCTTGTCATCGAAGGTTCCAGACAGATCACGCGCGGAGAGCTTCCGTCCTACGACGTCGATCCCGGTGAGAACTACAGCAATGTCAACGCCAAGCTGATCCGCGAGTACCCTTCGACGGAGCGGCACGAGTTGCTCGAGGAGCTCCGGACCTCGGCCCGGGAGCTGGGGAGATTCCTAAAGACGCTGGACGCCGATACCTGGCAACGGGATTTCGGTGTAAGACACCAGGACTCGATCGTCACTATTCGTAACACCGTCGAGGAGCTGATCGACGATTACGACCACCATCGGCGTCAGATCGATGAGTGGACAGGACGCCGGGCTGCCCCTTCAGCGACAGTGTTCTCCCTTCTCGCCGCCTTGCAAATCCTGCCGTGGGCGTAGTACCGTCCGGTAACCCGACGGATCAGCAATCAGGGTGAATCTCTCGGAAGGAGGATCAAATTTCTTCAAAACTGTTCATTGGAAACCTCAGTTACGACACTACTCAAGACGAGCTGAAAGCGGTCTTTGCCGAAGCCGGCGAGATCGTCGAGGTCTTTCTGCCGTTGGATCGGAACACCGGACGGCCGAGAGGCTTCGCCTTTATCGAGTTCGGAGACGAAACGGCGGCAGCCGAAGCCCTCCGCAAGTACGACGGCCACGAGCTAAAGGGTAGAAAACTCCGCGTCAGCGAAGCGGAGGAGCGGCGCCGGGCGCCGGCCCCGTCATCTTTCGAGGGCGGATCGCAGCAGTCCTCTTACAACTCCCCTAGGGTGGCCAAGCCGAAGGGCAGCCGGAAGAATCTTCGCGGCAGAAAGCGTAGCCTCTAGAGATGATCGTCGCCTCGCAGAAGGCCACGATCAGCCTCGAACGCTAGGCATCGCGCGACAAAACGATCCCGATGGGCCTCTACGGGCGATTCATCCTCCCCAAGCTAGTCAACCTGGCCTGCCGCACCAGTCCGGTCACCCGCCAGCGCCGAAAGGTCATCCCCAAAGCCACAGGTACCGTGTTGGAGCTCGGCTTCGGCTCGGGGCTCAACATTCCCTTTTATGACGCCTCGCAAGTGCGACAGGTCTTGGCACTAGAGCCCTCCAAAGAGATGTGGTCGCTGGCCGAAGAGAGCGTGCGATCTGCCCAATTCGAGGTCGAGCATCTCGAGGCCTCCGCCGAAGAGGTGCCGTTGGCGGACGGGAGCGCCGACACAGTCGTTGCCACCTACACCCTGTGTACGATTCCCGATCTCGCCGTAGCGCTGCGCGAGATCCGGCGGGTGCTCAAGCCGGGTGGAGCACTTGTCTTCTGCGAGCATGGGGCCGCACCCGATGAGGATGTACGTCGCTGGCAGAACCGGCTGAACCCGATCTGGACCAGGATAGCCGGCGGCTGCAATCTGAACCGCCCCATCCCGCCGCTGCTGGAGGAGGGTGGTTTCAGAATCCAGGAGATGGATACGATGTATCTGCCCGGCTGGCGCCCTGCGAACTTCAACTACTGGGGAACGGCTGTGGCCGTTCAAGGAGGAACGAGATGATCGTCGAGACCTATCGCAAGGTGATTGTGCGGGACCTTCGGGCGCTGACGGAGGAGCTGCGGGCCCATGAGGACGAGGCGGCCATCTGGCTGGCGCCGCCGGGAGTGCCGAACTCTCCGGGCACACTGGCGCTGCATCTGGCCGGCAATCTGCGCGCGTTCATCGGCGCCGAGCTGGGGGAGACCGGCTATGTACGGGATCGCGACCACGAGTTCGCGGCCCGTGATGTCTCGCGCGAAGATCTGATCGAGGGGATCGAGGAGGCGGTCGCAGCCGTCGAGAAGGGTCTGACGACGATCTCGGATCAGGATCTCGAGCGGGACTACCCCGTCTCCTTCAAGGGCGAGACCCTGAGCACCGGTCTCTTCTTGACCCATCTGGTGGCGCACCTCGCCTATCACCTGGGCCAGATCGACTACCACCGGCGCCTGGTCACGGGTCAAGCTGACGCTGTCGGCGCCGTCTCAATAGCCGCGCTTCTCGACTAACTGCTGAGCGGCTCCGCGACTTCTCGACCAGCGAAGACAGAGGGCCGCCTGTGGGCCGGACGGCGAGCCGGCGCCCCGAGCAGGCTATGATCGGCGGGATGAACGAAGACCTGGTCGAAGAGCGACGCCGAGGGCTAATCGAGCTCTCCCAAACCGCACCCATTCTCGTCAGCATGGGGTCTCGACTGTCCTACAACGAGGAGGGTGAGGCGGTCTGGGATATGCCCTATCACCCCGGCTTTGATCATGCGCTCGAGGGGGTGCACGGCGGGGTCTTCGCCACCCTCCTGGACAATGCCGGCTGGTTTACGGTGGCCCCCTACTACGACACCTGGATTGCCACCGTCGAGTTTCAGGTAAGGCTGCTCGAGCACGTGCAGAAAAAGGATCTGCGGGCCGTCGGCCATCCGATAAAGCTCGGCAAGAGGCTGGCTACGACCCGAATGGAAGTGCTGACCGCGGACGACGGCAAAGTCGTTGCGATGGGGTCCGGGACCTTCGCTCCTACCTCGGCAAAAATACCGTTCTGACCGGTCAATCGAGCCGCTTGGCCACCAGGGAGTTGGGCCCGACGCCCAGCCGGAGCGTGAGAGCACCCTGGTCATTCTTCGCGAAGACGAGATGAGCGGAGCCGCCACCAGCCAGGGAGAATGACGCGAACTCGCTGGGACCTACGGGATAGAAGATCTGGGGGGGTGGACCATCGCGGGGTCCCCAGCCCGCAAGCGAGCCGCTGCGCCAGGCCCAGGCCTGGTATATCGACCCGTTTGCGAAGTCGATACGCACCCAGGTTCTGAATCCCCGGGAGTCGGGTTGTGTGCCGAGAACCGAAGCGCTTTTGGCCTCGCCGTGCTCCTCCTCCCAGTCTCGAAGTCGCTCGCCATAGACCTTCTGGAGCTCGTCGAGGGGGACCTTCTCGCCATAGGCCTTGAACAGAGGTCGCAGATCGCCGTCGACGATGGCCTGGACAATCCTGCCGGTCTCCCGGCTCATGGCTTCGAGCTCTTCGAGGGGCGCAACTTCGCCGCCATAGACCGCGGCTTGGACCTGCCAGGAGGGTGTCTCGAGCTCGATACCGGGGTCGGTCGGCCAGACCGAGAGCTTCTCTCCCGAGGCTAAAATGTAGGTGCCGGTCAGCTTCTCCATCGCGAAGCTGGAGAGGCGATGGAGCTCGGGTGGAGCCGCGACCTCCTGCCCGGTGAGGACTCGCACGATGTAGCCGGATACCGCCTGGCCGGCGGACTCGTCGTTGACCATGAGGTAGAAGGCGAGGTCGCCGCGGTGGGGGAAGAAGTTGAGGTCTTCGAATAGATAGCCGTTGCCACCGTTGTGGCCGACCATCGTCTCACCGTTGGGCAAGTCGAAAGTGACCCAACCGTAGCCGTAGAAGGAGTCGCCCCCTTCCTCGACGTGACGACCAAAGAGCTTGGCGGTCGAGTCGTCAGTCAATATCTCCTGGGTTCTGAGAGATCGGAGCCAGCGAAACATGTCGCGGGCGGTCGAGTGGATGCCGCCGTTTCCCACCAGGTGCCAAGAGAAGCCCCGATCCAGGTCTTGCTTTTCCAGGAGAGTTCCCCACCGCTCGCCGTTTCGGTACCCGATTGCCAGCCGATCGGGAGCGAACTCGGGGATGATATAGCCGGTTTCGGCCATGCCGAGAGGGTCGAAGAAGGTGCTGCGCAAAAAGCGCTCGTAGTCCTGTCCCGACACTCCTTCGATCACGGCGGCCAGAACCGAATAGCCGACGTTCGAGTAGGAGTACTCGCTGCCGGGCTCGCTGGCGAGCTCGGCGGCCCAGACCTGTTCGAGAAATGCGTCACGGCCGATCCAATCCTCGTCCTCACCAAGGGCATCGGGCATGCCGGCCGTATGGGTGAGGAGTTGGTGCAAAGTGATATCGGCTTTGTCCCGAGGCAGGTCGGCGAAGAACTGTGACAGCGGATCCTCGACGCTGAGCCTCCCCTGTTCTTCGAGCTCCAGAATCGCCGCGGCGGTGAACTGCTTGGTGATCGAGCCGATGGTGGAGATCGTGTCGGGGGCGAATTCGACTTCCTTTTCGCGATCGGCGAAACCGTAGCCTTGGTAAAGAAGAATCTCCTCACCCTGGGCGACCAGCACAGTACCGCTGAAGAGACCGAGCTCCACCATGCGGGTCAGATCCTGGTAGAGACGGACGATCGAGGTTGGCGGCTGGGCGCCGGCTACCACGGCGAGAGTACCGTGCAGCAACAAGATGAGAAGTGCGATTTTTCCTGGCTTGTTCAGCATCGACGATCCCCCACGGTTCGCGCAGTTGGCAGCCAAACATGCCGGGTGTATACAGGGGTGACGGAGAAGGCGGGAAAAAGGTTGTGGCTCGAGCCTTCACCCCCTGCTACTGACCGGTTGGAGATGTAGACTATCGCAGCTTGTTCTTGACTCATATCTCGATCGCTCCGCCGCTTTGAGGAGCGGTGAGAACACCACTGGAGAAGTCGGATGACAGGATTGAAGAGGGTTTTGCTCGGGGCGGTTGGGCTGGCGGCAGCCGGTGGGCTGTCTGCTCAGCATTCGCCTTACATGGGTTTGGAGAAGCGCGAGACTAAGGCGCTTTCGGACGAGCAGGTGGCCGCGTATCTGGCCGGCGACGGAATGGGATTTGCCCTACCGGCGGAGCTCAACCACTATCCGGGGCCAAAACATGTGCTCGAGCTTGCGGCGGAGCTCGGACTGACGAGCGAACAACGCGCGCGAACCGAAGAGATCTTCCGTGAGATGAAGGACGAGGCCCAGAGACTGGGTCGAGAGATCGTCGAGCGGGAGAAACACCTCGACGGTCTGTTTGCTGGAGGAACAATCTCGCAGGAGTCGCTGACAGGGGTAGTAGGCGAGATCGCAGTTCTGCAGGGCGAGCTGCGCGTGGCTCATCTGCGGGCCCATCTCGAGATGGTGACCACCCTCACCGCAGATCAGATCGCGCTCTACGAGAAACATCGCGGCTACCATGGTGCTGCCGGCCACCCACCCGGCCCTTGAGCTTCTCTGTGTTCTGGAAATGCCGATAATGCCCGATCCACCCACCCTCGCTCTGTTTGTCGCTGCCGCGCTGGTGCTGCTGGTGACGCCGGGTCCCGCCGTGCTCTACATTGTGGCTCGCAGTATCGAGCAGGGCCCCAAGGCCGGCTTCGTCTCGTCGCTCGGGCTGAGCACCGGCGGTCTGGTCCACGTGTTGGCTGCCACCCTGGGGCTATCGGCGATCCTCGTCTCGTCGGCCACCGCCTTCAGCATCGTCAAGCTGATCGGCGCCGGCTACCTCGTCTACCTCGGTCTTCGTACCCTTCTCAGCCGGGACAACGGGGTGCCGAGCGTGTCGGAGAGTCCCAGGGGAATGTGGCGGATCTATCGCGACGGCGTCATCGTCAACCTCTTCAATCCCAAGGCGGCACTTTTCTTCTTTGCCTTTTTGCCTCAATTTGTCGACCCGGCCAGGGGCAACGTCGCCCTCCAGTTCCTCGGTCTCGGACTTCTGTTCGAGGTGTTGGGGTTGATGAGTGACAGCACCTACGCCCTTCTGGCCGGTACGGTGGGTGTCTGGTTGCGCACCAACAAAAAGGTTCGTCGGGTTCAGCGCTACGTGACCGGAAGCGTCTACCTCGGGCTGGGACTGGCCATGGCGCTGAGCGGCAGGCCCGAGAAGTAGGCGGGTTCTACTGGTCGATAGTTCGCATGCCGCGTCTTCTCGCTGCCGCCTCTTTGCCGGCACTCCTCTTGGTAGTGATGGCGGTGTCCGGGAGCCAGCTCCAGACCGTTGTTGGTGGCGAACCGGGATCTGGAACACCTGCGCCGGAACCCGAGGCTGTCGATCGACAGGCTCGAGCCCGAATCGAGCGTGTACCGCTGGGATTGCGATCGGTCCCGTTTCCGGCTGACAATCCGCCGACAACAGCAAGGATCCGCCTGGGGCGAAGGCTGTTTCTGGATGGGCGGTTGTCCTCTGGTGGGGACCTTTCCTGTGCCGCCTGTCATCAGCCCGAGCAGGGTTTTGCCTCCAACAAGGATCGGACAGCCGTGGGCAACCACGGCAAGAGTCTGCGCCGAAACTCACCCAGTCTCTTCAACGTGGGTTTTGCCGCACCTTTCTTTCACGATGGCCGGCAGCCCGAGCTCGACCTTCAACCCCTCGAGGTCCTCGTCGATCCCGACGAGATGGCCTTCCCCTCCTTGGATGCGGTGGTGGCCAGAGTGAAGTCGCTGCCCGGGTACGAGACCCTTTTCGAGGAGGCCTTCAATGGCTCTCCGAGTGCAGAGCGCATCGGCCAGGCCCTCGGCTCCTATGTGCGCACCCTGCTGTCGGCCAATTCCCCTTTCGACCGCTGGTACTTCGGTGGCCAGACGGAGGCCGTGACACCGGCTGCCAAAAGAGGCTTCTTTCTTTTCTTTGGCGGTGCCGGGTGTGTCGAGTGCCACCGAATCACCCAAGAGGCGGCCCTCTTTACCGATCACGCCTTCCACGACACCGGGGCGGCCCGGGCGGGAGGCGACCTGGGTCGCTACGAGGTGACCCACGATCCGATCCACCGCTGGCAGATCAAGACCCCGATCCTGCGGAACGTGGCTCTGACGGGCCCCTACATGCACAACGGCTCGCTTGCCACCCTCGGCGAGGTGGTGGACTTCTACAACCGGGGCGGTTTCCCCCACGAGGGCATCGATCCCCGGATCCAGCCTTTGGGTCTCTCCGAGCAGGAGAAGGCCGACCTGGTGGAGTTCCTCGAGAGCCTCACCGGCGACAACGTCGGCGTGCTTGTTCGCGACGCGCGCAGCGACCAGGTGGGCAACGTCTCCCACTAGCGCTTATGTAATCGAGATATCGTCCGGTCGAGAGGGGATGGAAGAAGGTGAGCCACCGGCAGCTCGACGTGATCATCGTAGGTGGGGGAGTGATGGGGTGCTCGGTCGCCTACCACCTGTTGGCCGCGGACCCGACTTTGTCGGTGGCGGTGATCGAGGCGGACCCCGGTTATGCTCGGGCCTCGAGCACGCTGTCGGTAGGGAACGCCCGCATCCAGTTCAGTCTCAAACAGAACATCCAGATCTCCCAGTACACCTTCGAGGTTCTCGAGCGGTTCGCCGAGGAGATGGCTATCGAAGGAGAGGCGCCCGACATCGCCTTTCGCCGCGAGGGCAACCTTTTTCTCGTCGACGAGGCGACATGGGACACGGCCGAAGGGGCCTTTGCCCTCCAGCGGCACTTGGGTGCGGAGGTGGAGTGGTGGTCACCGGCCCAAATCCGGGAACGATTCCCCCTCTTCGACACCACCGGCGTTGCCGGAGCCACGTTCGGGCCCAGGGACGGTCATCTGGATGGCTATGCCTTGCTGATGGGATATAGAGCCAAGGCCGTCTCGTTCGGCGCGAGCTACGTGGAAGGGGAGGTCGTCGAAATCACCTTGATGGCTGGCAAGGTGGCTGGTGTGCGGCTGGCGACGGGCGAGAGGCTGGGATCACCGATAGTCGTCAACTGCGCCGGGGCATGGGCGGCGCGGGTGGCGGAGACGGCCGGTGTCCGACTCCCGGTGGACCCGGTCAAACGGCAGGTCTTTGTCGTCGACACCGAGGTAAAGCCGGAGACCCCCCTACCGCTGGTCAACCTGGCCTCGGGGCTCTACTTCCGGACCGAGGGCGACGATCGCCTGCTGGTGGGAAAGTCCCTGGCTGAAGACCCGGTGGGATTCGACTTCGCCTGGGAGGAGAAGCGATTCACCGAGCAACTCTGGCCCGAGCTGGCCGGATTTGTCCCGGCCTTCGATCGGTTGAAGCTGCTGCGAGGATGGGCTGGCCTCTATGCGGTCAACAGATTCGATGGCAATGCCATCCTCGGCGAGTGGCCCGAGCTGGGCGGCCTCTACCTGGCCAACGGCTTTTCGGGACACGGGCTCCAGCAGGCCCCGGCGGTGGGGCGCTACCTGGCCGAGGTCATCCTCGGTAGGGTGCCGGCTCTCGACCTCTCGGTCTTCGGACCCGAGAGGCTCTTCGAGGGCGAATCGCTAGACGAAAGCGAGCTTATCTAGCTAGCAGTCCGTGGTAGAAGTCGCGCGCCTTGCATCTGGGCCCAAGGCGCTCGTAACGCGACCCGCGGGACTTCTACCACGGGCTGCTCACCAGGCGGGCCTGGCTGGCTACTTGACCGTGATCAGGATGGCAGTGCCCTTGGTCAACGCCTTGTGGTCGTGCTTGCCGGCGTCGACCCACATGACTTCCCCGACCTCGAATGTTTTCTCCGTCTCCTTCCCGCCTTCTTTGTACATGAGACTCATCTTGCTCAACGAAACGACGAGCTGATTGCCTTTGTGGGAGTGCTCCCCGACCCATGCTCTCGGCTCCATCTTCATATGCTGTACCACGACCTGGTCGTTGTCGAGGACGACCTCCGGTTCTGCAGCGTTCGGGTACTTCTGTTGGGCGTACAAGATACCCACGACTCCCAGGGCGATTAGAACGATTCCAAAGACGAGCTTTCTGCGCATCGGACTTCTCCTTCTCGTTGGCGAGCTGCTCCGGGTATGAAGCGCTCGCGCCGCCATGCGGCGTTTTCGGATTTCGGGAAATCCTACCACTCGCCGCGGGTCTGCAAGATCCAGCTCAGAGAAATGCCTGTTGTCGTCAAGAGGTTGAAACACGCTCGGAAGGCCGTGCGTAGGGGGAATAGGAGGTGCTCGCGCTGCGTACGGTTAGAGCGCAGGGGAAGGTCTTTTTGAGCGCACAACCACTCGAGGCCGGTTTCAGCCAAGCGGCAGTCGATGCAGTCGAGGAGCGATTCTGGGGACAACTCCGGGATCTCGAGGCAAAGTACGTCGATCTGTG
This sequence comes from Thermoanaerobaculia bacterium, assembly GCA_049678185.1. Taxonomy (GTDB): domain Bacteria; phylum Acidobacteriota; class Thermoanaerobaculia; order Multivoradales; family JAHEKO01; genus M0029. Next base: position 15,427 of record JBAUDS010000339.1, read on the forward strand.
GCTGAGCACCGACAACAAGACACCGGTACTCGCTGAGATCTCAACCTGGCGCCGTCGGCGGGACAATGCTCGGGCCGCCTGGGGTCTCATCGACGAGCTCTCCGTGGAGGTCGAGCAGTACCCGGACGCCAAGGAGGATCGGATCGGTTGGCGGGAGCGTCTCAAGGAGAAGGTGCGGCGTTTTGGTGAGGAGCGACTAGGGTGGCCTGCCGGCTATCGCAAGCTCCTGGTTGCCGACGAGTTCTTCGACGCCACGGTGGAGTTTGCGCGCCAGGCTCGGACGTTCGACCCCTCGATCCGTGACGCCGATCTGAGTCAAGCGCTCAGAAACGTCTGGATCGCCAACAGTATCCAGATGCTCCTCGACCTCGAGGTGGCCTTCTCACCGGCCATCTTTGCCTACAGCATGCTCTATCCCTATACCGACAACTATCTGGATGACCCGGGAGTGTCGGCCGAGTCCAAGAAGAGCATGAATCGGCGGCTGGAGCGTCGCCTCCGAGGGGAGGATGTCGCGCCCCTCGACGAGCACCAGAGGGACATCTTCCGGCTCGTCGACATCATCGAGGAGCACACTTCCCGGGAGGAGCTGCCGGAGGTCTATCTGAGTCTCCGGGCGATCCATCGCGGCCAGGTCGAAAGCTTGAGGCAGCAGGGCAGCGAGCCGCATCTGGGTGCTGAGCAGATCCTCAGATTGAGTGTCGCCAAGGGGGGAGCGTCGGTGCTGGCCGACGGTTATCTCGCGGCGGGTGAGCTGAGCCGATCGGAGGCCAAGTTCTGTTTTGGCTATGGGGTTTTCCTCCAGTTTCTCGACGACCTCCAGGACGTGTGCGCCGACCGAGAGGCCGGCCACGCAACACTCTTCACCCTTGGCGCCGAGCGTGGGCCACTTGACAGGACCACGAGCCGGCTCTACCGATTCATGCACCGGGTGGTCGAATCGTCCGAGCGCTTCTCGTCGCCGCGCTATACGGATCTCAAGGATCTGATCCTGAGGAACTGCACCTTTCTGCTGGTGGGGGCGGTGGCCGAGAATCCACGACTCTTTAGTCGCCGTTTTCGCCGCTCCCTCGAGCGTCGCTGGCCCTTCCGTTTTGCCTCGATGAGGCGACTCAGGCGGCGGGCGAGCGATAGGCTCGGCAAAGCCATCGAGACTCTTCGCGAGCAGCGAGAGGTCGGTTCCCCCTTCGAGCTGCTCTAGCAGCCCGAGCCGACCGGTAGCGGCATATACTGGCGTCGGTTGTCGTCAGGTGGCGGGTGGGGTGATCCGAGCCGGAAGAGGAGGGATGAAGATGACCGACAAGGGAGATCTCCAAGACTCCGAGCAGGTACGGGACCAGGTGCAGACTTGGCTGATGGGGGAAGGTTGGACTCTCTCAGAGAAGTCCAACGAGGGGGCCTCCTGGTTGCTCCAGGCGGAGGATCCGGCGCAGCGACGGTTACTGGTGGGGCAGACGAAAAGTCCTGCCGATCAGGTGAGGATTCAGGCGACGGTCGTGGTCGCCGCCGATCACCGGGAGCACTTCGAGGCTCTGCCGAGTGAGGTCAAGGATGCCATCCTCTGGGAGCTGCGCTTCAGGCTGCTCAACATGAGTGTCGACTTCTCGGGTATAGGAGAACCGCTGGAGAGAGTCACGGTGGCGCAGCGGATCTATCTGGATGGCCTGACAAAGGACCGTTTCCTCCAGCGGGTGGCCGTGGTCAAGAACGCGCTGATCGCCGTCATCTGGTCCATTGGTCGGAGATTGAGCCACCTGCCGGCGCCGAGCAGCCACGGCGACGTTCTCATCCACTGACGGGTCCAGACCGTCGGGAACCCGACAGCCTCCGGCAGGGTCCAAGTAGATGTGAGCGGTGGCCCGAGCCCAGCCCTCCTCCTCATGGTGCTGCCTTCGGTTGATTCAACGACGAGTAAATGCACCGTCGTCGCCTGCAGCACCCGGTTCCACTCCGGGGTCGGGCCGCCGTGATCTTGTTTGGCCAGACTCTACAACGCCGAGGCGAGGTGTGCGAGAGTCGATGACGATCCGCGGAGCAGCAGGGTGTTGGTACGCTTGTGACGGGTGAGACTTCCTCTCTGGTTTCCAGCTGACGGAGCAGGATTCTCGAGATGGATAGCGCGGTACCTTTCGAAAGGAGTGGACAATGCTTCCGGATCAACAGAACAGATCCTTCAACGAGTTCTACAAAGCGGCGCGTTTCAACAAGATCCTGGATCCCAAGACCACACTGATGATTCATCTGGCCACGGCCATGTCGGTAGGCTGCTACCCGTGAATGGAGGACTATCTTGGCGTGGCCAAGAAGAAGGGGATCAGCGACGAGGAGGTGGGTGCGGTGCAGGCGGTGGTGATGGCGGTACAGGCGGGACGTATCAAGGCCCAGCTGAGGGAGGTCCGGGCCAGAGCGGAGAGCGATGACGAGTGAGGGCGCCCTGTTCCCGGTGGTGGAGGCTCCGACTGTCACCACCGAGCAGATGGTCGAGATCGATCGCCTTATGGTGGAAGAGCTCGGTATCGAGCTGATTCAGATGATGGAGAACGCCGGTGGCCATCTGGCCGGCTTGGCCAGGGCTCGTTTTCTGGCTGGACGGCCGGTAGGGAAGCGGGTCGTGGTGCTCGCGGGTACCGGCGGCAACGGTGGCGGTGCCCTGGTGGCGGCCCGCCGTCTTCACAATTGGGGGACGGACGCTCGGGTGTTTGTGACCAAGCAACCGCCGGCGGATTCCGTCACCGGCCGCCAGCTCGAGATACTGCGGAGAATGGACCTGCCTGTCGGGACGACCAAAGATCTGGCAGCGATGGAGCCAACCGATCTCGTCATCGATGGGATCATCGGCTACAGTCTGGGCGGCCCCCCCACGGGAGAGGCGGCGCAGCTGATCGAATGGGCCAACAGCCAATCGGCCCCGGTGCTGGCGCTCGACGTCCCCTCCGGACTGGAGGCGACCACCGGTGTGGCTCTCTCTCCGGCCATCCGAGCCACGGTGACCCTCACCCTGGCACTGCCGAAAAAGGGCTTGCGGGTACCGGGTGTGGAGAGGCACGTAGGAGAACTCTACTTGGCGGACATCTCGGTTCCTCCGAGTCTCTACAAGAGAGTCGGAATCGACCAGGAGGTGGAACCGCTCTTCGCCGGCGGCGAAATAGTACGCCTCGGATAACCCTGGGCGTCGGCCGATCGGAGGACAGATGAAGCTGAGCGTGATTCAAGTACCCTACGACTCGGGTCATTATGGTGATCGCATGGGGCGCGGCCCACTCCATTTCGTCGAGCATGGATTGGTCGACCGGCTGGCCCGACACGATCGGCAAGTGGATTTGGTGGAGATCCGGGCCGCGGAGGGGTTCTTTACCGAGTTGGGGCGAGCGGTGGAGCTGCAGCAACAGACCCACGAAGCTGTTGCGCGAGCGTTGGCGGCGGGCGCCCTGCCCGTTCTGCTGACGGGTAACTGCTATCTGGCAGCCCTCGGCACCCTGAGCGCTCTTCCCCGGGGGTCGACAGGCGTCGTGTGGTTCGACGCCCACGGCGACTTCAATACTCCAGAGACCAGCGGATCGGGTTTTTTCGACGGCATGGTGCTGGCGATGCTGACGGGTCGATGCTGGACAGGTCTCGCCGCCTCGATGCGGAGCTTCAAATCGGTGGCCGACGAGGCCGTGGTGCTCATCGGGGCGCGGGACCTCGACCCGGAGGAGGAGCGCCTGCTGGTGGAGTCGAGGGTCTCCAGAGTCTCGGTGGCCGATCTGCGTGGTGAGAGCTCGGTGGCCCTCGCAGTAAGCTCGAGCCTCGATCGGATGCCCGAGGAGATCGACACCATCTATCTACATGTCGATCTCGATGTGCTGGATCCGTCGGAGCTGCGAGCCAATCCGTTTGCCGCTCCGGGTGGGCTCGAGCTCGATGAATTGCTGGGAGTGATCGCCGCCATCGGACGGAAGCGCCGCATCGGCGCGGTCGCACTGACCGCCTATGATCCAACTGGCGATGAGGCGGAGCGTGGCTTGGGAGTAGCAGAGACCGTCCTCGATGCGGTGTTCGATGAGGTGGACACCTAAATGGAGGTGAAAGTATGCGTCTTAGTCGGCTGATCGTAGGGGTGACAGTTGTTTTGGTGGGATTCGCCATAGGTGGAGCCCGAGCCGCGGCCGATCTCAAAGTCTACATCTCGGCCGATCTGGAAGGGGTGGCGGGAGCGGTCACACCGGAACAGCTCGGACCTGATGGCTTCGAGTACTCGCGATTCAGGGAGCTCATGACCGCCGAGGTGCTGGCGGCGATCGAGGGGGCGAGGGCGGCCGGGGCTACCGAGATCCTGGTGAGCGACTCCCACGGCAACGGACAGAACCTGCTCCTCGAGCGCTTTCCGGAGGAGATCACCATCATCCGCTCCTGGCCGCGACCGTTGATGATGATGGAGGGAATCGACTCCAGCTTCGATGCCGCCGTCTTCATCGGTTATCACGCCGCCACCACGACTGCGGCAGGTGTCCGGGCCCACACCCTGTCGAGCGCCCGGCTGGCGGCGGTCGAGCTCAACGGAAAACCCATGTCCGAGGCAGGTCTCAACGCCGCCATCGCCGGGCACTTCGGGGTTCCGGTGGTCATGATCTCGGGCGACGACGTCACTGTCGAGGAGACCAGGCGACTGCTGGGAAGAGTGGAGGGGGCAGCCGTAAAGCGGGCCATCAGCTTCCATTCGGCTGCCACCATGACACCCCAGGCGGCGCAGAAGCTCATCCGAGAAAAGGTCGAGGCGGGATTGGACAGCCTCGGTCAATTTGAACCATACGTCTTGACGCCACCGATCCATCTCGATGTCACGTTCAAGAACTACCGCCCAGCCGAGCTGCTGGCCTATCTTTCGAGCGTCGAGCGAACGACGGCCCACAGTATCCGCTTCACCGGCGAGGACATGGTCGAAATCTTCAAGTTTCTCGAGTTCATGCTCAGCTACCGTGCGGACCTCGAGCCCTGAGCGGTACTATAGGAATACTTACTCTGACGAAGAAGCAATCCGCCTTGGTGGCAGCAACGTCAAGATGAGTGGAGGTCTCATGAACCGGTCGTGTCGCCGTTCGAAGTCGCTCTGGTCCCGGCAATGGGTTCCGTTGGCCGCAGTGGTAGCCCTTCTGTTGCCAGTGGTCTTGCCTGGAGGCGCCCGGACCGAGGCCTCAGGGGCGACCGCGACGATCCCCGACCAGATCCTCCGGCCCTTCCCAGCGCTCTCGAATCGAGTTGTGGGTCTGGAGCTGGCCAAGGGGAGATTTCTCGTTGCCAGTCGGGATCTCAGGGATCCCAACTTCGCCAAGACTGTCGTCCTACTGCTCGACTACAACGAAATGGGTGCCACGGGACTGGTCATCAACCGCCCGACCGAGCTGAGCATCGCCACGGCCCTACCCGATGTCGAAGGGCTGGATGACCGGACGGAGACCGTTTGGGTCGGTGGCCCGGTGGCAACCCACCAGATGTTGATGCTGGTGCGATCCGGTGACCACCCCGAGGGCTCGGAGTCCGTCTTCGACGATGTCTATGTGAGCGGCAGCAGAGATCTGCTTGGCCGGCTGGTCGAAGCTGGAGGGGACGTCGGGAGATTCCGGGTCTTCGCCGGTCATGCTGGCTGGATGCCGATGCAGCTCGACGCCGAGGTGGCGCGGGGAGGTTGGGAAGTCCTGCCGGGCGACGCCGACATGGTCTTCGATGAGTCGCCCGCCGAAGTCTGGCCGGACCTGAGCGAGCGCGGCGCGGTCAAATGGGCGTTTCTAAAAGCGCCGAAAGAGGGGAAGCCGCTGTCGTGAGGGATTGGCTCCAGATCGCCTTTTCACCACCCGTGGTCAGACGTGGCCTGAAGTACGCCGTCTTTGTCGGTGGCATTCTGATCGCCATCAATCACGGCGACGCAATCCTCCGCCAGGAGGTGGATTCGGGACGGCTGGCCAAGATGGCGCTGACCGTTCTCGTGCCCTACCTGGTCTCCACCTCGTCGAGTGTCTCGGCGATTCGCGAATTCAACCAGCGAGAATCCGCCGACTAGCCCAATCCAACACGGGTTGGTGGGGATCACTCTTTGTGCGCGGTCCTTTTCAGCTTGCCACGATCGATCTTGCCCAGGTGGGTGCGGGGGAAGCTGTCAACCACCACGACCCTTCTCGGGTGTTTGTAGGGCTGGAGCTGATCGAGCACGAACTGCTTGAGCGTCTGCTCGAGATCGGGTGAGCTGTCCTTGGCGATCACAAAGGCCCAGGGTTTGGTGAGACCGTCGTCGGTCTCCACGCCGATCACGGCGCACTCGTCCACGGCCGGGTGCTGCATGAGACAGCTCTCGACCTCCTGGGGCACGAGCCACTTGCCGCCCACCTTGAGCACATCGTCGGCTCGGCCGCAGTAGGTGATGTAGCCGTCCTCGTCTCGACGCACCAGATCACCGCCCACGAACCACTCACCCTGGAAGGCCTCGGCGGTCTGGCTCGTGTTCTGCCAGTAGCCGATGGCCCGCGAGTTGCCCCGCACCCAGAGACGTCCCACCTCGCCGCTGGGCAGCAACTTTCCATCTCCATCGCGGATCTCGACGTCGAACCCGGGAACCGGGCGGCCCAGGGTACCCGGCCGCACCTCGTCCGGCAGGTTGGAGATGAAGATGTGCCACATCTCGGCGGTTCCGAGTCCGTCGAGGAGCTCGACGCCGAAAGTCTGACGCCAACTCCGATAGAGGGGAGCGGGAAGCGCCTCGCCGGCCGAGGTGGCGAAACGGAGAGAGGAGAGATCCTGGGATGAGGCGTCCGGGTGCTGCACCATCCGGTTGATCATGGTGGGCACGTTGACCAGGATGGTGGGCCGGTGGCGCCGGATCCTTTCGAACACGACTTCGGTGGTGGGATGCTCGGGATACAGAACCGCCGAAGCGCCCACGGAGAAGGGGAAAAAGAGGTTGGAGCCGGTCGCGTAACCGAAGAAGAGCTTGGGAACGGAGAGGGTGATGTCGTCCTCGCGGTAGCCGAGGGCGGTCTTGGCATAGCACTCGGTGGTGTTGGCGAAAGAGGTGTGGGTCTGAACCACCGCCTTGGGACGCCCGGTGGTGCCGCCGGAAAAAAGCCAGATCGCCGGATCGTTCCGGTGGGTAGGGGCGGTATCCAGTTTGTCTTCGACTTTCTGCTGCTCCTCTCCGAAGCTCCGGTGCGAGTGCTCCCCATTGCCGACTACCAGCAGCCCCGGTTTCCAGGCGGCTATGTCGATCGCCTCTTCGAAGCTGGGGAGGACACCGGCGTCAACGACCGCCACGCGGGCTCGCGAGTAGTCGAATAGACCGGCCAGCGCTTCCGGTTCCAGACTCGGGTTGACCATGACCACGACCGCGCCGATCTTGAGAATGCCAAAGAGCGAGCCGACAAAATCAGGGCCATCGGGCAGGGCGATCAGGACTCTCTCTTGGGGCCGCACCCCGATCCGGAGCAGCACCTGGCCAAAGAGGTTGGCCAGGGCGAGGACCTCGTCATAGGTCATCTGGCGATCGTCGAGGCGCAGGGCGATCCGGTCACCACGACCCTCCGCCACCCGCTGGTCGAGAAAGTAGTCGGCGATGTTGAACCGCTCCGGGGGCCGGAAGGACATGAGAGGCATTCTCACCCGGCCGTGAGGCCTTCGCAAGGGTATGATGGATGATTGAGAACCGCTGTCCGCCGAGATGAAGGAGTAGGGAATCCATGAGCTGGAGATCTGTGCGCCTCGTGTTGCTCACTGCGCTGGGCCTCTCGATCCTCTACCTGCTCTTCTGGCCGGTCCCCATCGATCCGGAGGCCTGGACACCACCCAAGAGACCCGAGCTGGTGGGGGTCTACGAGCCCAACAGCGCATTGGCCTCTGTCGAGCGTCTGGCGGAGGGTGTTGGAGTGGGGTCCGAAGACGTGGCGATCGACCTCGGAGGTCGGATCTATGCCGGCTACGAGGATGGGCGCATCGTCCAGTTTCAGCCCGACGGGTCCGAGCCCCAGGTCATGGCTGAGCTCGAGGGGCGCCCGCTCGGAATGCACGTCGACGGCCTGGGGAATTTGCTGGTCTGTGTCAGTCCTGGTGGGCTTTTTCACATATCGCCGTTTGGGCAGGTGACGGTTCTGAGTCGCCATTTCGGCGGGGTGCCGTTTCTCTTGGCCAACGACGTGGATGTGGGTGCCGATGGGACCGTCTATTTCAGCGATTCATCCTTCGCTTTCAGTGTGGACCAGACTGTGGCCGAGCTCATGGAGCATCGGGCCAGGGGTCGTGTCCTCGCTTACGACCCGGCAACCGGTGAGACGCGAATGCTGCTCCACCGCTTGCACTACGCCAATGGAATCGCTGTGAGCCTCGGCCAGCGTTTCGTGCTGGTCGTAGAGACCGGTAAATACCAGGTGCGTCGGCTCTGGCTCACCGGCAACCGAGAGGGTGAAACCGACGTTCTCATCGACAACCTACCCGGATTTCCCGATGGCATCTCCACCGGAGCCGACGGTATTTTCTGGTTGTCGCTGGTGTCGCCGAGACAGGCGAAACTCGAAGCCCTGCTGCCCCATCCTTTCTTGCGCAAGATCGTGATGCGGCTGCCAGAACCGTTGAGGCCAGCGGCCGGGAACTACGGCTTTGTTCTGGGGCTGAATGCGGAGGGCGAGGTGGTGCACAATCTGCAGGACCCCGCTGCCGCCTTCAGCCAGATCAGCAGTGTTCAGGAGCACGATGGAATGCTCTACCTCGGCAGCCTGGTGGAAGACGCCATCGGCCGCCTCCCCAGGCCCGGATCCCCAAGCCCCCAAGCCCCCAAGCCCTTAAGCCCCTAAGCCCTCGGCCAACGCCCACTCGGCCGCCCGGCGGGCGTGAATCTCCGTGGTGTCGAAAAGGGGCACGGGGGAGTCCTCGGGTGTGACCAGCAGCGAGATCTCGGTACAGCCGAGGATAATGCCCTCGGCTCCCTCATCCGCCAGGCGTCGGATGACCTGCGAATAGGCGCGGCGGGATCCAGGATCGACGGTACCGAGACAGAGCTCGTCGTAGATGACCCGATGCACCATCTGCCGATCCCGTTCGTTGGGGACGATCACCTCGAGCTGGTGACGATCCTCCAGACGACCACGGTAGAACTCCTCTTCCATGGTAAAGCGGGTGCCGAGAAGACCGGTCCTTCTCAGCCCTGCTTGCTTGATCTCGTCGGCAGTCGCATCGGCGATATGGAGAAAAGGGATGCTGATGGCTTCCTCTATCTGTGGGGCGACCTTGTGCATGGTGTTGGTACAGAGCACCAGGAAGTCGGCTCCCGCGGTCTCCAGCCGGCCGGCGGCCTCGGCGAGGATCTCACCGGCTTCCTCCCAGCGGCCGGCGTGCTGGAGCTCCTCGATGGGCTGAAAATCGACGCTGTAGAGAAGAATCCGGGCGGAGTGGAGGCCGCCCAGGCTTTTGCCGACAACCCGATTGACGATCCGGTAGTAGGGGACGGTGGACTCCCAGCTCATCCCGCCAAGAAGGCCAATGGTCTTCATCGCAGCTTCTCCTTTGCCGGTGTTGATCTTAGCCCGGGAACTGGCACCGCCGCGGCGCTCCCACCTGAAAGGGTAGGGTGGCCCCCACTCCGCTACCCACCGGATACCGCCCAAAAGGAGGTAGCGGCTTCGAAGCTGTCTTGAAACCCTCTTGGAGGAACGCTGGCCACACAGCTCCCTGCCGTCTGCGCAATGTGAGTACCGATTCCTGGGAGGGCTCTCCATGGTGGAGCAGGTGAAGGGCATCGAGGAGATCCAGAGCGAGCACCGGAAGTGGGAGAGCGACCATTCCGAGTGGCAGGCCGCCATCGACGAGTGGCGGCAAGACCACAAGAAGTTCGTCGAGGACCTCTCACGAGCCCGGACCGCCGTCGAGGAATACCGTTTTGTCCTCGAGACCCATGCCAACGCGGTTGCGGCCCACAACTCGAGACTAGAAGCCTACGCCCATAGCCTGAAGCAGAACGAGGAGGCGGAGGTGGGTGGTGGGATAGAGGAGTCTCTCCTCGAGATCCACCGCGACGACGAGGCCAAGCACGACCGACTGGGGCGCCTGCACGAGCGCATCCGTCAGCATCACGAAGCTGTCAAAGAGGCCCTGGCGAAGCTCGAGGCTGCCGCCGAGGCCCCTTGACAGGCCTGAACATCCCTTTGACAAACTAGCTGGCTAGCTGGAGGCGAGGCCTACCAGCCCGCGGGAGAGGTAGTCGCTCAGCGTCAGCCCGATGAGGATGAACAGCCAGACGAGCCCCGAGACCACCACCAGCTTGCTCAGGCGTGTGCTGTAGTAGATGTGCATGAAAAACAGCACTACGAGACTGGCCTTGATGACGGCGATGGTCAGGGCTACGACATCGTTCCAGGCACCGAAATCCTGAAAGGACACCCACACGGTGATCGCGGTCAGGACCATGAGGGCAATGAAGACCAGGAAGTAGGTTCGTACCGAGGTGATGTGCTCTGTCATTTGGCTTGCCCCCGGTTCAGATATTTCGACCCAACAGGTAGAGGAGTGGGAAGAGGAAGATCCAGACGATGTCGACGAAGTGCCAGTAGAGACCCATACACTCGACCAGATTGTGGTTTTCACGCGAGAACGATCCCCGTAGCGCCAGCACCACCATCACCAGCAGCACTCCGATACCGATGATCATGTGGAGGGCGTGGAGCCCGGTCATGGCGAAGTAGAGGTTGAAGAACATCTGGACATTGCCCTCCTGGACGCCGAGGATCTCGTCGACTTCGGTGACTTCGTAATGGAAGTCCGGTCCGGGCAACAGATGGTGGTCGATCTTGGCCCTGTACTCCACTGCCTTGACGCCGAGGAAGACGCCACCCAGAAGAATTGTGAGCACAAGGAAAAGAGCGATCTGTTTTCGCTTGCCCTGTTGGGCGGCCCAGACGGCCAGGGCCATGGTCAGACTGCTGCCGATGAGCACCGCGGTGTTGAAGGCTCCAAGGGTGATATCCAATTCCTTGCTGCCCAGGGCAAAAGCTCGGGCGTTGGCCGAGCGGTAGACGACATAGGCGGTAAAGAGGCCGCCAAAGAACATGATCTCGGTGACCAGAAAGACCCACATCCCGAGATAGGAGGCCTCCCGCTGCTGCTCGAAATTGTCGAAATGGTGGGCCAGGCCCCAGGCCCGGCTCGATTCAGCCTGCATGACCGGTTCCTCAGGCAACCCTCTTCTCCTTGAGCGAGTAGTAGTCGTAGGCCTCGGTGGTCACCACCGGCTTCTCCTCGAAGTTGTGGGTCGGTGGTGGCGACGGTATCTGCCACTCGAGACCGTAGGCGCCCCATGGGTTGCTTCCAGCTCGCTCGCCGTAGCGCATCGACCAGATGAAGTAGATCGTGGGGAGCAGATAGCCCACGGCCAGAATCGTCGCCCCGGCCGAGGACAGCACGTTGAGAACCTGGAACTCTTCGGGGTAGGCGTGATAGCGCCGTGGCATACCGAGATAACCGACGACAAACTGGGGAAAGAAGGTGAGATTGAAACCGACAAAGATCAGCAGAGCCGAAATCTTCGACCAGAACACCGGGTAGAGGCGTCCGGTGATCTTGGGCCACCAGAAGTGGAGTCCGCCGAGGTAGCCCATGACCGCGCCGCCGACCATGATGTAGTGGAAGTGGGCGACGACGAAGTAGGTGTCGTGGACATGAATATCGAAGCCCAGCGTCGCCAGCATGGTGCCGGTCAGACCGCCGATGACAAACAGGCCGACGTAGCCGATGGCGTAGAGCATCGGTGTCTCCCAGGAGATCGACCCCTTGTAGAGCGTCGCTGTCCAGTTGAAGACCTTTACCGCCGAGGGGACCGCCACCAGCATGGTCAATACCGAAAAGATCACACCCGCGAGAACCGACTGACTGGAGACAAACAGGTGGTGTCCCCACACCAGAAAGCCCAGCACCGCGATCGCCAGGCTGGAGAAGGCGACAAACCTGTAGCCAAAGATTCGCTTGCGGGAAAAGGCGGTCACCAGCTCACTCATCACCCCCATCGACGGGAGGATCATGATGTAGACCGCCGGATGCGAATAGAACCAGAAGAGATGCTGGAAGAGGACCGGATCACCGCCGAGAGCAGGATCGAAGATGCCGATATGGAGCAGCCGTTCGGCGGCCACCAGAAGAATGGCGATGGCCACCACCGGTGTTCCCAGAACCTGGACCAGACCGGTGGCGTAGTGGGCCCAGACGAATAGCGGCAGTCGAAACCAGGTGAGTCCCGGGGCCCGCATCCGGTGGATGGTGACGATGAAGTTGAGCCCCGTCATGATCGAGGAGAAGCCGACGATAAAAGCCCCGAGGGCGGTCAGGATCACCTCGCTGTTGGCGTACATGCTGCTGTACGGGGTGTAGAAGGTCCATCCGGTGTCGGCCCCACCGCGCAGCAGCGCCCACATCATGAGGGCGGCGCCCAGGTTGTAGACGTACCAGCTCCCCAGGTTGAGCTTGGGAAAAGCGAGATCCTTGGCGCCGATCATGATTGGAATCAAGAAGTTGCCGAGGACCGCTGGAATCGACGGAATCAGGAAGAGAAAGATCATGATCACGCCATGAGCGGTAAAAAGCCGGTTGTAGACGTCCGGTTGCACCAGGTCGCCGGCTGGTGTCGCCAGTTCGACGCGGATCAGAGCGGCCATGAGACCGCCGATGGCAAAGAAAAACGAGATGGAGACCAGATAGAGGATGGCGATCCGCTTGTGGTCCTGGGTCAGCAGCCACGACTTGATGCCGTAGTCGACGTTCAAATAGTGGACGCGTCTCGGGAGATTCGTCGTTGCTTCGGCGCTCATTTTTGTTCACCTTCGTTGCTGTCAACGGCGACGGCGCTGCCTTCACCTTCGGCGGCGACGTCGCTCAGCGAGCGGACATAGGAGATCAACTGGACGAGCTCCTCTTCGGATAACTGTCCCTGGTAGGTGGGCATCAGTGGCTGGTAGCCCTTGACCATCTTGGCAGCGGGTTCGAGAATCGACTCGCGAACATAGTTGGCGTCTACGACGACGGATTCCCCGTTGCCGAGCGCGACCTCCTCTCCCCAGATTCCGTGCAGGATCGGCGCCCTGGCCGCCGAGTCGGGGAAGTGACAGGTGTTACAGACGTATTTCCCAAAGAGCTCCTCGCCCGAGCCGATGACTGTCTTCTCGGGCTGACCGGCGGCAAGCCACTGCTCGTAGTCCTGGGGCTCCATGACGATCACGCTGCCCATCATCTGGGAGTGCTCGGCGCCACAGAACTCGGCGCAGAAGAGAGTGAAAGTCCCCGTCTTGGTGGCCTCGAACCAGATGCTTGTGTAGCGACCGGGCAGCACGTCCGCCTTGACCCGAAAAGCGGGCACGAAGAAAGAGTGGATGACGTCCTCGGAGGTCATGTTCAGCCTGATCCGCTGCCCCCGGGGGACATGCAGGTGGTTGATCTCCCGGTTACCCTCGGGGTGCTGGAACTTCCACATCCACTGCTTGCCGGTGACGAAGTACTCCACCGCATCCGAGGGCGGCCGGTAGGCCTTGATGTAGATCTTGGCTCCCCAGAAAAACATGCCGAGCAGGATGACCAGCGGAATCACGGACCAGACGATCTCGAGCCAGATGCCGGTCTCTTCGGTCTCACCGATCTCATCTGCCGAGCGCCGCCGATATCTGATCGCAAAGTAGAAGACGAGAGTCGCTACCAGCAGCGAGAAGAAGAGGGCGATGGCCAGGAAGACAAAGGTGAGCTGATCGACCTCGCCCGCCAACTCGGTGGCCTTGTCCGGAAAGAGAGGAAAGTTTTTCCACATGAGTCGGTCAAGCCCCGGCGGCCGAGGTCCGCCGTCTTCGGTCCCGCCGCCATTGCAGGATCAGGAACGACCCCAAGGCCAAGACGGTAGCCGCGGCGGCGAGACGCAGGATATTCATCGCCACTGCGCTGTACTTGCCAACGACGGGGTCGTAGTGAAAGCAGTAGAGCAGGACCTGGTCCACCAACGATCCGATCTGGTTGTCGGCCGCCTCGACAAGTCCCAGGCGAACGTCCCGCGGTGCGTATTCGATGCCGTAGAAGTAGCGGGCGATCTGGCCCTCGGGGGTGAGCGCCACGATGCCGGCGGCATGAGCAAATTGATTCGACTCTGGAACCCAGACATAGCGGAAGCCGAGACTCTGAGTGAGCCGTTGGACGGACTCCTCGTCGCCGGTGAGAAAGTGCCAGCCGTCTTCGGTTCCGGGTCGATTGTAACGGCCCACATGGGTGGATTTTGAAGCGCGCGCCTCGGCCGGGGTCTCCCGCGTGTCGAAGCTAACGATTACCACCTCGAACTCCTCCCCCGGGTCGAACTCCAGGACACCCAGCGTGCTGGTGAGGCCGTTTAGGACCATGGTGCAGAGCATGGGGCACTCGTAGTAGACGAGCGCCATGATCACCGGCCGGTCGCCAAAAAAATCACCCAAAGCGACACGCTCGCCCCGCTCGTCGGCAAAAACCGCATCCAGCGGGACCGACTCGCCGAGTCGCTGATCGAAGCCGACATCCTGGAGCGGGCCTGGCTGAGAGGTCGGTTGAGAGAAAGCGGAGACCGAGGGTATAAGAAGAAGAGTCGCAAGAATGGCCGGAAGGGTTCTTCGACGGATTGGGCTTGGGGGCGTGGGGGCCTGAGGGCTTGAACAAGCACCTTGTCCGGGCCTTGGCCTCGTCTCGCAGGAATGAGCGTTGTGTGTCGTCATCCGTCTGAGTTCTCCTCGCCGCCGGCCTCGACGGGCGGCGACTCGGGTGTCTCGGGCAGGCCCTGCTCGACCAGCATCTCCATCGCCCGGTCGACAGGGACACGGGCGATGCCGTTGCGCGCATCGATCCAACCGTAACTGTTCAACTCCTGCTCCTCTTCGGCCAAGAATCGGCGCATCTCCACGTCGGGTGCGGTCTCCCAGTCGGGGCTGATCCCCCGGTCGACGAGACCTGTCGACTCGCCCGGTTGGGGCTGCAGTCTGGGAGCGGGGGGCTCCAGCCGTATGCCCTCCTCTACAGCTTCTTGGAGTATCGGTGTTGGTGGAGAGTCCCGAGCCCTGTCCCTGTCGCGGACCCCAACCGTGACGAAGTACATGGCGGCCGTTGCGACCACCACAAGGAGGACGAGTCCCAGCGTGAAGAGCAAGATTCCCTTCAGGTTGAGATCTTGGTCACTCATTGCCGAGGGCCTCCGCCAAATACGGGTCGTTGACGGGCACCAGCGATCTGGACTTCAACTGCCCGATGAAAAGTGCGAGCCAGATTCCACCCAAGCCGACGAGAGTTGCCAGGTCGAGCCAGTGGAAGGAGAGGTGGCCGTGCTCGAAGCTCGGGGCCGCGAGCCAGTAGACATCGAACCAGCGCATGGCGAGCAGCAGTAGAGCCACTTTGCCGAGAGTACGCGCGTTGCGTTTCAGATCACGCGACAGAAGCAGCAAGAACGGCAGCAGGAAATGGAAGAGCACCAGCAGGATGGAAACCCACTTCCAACCTCCCTGCGCCCGCTCCAGATACCAGGTGATCTCCTCCGGCAGGTCGGCCGACCAGATGATGAGTAGCTGAGAAAGGGCGAAGTAGGTCCAGAGCATGACAAACGCCAGCAGGAGCTTGCCGTAGTCGTGAAAATGGGCGGCCTTGAAGGCCCCCGACATGGGCTCCCGTCGCGACAGGTAGAGAGCCACCAGGATGACAAAGGCGAGCGCGGCGATTGCCTGTCCACCCAGAAAGTAGACACCGAACAGGCTGGAGTACCAATGGGGGTCGAGCGACATCAGCCAGTCGACGGCGGCAAAGGTCGTCAGCAGACAGAAGATTCCGAGACCGGGTGCCGAGATCATCTGCATACGCCGAAAGATGACCTCCTCACCGGTCCGATCCTGTTTGAGCGACAGGCGGCTCAGGGCGTAGGCAAAAAGCGACCAGACGCCCAGAAAGACCGCGGTGCGAAAGACGAAGGCCGTCGGGTTCAGATAGATCGCCTTGTGCTGGATGATCTCGTCGGCGGCCGCCTCCGGCCGTGCCCAGACATAGATCTCGCTGAGGCCAAGCACGATAGGTATGAACAGGATTGCGAGAAAGGGCAGCGTGCGCGCCGCCGCTTCGAGCACCCGTCGGATCATCAGACCCCAGGCGCCTCGGGATAGATGGTGGAGCATCAAGATTGCCAAGCACCCGGTGGCCACGCTCACCCAGAAGACCCAGGAGACCAGATAGGAGCGATAGAACTGAGTCGAATCCAGCAACCAGCCGGCCACCGATGCCGCGGCACCCACACCGCCGACGATCCAGGCCTTCGACTGCAACCCGTCGAGGTCGGCCGGCGGCGAAAAAGACCGCTCGGGAGTCGATCCGGTGGGCTCACTCATGGTCCACGGTCTCCGGAGCACCAGGCACGGCGCTGGCCAGCTCCTCGAGGTGCTGACGCTCTTCGTCGGTGAGAGCCGCCACCGGCACATTGCGGCTGACCTGGAGGGCACGGATATAGGCGACGATCGCCCAGCGATCCCGAGGAGAGAGCTGAGCTGCATACCTCGACATCTCGCCAAAACCCCTGCTGATGACGTCGTAGTAGTAGCCCACCGGGGTATCCTGCAGCCGCGCCTGATGAAACGACTGGGGCTGTTTGAACCCGCGTTGAACCACCATTCCCCCGCCATCCCCACGACGACCATGGCAGGGAGAGCAGAAGGCGTTGAAACGGCTCTGGCCCCTTTCCAGGAGCTCCCGGGTGAGAGGAGTGGGGAGGTCGGATACGAACTGTCCCGCGGCATCCAGCCCGGTGTAGAGCTCGTGGTCGGCCCGCAGCTGGCCCCGGGCCACGGTCCCTTCGATCAGAGGTCGGGACGATCGACCGTCGGCAAAGAGAACACTGGCCTCGAGGGGCTCGTGCCGCGGCTGATCGTGCATGTCCTGGCGGCAAGCGGAGAGAACAGTTGCGAGCAGGGTGACCGCCAACAGAGCGCGGCCTTTCCGCGAGCGGCTCCCAAGCCCACAAGCCCACATGCCCTCAAGCCCTTCTTCTTCAGCTCGCAACTTCATTCACCTCGAACGGATCCAGCCCAAGCAGAAACTCCTCGGTCGCCCGTCGCTCGTACTTGGGGTCCCATGAGCCGATGGCCAAGAAGTACCGATCCCGCGAGGCCAGGGCGAAGCGCGGCACATTGAAGACCGGGTGATAGGGCATGGGTAGCTTGTTGAGAGCGAACATCCCCAGCACCGCCGCACCGGCGGCAAAGAGAATCGTGGTCTCGAAAGTGACCGGAATAAAAGAGACCCAACTGTGGAGCGGCCGGCCGCCGACGTTGACGGGGTAATTGACCACCGACACCCAGAACTGGAGAAAGTACCCGGTCAAGGCCCCCACGATGCCACCGATGAGAACGATCAACGGCAGCTTCGACTTGTGGTGGCCCAGAGCCTCCCAGACCTCTTCGATCGGGTAGGGGGTGTAGGCCTCGAGCTCGGTATAGCCGGCCGCCCGGGATTGCTCGATGGCGTGGAGCAGCTCGCGGGACGAGCGGAACTCGGCCATCAGGGCAAATTCCGGTTTGGTGGCCGGCTCGCTCATGGCGACACCTCTTCGGGTTCCTGAGCCTGGGTCTTGGGGACGATGGTCCGCATCTCGAAGATCGAGATCATCGGCAAGAAGCGGATGAAAAGAAAGAGCAGGCTCAGAAATAGGCCGATGGAGCCGATAAAGATGGCCCAATCCCACCGCGTCCCGGCGTACATCCCCCAAGAGGAGGGCAGAAAATCTCTATGCAGGCTGGTAACGACGATGACATAGCGCTCGAGCCACATACCCACGTTGACGAACATCGCCACCACAAAGAGGAGAGCCGGTGTGCTGCGCACCTTTCTGAACCACAGCATCTGCGGCGCCAGGACGTTGCACAGCAGCAGGGCGTGCCACTGCATCCGGTAGGGCCCCTGGATCCGGTTGAGGATCATGAACTCCTCGAACCAGTTGCCGCTGTACCAGGCCATGAAGATCTCGACCATGTAGCCATAGGCCACGATGAGGCCGGTGGCGAGCATGATCTTGCCCATGTTCTGGAGGTGGCGGATGGTGATGAAGTCCTTGAGATCGAATAGGGTCCGCAGGGGTACGGCCAGCGTGATCACCATGGCAAAACCGGCGAAGATAGCGCCGGCGACGAAGTAGGGAGGGAAGATGGTGGCGTGCCAGCCCGGCAGCTGCCCCACCGCGAAGTCGAAACTGACAATCGTGTGGACCGAGACCACCAGGGGTGTGGCCAGACCCGCGAGCAGCAGGTAGGCCGTCTCATAGTTGTGCCAGTGGGTCGCCGATCCCCGCCAGCCCATCGCCAGGAAGCCGTAGGTGATCTTTGCCATCCTCTGTCCGGCCCGGTCACGCAGAGTCGCCAGATCGGGGACCAGCCCCACGTACCAGAAGAGCAGCGAGACCGTGGCGTAGGTGGAGACGGCGAAGACGTCCCACACCAACGGGCTGCGGAACTGCGGCCAGATGTCCATGGTGTTGGGAATGGGAAGCAGCCAATAGGCAAGCCAGGGCCGCCCGACGTGGATCAGGGGGAAGAGCCCGGCGCAGGCCACGGCAAACAGTGTCATCGCCTCGGCAAACCGGTTGATGGAGGTCCGCCACTCCTGCCGCAGGAGCAGCAGGATGGCCGAGATCAGGGTTCCGGCGTGACCGATGCCGATCCACCAGACGAAGTTGATGATGGCGAAACCCCACCCCACCGGGATGTTGAGCCCCCAGATGCCCGTGCCCTCGAAGAGCAGCTTGGTGAGGGCGAAGAGGAGCATCATCACCAGCGCAAAAGAAGCGCCAAAGGCCGCCCACCACCACCGTGGCATCCGGGTGAGGACGATGGCGCTGATGTGGTCGGTTACCGAGCCCGGCGTGTGGCCCGGTGCGACGATCGGCGGCTTGCCCGGAGTAGTCATCTCAAGACTCCTCCAGGGTCGCGTTGGGGTTGCGCAGCTTGGCCAGGTAGCTCGTCCGTGGCCGGGTGCCGAGCTCCGCCAGGATGTCGTAGGCGAGCGGCTCCGCTTTGGCATGCGAGACTTTCGAGTCCGGGTCGTTGATGTCACCAAAGACGATGGCCTCCGTCGGACAGACCTGCTGGCAGGCGGTCAGAATCTCGCCATCGCGTATCTGCCGCTCTTCTTTCTCGGCTTCGATACGGGCGTGGTTGATGCGCTGAACGCAGTAGGTGCACTTCTCCATGACTCCGCGGCTGCGCACGGTGACGTCGGGATTGCGCAGCAGTTTTAGAACCGGCGTCTCGGTGTCGTTGTACTTGAAGAAGTTGAATCGCCGAACTTTGTATGGACAGTTGTTGGAGCAATAGCGGGTGCCCACACAGCGGTTGTAGACCATCTCGTTGAGGCCCTCGCTGCTGTGAACGGTGGCGCCCACCGGGCAGACCACTTCGCAAGGCGCCTGCTCGCAGTGCATGCACATTACCGGCTGGTGATGGATGTGGATGTCCGGTTGCTCGAGCTCACCCTCGAAGTAGCGGTCGATCCGGATCCAGTGCATCTCCCGGCCCATGGCGACCATGTCCTTGCCGACGATGGGGGTGTTGTTCTCCGACTGGCAGGCGACGACGCAGGCATTGCAGCCGGTGCAGGTCCCGAGGTCGATCGAGAGACCCCAGGCGTATCCCGGGAACTCCCACTGGGGATACATGGAGAGACCCTCCGGCGGAGCATGCCCCAGGTGCTGAGCGAACTCGGGCTCCCGGCGATAGTGCTCGAGCGTTCCGACCCGTATCAGATGGCGCCGTTCGGCTTCTTCCCCTTCGACGCCAAAACCGGGCTTCTCGTCGGGCCCGGGTGCAAGACCGATGTTGGCGTGAAGCTGGGTGCTGGCGAGCTTGTAGCGTCTCTCGGTCTTGCGGACCCCGGCACCGGTGACGGTCCAGGGGGCCACCGATGTGCGCAGCCGGTAGGCGTCGAAACCGGATCCCGACCCGACCCGGCCGCTGCGAGTGCGTCCGTACCCCAGATGAATGGTCATGCAGCCGTCGGCGTGGCCCGGAAGGATCCAGACGGGCACCTCGAGCATACGGTCGTCGACCGTCACCTCGACCATCTGGGTGTTCTCGAGACCCATCTGCAGGGCCAGCGCCGGGCTTACCAGGGCGGCGTTGTCCCAGGTCAGCTTGGTCAGCGGTTTGGGGCACTCCTGGAGCCAGCCGTTGTTGTTGAAGCGGCCGTCGTAGATCGTGGGATCGGGCCGGAAGATGAGCTCGACCCCATCGACGATCTGGTTGGTCTCGGCGATGCGGGCGGTCGCCTCGGCCGCGGCTGTGTTGCGTAGGGCCACATCTGCCGGCGGCAGCGCCGAGTCGGCGATAAACCCGTCGTGGAGAGCTTGGCGCCAGCGGTCCTCGAAGTCGGCCTCACCCAGGGCGCCCTGCCAGTGGGATCGGACCAGATCGTGAGCCGCGCGGCTCCCCTCCTCGGTGAAGACGGAGAGCACCTCGGCCACGGTCTTGCCGTCGTAGAGCGGCTCGATCAGCGGCTGGACCAGGGAGATCGTCCCATCATAGGCGCGGGCGTCACCCCAGCACTCCAGGTAGTGAGCTGCGGGCACATGCCAGTGACAGTGCTCCGAGGTCTCGTTCTGGTAGAGACCCAGGTGGATTCGACGGCCGACCCGCCTCAACGCACTGGTGAATTCCAGATCGACCGGTGCGTCATAGACCGGGTTGCAGTCCAACATCACCAGGATGTCGACCTCTCCGGCCGCCATGTCGTTGACCAGGCTTGTAAAAGAGCCGGCCTGGTCCTCGGGATTCGCCGCCAGGGGCATGGTGTGGATCACGGTGCGGCCGATGTTGTCGAGATGGCTGTTGATGGCGTGCGCCAGGGCATGGACCTCGGCCGAGGCATAGTCGCCCGGGACCACGACACAGCTGCCCCGGTGTGCCTGGAGATCCCTGGCGACAGCGCGTAGCCACTCACCCTGGCTACCGACGTCGGAGCCCACCGGCGCCACCGCGCCGGGCACACCGACCTCCGCGGCCAGAGCAGCAGTGAATCTCGCCAGCTCGCTTGGTCGCAGAGGAAGTCGGTGGTCGGCCACCGTGCCGGTGGCGGTGGGCATGCTCTCGACAGCGTAGAGCCGATTCATCTCCGGGTGGTCTGCCGGTGCCCGTCGCCGCGACATGAAGTCACGGGCGTAGCGCACGGCGCCAGGCCCGCTGGTGAGGAAGTCGGCGTCGAGAGCGACAGCGACATCGGCAGCAGCGAAGTCGTATCGTGTCGCCACCGCCTCACCGAGAGCCATCTCGGCTCCGGTAAGCACGTTGTCGCGAGTGACCGCGTCGTACTGATGCCACCTGGCCCGTGGGTACTCGCTCAGGACCTGCTGGATGAGGGCCGCCAGAGAGGGTGAGGTGACCGTGCCGGTCAGCAGTCTCAGACGGGCACTGGCGAGGGTCTCGAGCCGGGTTTCCTCGACAAAGGCCGACCAGGAGCGAATGCGGTCCAGATTCGTGACCACCTGCGAGCGATCGGGGTCGTAGAGGGTCAGCACCGACGCCTGGGCAAAGAGGTCGGTGGCACCGAGGCTCGCCGGATGCTCGGGATTTCCCTCGACCTTTGTGGGCCGACCCATGTGGCTCTCAGCCAGCAGACCGGAGGCCACACCATCCAACGTCATCGAGGTTGCGAAGTAGAGTGGCCTCCCCGGAATCAGGGTCTCCGGCTGCTCGACATAGGGGACGATCTTCTCCAACGGCTGGCGGGTACAGGCGGTCAGCCCGCCGAGGGCCAGCGAGGCGCTCATCAGCTGCATGAACCGGCGCCGGCTGACACCGCTGGGAAGCTCCATCAACATCTCGGGGAACTCGCGGTGGAGAAGCTCTTGGAACTCCTCGGTCTCGGCCAGCTCGTCCAAGCTGCGCCAGAACCGGGGACCACGAGTGCCGTGGAGACGCTCCCGCACCGCGGCCAGGTCGATCCGCGATTTGCGACTCGTGCTCGAGTCTTCCGCTGAGTCGTCGAACTTGGTCAACTCTGCAATCCCTCTAGCGATGACAGACAGAGCAGCTCAGCTTGCTCTGCACCTTGTAATCGGCAATCAGATGGGCGCCCTCTGTTTCCTGGTCGGCTGACACCCATTCCATGTTGTAGATCTCGGCGCGGGGGCGGATGAATCTCTCCGGGGCCCGATGACACTCGAGACACCACTCCATCTGCAACGACTCGGCCTGATACATCAACGGCATCTGATCGACCCGACCGTGACAGCTGGCGCAGCCGATACCTTTTGCTACATGGATGCTGTGGTCGAAGTAGACAAAATCGGGTAGATCGTGGACCCTCGTCCACTCGATCGGCTGGCCGGTACGGTAACTCTCACGAACCGGCTCCAACATCGGACTCTCGTTCCAGATCAGCTTGTGGCAGTTCATACAGGTGGCCGATGGGGGGATGCCGGCAAAGCTCGACTCCTCGACCGTGGTGTGGCAATAAAGACAGCTGATGCCGAGTCCGGCCACATGGTGATCGTGGCTGAAAGGCACCGGCTGTTGAAGAACGATGCCCTGCCGTGTAACCAGGGAGGAGCGGTTGAGGGTAACCAGCACCCAGGCGAGGATTACCAGAAAGAACAGTGCCCCGAACATACTGACTTTCGCCAGAGTGTTCGTGCTGGGCTTGAAGATCTGGGACATCCTTCAGAGCCGACCAAGAACCGAGAGGGCGTAAGCATACTTATGTCCGGGGTGCTGTCAAGCAACCCGGGCCGTGGTGGCGATTCGGCGGTCTGCTAGTGAGTGAAGGCGCCCTGAGGGTAGCGGATGAAGACGCCGTCGGACCAAACGATGTCCTCGTCGTAGGCCGTGGAGACAAAAGGACCCACGCTGTAGGGGTTCGTGTACGCTGGCCCCTCCACTCCATCGCGGCCAAGACTGCGCATGCCGATCACCTGTTGGGACGAGGGGTTTCCCGACCACGCGTAGTCGAACTCATTCCCCCAGCCGTCGTCTTTTGGCACATGCCGGGTGTAGAACATTGCGGGGCTGTTGTAGAGGGTGGTGAGAAGACCTTCGGCGGTCACATCCTGGTCCAGCAGTGTCCAATCGAAGGTGTGGGCTCCGGCGGCGCTGACCGAGGCCACGTCGGTCAGCCACGAGTACCAGGCAGTCCCGAGGTTTCGCATATTGGCCATCGTCCGCCGCTGATTGGCTTTCTGGAGGGCATCCAGCAGGTTGGGGATGAGGATCGCCGCGATGATGCCGATCACGGCGACCACAATGAGCACCTCGATGAGAGTAAATGCGCGTCGCTGCTTCGATCTGGCCATGATTCTAGAAATAGGGACAACTAGCCCATAGACTGGTACGCATATCTCGTGCCAGAGCGGGCAACCAGCAATGATCGTGACAAAACAGTGGGGTAAGGGGTAGGTCTGACAAAAACTTGTAGCCCGGTGGCAATCTCTGACGGGCGGCGGTAAGCTCGCGGCGCCATGACGGAACCGGAAGAACTTCGCTCCGAGCCCACTGGGGGTGAGGAGGAGCAGCCAAGTGCCCTGCGCACATTCCTGGGTCTGTTCCTGGTGCCGTTGTTGGTTGTCCTGGCCTGTGTGGCCGTCTTTATCGGCTTCGGGTGGATCGCCTACGACCGGCAGAGCACCAGCGACTACCTCAACGATCTCCGCTCGTCATGGAAGCCTCGCCGGGCGCAAGCTGCCTACGAGCTGTCGAAGATACTCACCGCCGACCCGACCGCCCTCGACGAAGAGCCGGGAGTTCGAGACGAGGTACGACGTCTCTTCTCGGAGACCGACGACGAGGAGATGAAGCGGTACCTGGCGCTGGTGCTGGGCTACACCCGGGACCCGGAAGCGGTCCCTCTTCTCATCGAGGTGCTGGACGATCCGAGCTCCGAGACGCGGATATACGCTCTCTGGGGTCTAGGAAAGACGAGTGATCCGCGGGCGGTGCCGCCGCTTTTGGATTCCCTCGAGGATCCCGATCCGGGTATCCGTAAGACCGCGGCCTTTGGTCTGGGTGAGCTCGGTGAACCGGAAGCCATTCCCGGACTCGCACCACTGCTGGAAGACGCGGTCGCGGATGTGGGATGGAACGCGGCTCTGGCCCTCGCCAATCTAGGCAGCGATCTCGGCGTGCCGGTGCTCTACCGGATGCTGGATCGCACGCTGACCACCCAGATCCCCGACATCACCCCCTCTCAGGCCGAGGAAGCCATGATCAGTGCCGTCCGGGCACTGGCGATCCTCGACGTGGAGGACTCGCGTGATCTTTTGGAGCGATTGTCGAAGGACGATCCCAGCCTCAAGGTACGACAAGCCGCCATCGAAGCTCTCCGTGTAATCGACGGTTAGCAGCGGCTTTGATGAAAACCGACACTACCGTATGATCCGCAGCGAGCACGCTCTGTCGGGTGTCGCCGGCACGAGGTGTGATTTGTCAAAGACCGAGAAAGACACGATCAGGAGATAGTCGATGACAGAGATATCCGGAACCAACGGTCCAAGGTCCATGGCAAAGGTGCGTGTGGCCGTCGGTATGTGGCTCGTTTTGCTGGCCGGCGTGGCGCTCTTGGGAACCGCTTGTGGGGGTGGTGGGGGATCAACCGTCTCGGAAGAGGCTGCTCAGGGCCTGGTCCAGTTCCGCCGGACCTGCGCGGTCTGCCACGGTCAGAACGCGGAGGGCATGCCGCGACTGGGCAAGAATCTGCACAGCAACCCATTCGTGGCGAGTCAGACCGACGATGGGCTTGTCCAGTTCCTCATCGAAGGTCGCCCCGCAACCCACCCGGACAATACCCGGGGGGTGGATATGCCACCCAAGGGGGGCAATCCCGCTCTGACCAACGAGAACCTCCGGCAGATCGTCGTCTACCTCCGCTCCATTCAATAAATACTCACCGGTCATTTGGAGTGCGCCCTACCCCAACGGGTAGGGCGAGGGTGCGCGAACCCGCCCTCCCCTGGGGTGGCGAAGGTCGCCAGGCCTTCTGTTAGCTTCTTCACCTAAGCAGTAGAGCGGGCCGGAGAGCGACAGCACCGTCCGCCTCATCGCCTGATTCCTGGCGTCAGAGTGATGTGGCCGACGTACCCGCCTGCTCGATTATCGACCAGAGATGGAGGATGCCCGAGCGGTGAGCAGCTTTGATCCCCAGGCACGTTTTCCTGCAGAGTATCGGGAGCTCACCTGGTACCGGACCAACGTCCCCTGTATGGAGGCCTGCCCCGTGATGACCGATTCGGGGCAGTACGTGCAGTGCATCGCCGATGGGGACTACCTTTCGGCCTTCCTGGTCGCTCGTTCTTCCAATCCACTGGCTTCGATTTGCGGACGCATCTGCGCCGCGCCCTGCGAGGACGCCTGCCGCCGAAACTGGATCGACGAGGCGGTGATGATCCGGCCGCTCAAGCGCTTCGTCACCGAACGGTACGGTGCCGAGTCGTCCTCACCGGAGACCTTTCATGAGCTCCTCCGGGGGAGGGAGGATCCGGGCTGTAGCCGTCCGGCGCACCTGTCGCAAATGGTCGGCAGGCAAGAGGAAGGCAAGGGGAAGAAGGTGGCCGTCGTCGGCTCGGGACCGGCCGGTTTGGGGTGTGCCCACGATCTGGCGCTTTTGGGCTACGCGGTTACGGTTTTCGAGGCCCTCGACCAGCCGGGTGGCATGCTCCGTTACGGCATACCCGAATACCGGCTGCCCAGAGGTGTGATCGACCGCGAGGTCGCCGCCATCGAGAAGCTGGGCGCCAAGTTCCGTTACCGCACGCCGCTGACACCGGAGCTCGATCTCCAGGCCCTGCGTACCGAGGGTTTCGAAGCGTTCTTTTTGTCGGTCGGAGCCAGCCGTGGCCGGGATCTCGAGGTCGAGGGGCACGAGCTGGACGGCGTCATCAAGGCGGTCGACTACCTGCTCAACCTCAATCAGGGCTATCGGGTGGATCTGGGCGAGAGGGTGGTGGTGATCGGAGGCGGCTCTGTTGCCATGGATGCCGCCCGCACCGCGGTCCGCAAGTTCTACGAGCCCATGGAAGAGATCGAGGCGACGGCAGAGGCGGCGGCCAGCCAGCCGGCCCTGGATGCGGCGCGTGGGGCTCTGCGCGGTGGCGCCACCGAGGTGCACGTCGTCTCACTGGAATCGCTCGCGGAGCTGCCGGCGGCGCTTACCGTGCAAGGGCGCGACGAGCTCAACGAAGCGCTGGAAGAGGGCATCGAGCTTCATCCCTCGTGGGGGCCCAAGAGATTCTTCGGTGAGGGCCGGATCGAGGGGGTGGAGCTGGTCGCCTGTACCAGGGTCTTCGACGCCGAGGGTCGCTTCAGACCGGAGTTCGACGAGGACAAGACGATGCGGCTGGAGGCCGACTCTCTGATTCTCGCCATCGGCCAGCAGCCCGATCTCTCCTTCCTCAAGGAGGGGGACGGCATCGAGCTCACCCGCGCCGGCACGATAAAGATCGATCCCAAGACCCTGGCGACGACGGCTCCGGGTGTCTACTCAGGCGGCGACGTGGCCTTTGGTCCCCGCATCGCCATCGAAGCGGTGGCCAACGGCAAGCTGGCGGCCCGGTCTATCCACGAGCATCTTGCGGGCGGTTCTTTGCCCTCCAGGCTGGAGGTCGAGGTGCGTCGGATTCCGCCCGACAGCTACGAGATGTTTGCCGGCTACGAAAAACTCGATCGAACCCTGCCGCGAACGGTGGACATCGGACGCCGCACCGGGATAACAGAGGTGGAGGAGGTCTTCGACGAGGAGCAGGCGCGCACTCAGGCCGAGCGCTGCCTGGTCTGCCACGTCGACACCATCTACGACCCTCTCAAGTGCGTTCTGTGCGGCCGTTGTACCGATGTCTGCCCCGAGCAGTGTCTGGTCTTTGTGCCCTTGGCAAATGTAGATATGCCGGAGGAGCAGAAGGCCGCCGCCGAGGCCTGCTACGGGCACGACGAATCCCAGCCCATGACCGTCCTGCTCAAGGACGACACCGACTGTATCCGCTGTGGCCTGTGTGCCCAGCGCTGTCCGACGGAGGCCATGACCATGGAGCGGTTCCACTTCGTGGAGACGAGCAGATGAATGAAGTGAAGCCGGAGAAGACGGAGAGCAGACGGACCTTCTTGAGGAAGCTGACCGGCTGGCTCCTAGGGATAGGGGTCGTGGCCGGTTCCTGGCCCTTCCTGCGTGCCCTGATCCCCAACGTGAACTACGAGCCCCCGAAGAGGTTCAAGGTGGGTATGCCGGAGACTTTTACACCGGGTGTGCACTTTCTCGATGAGCACAGACTCTTCTTGTTCCGCCAGGACAACGCCTTTCATGCCGTCTCGGGTGTTTGCACTCACCTCGGCTGCACCGTCAAGTTCTCTCCATTCAAGCAGGACAAAGAGATGACGGTGAGAAAGCTCACCTATCTCTCCGCCGGCGAGTTTCACTGTGCCTGTCACGGCTCGCGGTTCCACGACGAAGGCACCAACTTCGCGGGACCTGCTCCCCGGCCTCTCAAATGGTTTCAGCTGGAAGTGTCCCCTGAGGACGGCCAGCTCGTCGTCGACGTTGCGCAGGAAGTCGATCGCGAATTCAGGTTGGTGGTCTAAATGAGCTTGCTACCAAAGAAGGGTTTCTGGGATCGCCTGTTCTGGAGCTGGCGGCCGCAGACCGATCGCGAGGCGGGTGAGGCGGTCGTCGCCAACTTTCTGCTGCACTGGTTTCCGAATCGGGTGACCTTGAAGAGCCTGGCCCTGGGCTACTCGCTCTATCTGGGGACGATTCTCATGGTGCTGTTCGGGATCCTGACCCTGACGGGCGTGATCTTGATGTTTCTCTATGTGCCCTCGGTGGAGCGCGCCTACTGGGGCATCAAGGACCTCGACTACGCCGTCAGTTTCGGCTGGTTCCTCAGACGCGTCCACCGCATCAGCGCCCATCTGATGGTGGCGGCCGTCTTCCTCCACATGTTTCGGGTTTTTCTGACCGGCTCCTACAAAAAGGGGAGCGCGGTGGGCTCGAATCGGCCCTTCAACTGGGTTCTGGGAGTCGTGCTGCTGATCCTGACGCTCTTCCTCAGCTTTACCGGGTATCTACTGCCCTGGGATCAGCTGGCCTTCTGGGCCATTACCGTGGGCACCAACATCGCGGCCAGTGTGCCGCTGGTCGGCGACCAGATACGCGAGTTCCTGCTGGGTGGCACCCTGGTTGGGCAGAACACGCTCATCCGGTTCTATGTGCTCCACGTGGTCTTTCTGCCGCTGGCGCTGTTTGGGGTAGCGGTCTGGCATATGTGGCGGATCCGCAAGGACGGGGGTCTGGCGGTGGTCGAGCAGCTGAGGGAGCAGAACAGGGAAACGGCTCCCGCGCCGCCGGAGAAGACCAAGACCTGGAGCGTGCTGGGCATCGCCAGCGGCGCCTCGGTGACGGTGATGGATCCGAGCACCGTTCGTGAGGAGGACTCGGTGCCTTCCTCGCCCTTCCTCACCACGCGGCTGCTGGCGGTGAGCGCGGTGACGCTGATCGTCGTGATGTTGCTCTCTCTGTTTGTGGCCGCACCACTCGAGCAGCCGGCCAACCCCGAGGTGACCCCAAATCCGGCGAAAGCCCCGTGGTACTTCCTGGGTCTCCAGGAGCTGGTTGGCTACTCGGCGCTGATAGGGGGGGTCGTGATCCCCGGGATCGTCCTCCTGGGGTTGGCGCTTATTCCCTATCTCGATCGCGAGCAGCGCCGGATCGGGTACTGGCTGACCGACAGCCCCGGCAGACGGTGGTCGCTTGTCGGGGTCCTGTGGGGAACCCTGTGGACGGTCGGTTGCCTGGCTTTTGGTATTCGATTCCCCATGCGGGCGCTCTTTCCCAACATCGAAAGCCAGCTGTTTTTCGATCTGGTCAATCCGGCCAGTCTGCTGCTGCTGAGCTTTGTCATTCTCTACTTTCTGGCACTCAAGATCACCTCGTCCACACGCACCGCGGCCATCGCCACGTTTTGTGCGTTCATCGTCGCCTTCGTCCTTCTGACCTGGACCGGGACCATGCTGCGCGGGCCCAACTGGGAGTTCTTCTGGCCCTGGCAGCCCTGGCCGACGCACCCGATTCCGTTCTGAGTGAGGCCGAAATGAGTAGGATTCGACAGATCCCACAGCGCGAGCTTCTGGCACTTCTCGTTATTGCCGTGGTCGGGCTGGTCACCGTCGCGATGGTATTCGCACGCGCCGAGACAGAAGACTGGCAGTACTACCAGAGCGAGTTTGAGGCCATCGTGGCCGAGAATCTCGGCGCGGTCGATCCGGCACAGATTCCGACCGGCATTCAGCAGATCTGGGTGGAGGACCTGGATCGGGTGGACCGCTGCATGACCTGTCACCAGGGGATGTTCTGGGAGGGGCTGGAGGAGGTCGAGCAGCCGTGGTCGACCCATCCGAATCTCGAGCTTTTCGCTGCCCATCCGGTCGAGGATTACGGCTGCACGATCTGTCATGGCGGACAGGGCTTCGCGCTGACCGAGTACGAGGCCCATGGCTACTCGCAACACTGGGAGGAGCCGCTCCTCGGCAGTGCCATCGCCTCGGAGTACGACCCGGTCAACCCGCCGACGTTGCTGGAGATCAACTGCAACAACTGCCACCGCTACGAGCGCTCCACAGAGGGCACCGAATACATCAATACCGCCAAACAGCTGGTGCGGGAGAAGGGCTGCAAGATCTGCCATGTCATCAACGGTCAGGGTGGGCGCCTCGGCCCC
The DNA here is from genome assembly GCA_049678185.1 of Thermoanaerobaculia bacterium. Classification (GTDB taxonomy): domain Bacteria; phylum Acidobacteriota; class Thermoanaerobaculia; order Multivoradales; family JAHEKO01; genus M0029. The sequence goes on from JBAUDS010000339.1 coordinate 45,137, forward strand.
GATCTGACTCACGTGGGGGACAAGCACGCCGAAGGGTTCGATTTCTCCAACCTCTCGACCGACCAGTTGACGGCCTTCAACTGGCACGTCAAGCACTTCAAATCGCCGACAACGGTGGTGCCCACCAGCATCATGCCGGACCTGAATCTGCAGAGCAGAGAGGCCATCGCGCTCTCCATGTTGATGATGAGCTGGCGGAACGACGACGGTCTCCACCGCAAGTACCTCCCCGGGTTCGAGCTGCGCGATGAGCAGACCCCCGAAGAGATCGAGCGCCTCGAGAGGATGATGTCAGGGGATGGTGCTTTCTTCGCGGAGCACAGCTGCTTTGTCTGCCACAGCATCGAGGCCTTCGAGATCGAGTCGCCGACCAACAAGGGTCCGGATCTCTCCTGGGCCCCGGATGACGTTCGCACCCGTTTCAACAAAACCGTCGAGGAGTTTCTCTTCGAGCCGACAGGCACGATGAAGATCATCCTCGAGAGCCAAATCGTTCTCACCGACGAAGAGAAGTGGCAGGCCATCGACAAGATCATGAAGGCCTACGACATCGTCAAGAACCGAGAAGCAGAGGAAGAAAACTGATTCTCTGGTGGATCAAGGAAAGGAGAAGGGACCATGAAATCGTCACGCAACATTCTGGCAACGCTGGTTGTCGTGGCCGTCGTCGCTGTCCTGGTGATGGTGGCCAGTTGTGGCAAACAGCCACGGCGCCGGGGGGCGACCCGTGGCGCTGGGGGATCCGATGTGACCTCGGCGGCCCTGGCCACCTATGTGGCTCCGGGAGACCTGGACGAGTACTACCTGTTCTACTCGGGTGGTCACGGCGGACAGATTTTTGTCGCGGGCATGCCGTCGATGCGACACATCGCCACGATTCCGGTTTTCACCCCCTATCCCGGCACCGGCTACGGTTTCGACGACGAGACCAAGGAGATGCTGGACGGGTATACCTGGGGTGACTCCCATCATCCGGGATTCTCCGAGACGGGTGGTGAATACGACGGCCGCTGGCTGTTCATCAACGACAACGCCAACGGTCGAATCGCTCGCATCGATCTGCGGGACTTCAAGACCAAGCAAATAATGAAGGTTCCCAACATCTCGGCCAACCACGGCAGCTCGTTCGTGTCGCCCAATACCGAGTACGTAACCATGTCGACGCGTATGTCGGTGCCGCTTCCCGCGGGCACCTATGCCGACGTGGACGAGTACGCCGAGAAGTACAAGGGGGTCGTTGCCGGTATCAAGGTCGACTCCGACACAGGCGACATGAGTCTCGGTTGGGAGATTCTGGTCCCGCCCTTCAACTACGATCTCGGCGATGCCGGCAAGGGTCCGAGCGAGGGTTACTTCTTCTGGACCTGCTACAACTCCGAGCGGGAATTCATCGAGGGCGGCAAGCTCGAGGTGACGGCCTCACAGCGGGACAAGGACTACATCCTGATGGTCGACTGGCGTGTGGCCGCCCAGGCGGTTGCCGATGGCAAAGGCGACACGATAGGTGGCGTGTCGGTGCTCAATCCCGAGAAGGTCTCGGGAGTGGCCTGGTTCATGCCGCTGGCGAAGTCGCCCCACGGTGTCGATGTGGCGCCTTCGGGCCAATGGATCATCGGCTCGGGCAAGTTGTCGCCGACCACGACGGTATTCAATATAGACAAGATCAAAAAGGCCATCGAGGAGCAGGACTACGAGGACACGGTCGATGGCATCCCGGTTCTGACCTACGCATCGGTGCGTGAGGCGGAGATTCCCGTCGGGCTCGGTCCGCTACATACCCAGTTCGACGACCGCGGCAACGCCTACACGTCGCTCTTTGTCGAGAGCGCCGTGGCCAAATGGAAGCTGCCACCCTACGATGACACCTCGGACATGAGCCAGTACGTGCTCGACAAGATTCCGGTGTCGTACAACATCGGACACCTGGTGACGGCCGAGGGTGACTCGATCAACCCCGACGGCAACTATCTGGTGGCCTTGAACAAGCTCTCCAAGGGGCGTCACATCAGCGTCGGTCCGTCGATTCCGGAGTCGGCTCAGCTGATCGACATCAGCGGCGACAAGATGAGGCTCCTCTACGACGCGTTTACCGAGCCCGAGCCTCACTACGCGGTGACCATCAAGGCCGACAAGCTCGATCCGATCGAGGTGTACAAGAAGGACGATCCGGATTGGCCGCAGCACGAAAACGCCATCTGGACCGCCGAAGAGGCGAGGGTCGAGCGCCGCGGCAACACCGTCGAGGTGTGGATGATCGCGGTGCGGTCGTTCTTCGCGCCGGACGTGATTCGTGTCAACAAGGGCGACACGGTGATTGTCCACCTGACCAACATCGAGCAGACCCGCGACGAGCTCCACGGTTTCGCCATCAATGACTACAACATCAACATCGTGGCGGATCCGGGAGAGACCAAGACCGTGACCTTCACCGCGGACAAGAGCGGTGTCTACGCGTTCTATTGCACCAACTTCTGTAGTGCCCTTCATCAGGAGATGCAGGGTTACATGTTGGTGAAGTGAACTGGACTAGCTGGCGGCCGGTAGCAACCCTCGCGCCGGCCGCCGGCATTTTGAAATTCGGTAGCTCACAATGAAGGATGTCTTCCACGACCTGACCGATAATCTCGAACAGCCGCTGTCACTAGGCGGGCGTGTATTTGTCCTGGCGGCGGCGATTGCCCTGGCGGCCACATTCCTGTTCCCCTTGTGGCATATGACCTTTGTGGCTCAGCAGTATCCCGAGGGCCTGGAGCTCTTCATCTACAGTCACGCGCTGATCGGCGGTGACGATGGTAACGATCTCACCGAGATCAACGTGCTGAATCACTACATCGGCATGCAAGAGCTGCTACCCGAGAACTTCAGCGAGCTCAAGTGGATTCCGTTGGTGTTGGGGGCGATCATCGTGTTGACCTTGCGGTCGGTGGTCATCGGCACACTCAGATCGGTCCTCGACGTGCTTGTTCTCTCGGCGTACTTCGGGGCGTTCTCTCTGTGGAGCTTCTGGTACAAGCTGTCCACCTATGGCCATGATCTCGACCCCCGGGCGGCCGTCCAGGTTGCCCCCTTTACGCCACCGGTATTCGGCTACAACATGGTGGGTCAGTTCGAGGTCTGGTCCTATCCTTCCCCGGGCACCTGGTTCATGCTCGCCTTCGGTTTGCTGCTGGTAGCGGCGCTCCTGGTCTCGTGGAAGCAGACATCTACACATTCGAAAGCAGGCTCCTCTGGCAGGAGCGGTGAGGAGGAATCATGAAATATCAAATCTTGCTTGTTGTCGCCCTGGCATTTGTCGTAGGGTGCGGTGGGGCAGGTCAAGAGGTGGCGGATGCCCCGGCCGAGCCGGCTGCGGGTCCAGCCATCAAGCTGGAAGTCGAGACACCCGAGCCGACACCGGTACCCGAGTATGTCGAGCCCGAGTCCGACACCGATTGGGCAGCAAGGATCAACAACAAGGACAAAGAGATTGTCGAGGTTCTGAACATCATCACTCCGATAGCTGCCTACATAACGGTGGGCTTCGAGCAGTACGGTGATCGGTTCAGCCCGACATTGCAAGAAGAGTGGGTAGATACCCAAGCCCAGCTGACCAGCGCGTTGACGCTCTACGAGGACTGCAAGGGTCGAACTGCGGAAGGCGTGGCGGACAAGGACCTCTTCCTCGACATGGAGAACGTCTGGCAGATGCTCGTCAAGACCGGCGTGGCCGGCGTGCGCACCAAGAGCATGGTCGATGCCGAGTTGACGAGGTTCACTGGATAGGACAAGTTCTTTCCAGGGGTGCCCGAGCCGGTGACACGAGCCGCCACCGGCTCGCGGCCCTGTTTCTTGTCTTCATTCTGACTGCCGTCTTCCCCGGCAGTGGGGGCGCGGAGATCCACCGCATCTCGGCCGGGGAGAAGATCACTCCGATTCTCCAACTGGCGAGCCCTGGCGACACTATCTGGCTGGAGCAGGGGGAGTACGCCGAGAACCTCGTAATCGAGGTCCCGGTGACCCTGACTGGGGAGGGCCGCCCTCATCTGCGCGGCGGATACCAGGGCATCCCGGTTCATATCAAGGCGCCGGGCACGGTGATCGACGGTCTCCGGATCAGCGAAGCGGGCACCCGCCTGATGGAGGACATGGCCTGTGTCCTGATCGAAGCGGATGGAGTAACCGTGAAGAACAGCGTGATCGACGAGCCCCTGCACGGGATCTATGTGAAGGCCGGGAATGGGGCTCGCATCGAGGGCAATCGCATCGAAGGGCGACTCGATCTGATCGAGGAGGACCGCGGTAACGGTATTCATCTCTGGAACAGCCGCGACAATTTCATCCATGACAACGAGATCTTCGATGTCCGCGACGGCATCTACTTCTCCTTTGTCGACTCGACGGTGGTGACAGAGAACCACATCCACAACGTCCGCTACGGTCTCCACTACATGTATTCCAATGACAATATTTTCGAGGACAATCTGTTCGAGAACAGCGTGGGCGGCGCGGCCCTCATGTATTCGAGTGACATCAAGTTCCTGCGCAACATATTCGCCCGGTGCCGGGGATTTCATTCTTACGGGATCCTCTATCAGTCGATGGACGACACCGAGGCCGAGAGTAATCTGGTGCTGGACAACACCCGGGGGATCTTTCTGAACAACAGCGCCAGAAACGTCCTGCTGCGCAACGACGTCGTCGACAACGATCTGGCCATTCAGCTGAATGGCGACGGTGGCGGCAACGTAATCGCGGGTAACAACTTTATCAACAATCTGAGTGAGCTGCTGCTCGACGTGGGGCGTCCCGAAATCAAGTGGGAGGACAGCGAAGGCGGAAACTACTGGACCGGCTACCGGGGCTACGATCTCGACGGCGACGGGATCGGCGACCGCCCCCATACGATCCAGAACGTGTTCCAGGTGCTGGAAAACGACTATCCCGAGGTTCGGTTCTATCTCTTCAGCCTGGCGGCTCGGATGCTGGAGGTGGCCGAGCAGGCTCTGCCCATCCTCGAGCTCGGCAAGGCGCAGGACCTCTCGCCGCGCTTCAGACCTGTGGTCAACGACGAGGTCCCCTGGTTGAGGGTGCAGCAGAGCTACCATCGGGGAAGCCGGGGCGCGGCCCTGGTCTATCTGTTGGCGACGGCGATACCGCTTCTGCTTCTATTTCGAATAGGGCGAAGACATTGAGCGGCCAAGAACCAATGATCCGCCTCGACCAGTTCGAGAAATGGTATGGAGTCATCCATGCCGTCAAGAACTTGAATCTGGATGTTCCTAGAGGAGAGGCCTTTGTCCTGCTCGGGTCGAACGGGAGCGGGAAATCGACTATTTTGCGGGCTGTTGCCGGATTGCACGCCCCTTCTTCCGGCCGGGTGATTGTCGATGGCATCGAAGTCGCCGACGATCCGCTCGCGGCAAGAGGGAGAATCGCTTTCCTACCACAACGCGTGGTCCTTCCGGAGCTGCTCACTGGGCGCGAGGTGCTGAGTTTTTACGCCGGCCTCAAAGGGGTGGATCAACGGCGGGTAGGGGAGGTGATCGAGATCATCGGTTTGGCCGAAGATGCGGACCGGTATGCACGGGAGTACTCCGGCGGCATGCTCCAGCGGCTGGGTCTCGGAATCACGTTCCTGCGTGACGTCCCCCTGTACCTGTTGGACGAGCCGACCCTGAATCTGGATCCAAGCGGTGTCGATCATTTCCGGCACTGGCTGGAGGACCGGGTCGCCGCCGGTGCGACGGTGCTGTTTACCTCTCACATCCTCCAGGAAGCCCTGCGGCTGGCCGATCGGGTAGCTGTGATGGCGGAAGGGGAGTTGGTGAAGGTGGAAGAGGTCTCCGGCTTCAGAAACCGAGTCGTTGCTGCGACCACCGTCAGCGTCGTCGTCGACCGGCTCACCGAGAGGATGATCGAGGCTGCGCAGCAGGCCGGCGCCGAAGAAGCCAGTTGGATAGACAACAGCTACTCGTACAAAGCGCCACCGGAGAAGCGCCAAGGGGTCATCCGGGCCATCGAGAAGAGTGGTGGATTCATCGAGGAGCTGCACACCGAGCCACCCGACTGGGAATCGCTGGCCCAGCTGTTCTCCGAGCGTTGAGGCTGACAAATGAGACTTGTCTTGGCCCGCTGGACCTCGATCATCCCGACCGTGATCTTGCTGCTCTTGGCGGCTGGCTGTGGATCGGAGCGCGAGCCGAAGATCGCCTTCGGCGTCGATGGGTGTACTGAATGCGGCATGATGATCGACAAAGAGAACGAGGCGGCGGGATTTCTTGTCGACCGGGAGTTCAGTCCATTCTGCTCGACGGGGTGTCTGTTGCAGAGCTACGAGAATCGACGCAAGCAGGATCAGCCGTTGCCCGACCGGATCGTTATCTCCGACTACGACGGATCGGGTCTTCACCCCGCCGGTGAGATGACCTTTTTGTTGACCGAGAGCCTTCCTACCGTCATGAAGTGGGGGATCCTCGGCTTTGTCGATCGTGAGTCCGCTTTGGCACACCGCCACAGCGAGGACGAGCGGCTGGTCGACTGGGTCGGCCTGCGAGCGCTGCGTGGGGAGCCCGATCGGACCATCGAGCTTGTGCTCGGGCCAGACGGCCTGACGCCCGAGACCATCCAGCTGGAGAAAGGCGCCCTGGTCGTGTGGGAGATCGAGGGGCGGGAGCTGGAGACCGATCACGTGCTCCGGGTTCGTGGCTACGAGCACCTGGGTGAGATCACGGTTCCGGCCTCCGGCACGCCGGTGACCTTCCGGATGCTGGCTACCAAGCCCGGTGAGGGGTTCCCGCTGATTCGAGAGAGCGACGGCGAAGTCGTGGGTCGCGTCAGGGTCACGGGCGCGCATACGCCCGACGAGGAGGCATTGTGAGCCGTCCCGTCTGGTGGATCGCGAAGCAGGAATTCACTCTCAACCGGCGCAATCGGTGGGTGGTCTCCTTTGCGGCGATGTTTGCGCTGTTGACCCTGCTGATCTCGATGTTTGGCATGGTCACTTCCGGCTACTCGGGATTCCAGGACTTTGTGAGGACTTCGGTCAGCGTGGTCAATCTGGCGGGCTTTGTCGTGCCGCTGTTTGCGCTGCTGTTGGGGGTTTTCAGCTTTCTCTCCCAGCGGGAGCACCTGGAGCTGATGGCCACCCAGCCGCTGTCGCGGGCCAAGATCATCCTCGGCAAATACTTTGGTCTGGTGCTGACAGTCGTTGGTGCAACGCTTCTCGGTCTGGGTCTACCGGGAGTTGTCTTCTCTCTGGCCGTCGGCACCGAAGGGGCGATGCAGTACGCCGCCGTGGTGTTTCTGGCCCTGCTCCTGTCCGTGGTCTTCTCGGGTCTGGCGGTTCTGATCGCGGTGTCGACCGACAGGCAGCAGATCGCCCTGGGTGTATCGATCGGCGTCTGGCTCTTCTTCGAGCTCTTCTACGGCCTGATCATGCTGGGCACCACGCTCTACTTCTCTCGTGCCACCTTGAAGGTGCTGCTACTCGCGGGACTGCTCGGCAACCCGGTCGACCTGACGCGGGTGCTCTCGCTGCTGGCGGTGGGTGGTGCCGAATTCTTTGGCGCGGCGGGTGCGACACTGGTCAAGACCACCGGCTCGGTCGCCGTCGCGGGTGGGGTTGGCCTGATCGCCCTGCTGCTGTGGATCCTGGTACCGCTGGCGATCTCGATCCGACTCTTCTCCCGACAGGATCTCTAGCCTGCACCGCACGAAGCGGCCGGCCTCCGTGCCGGCCGAGAAAGCGATAACCGTCGCGACGACACTTCCCGACGGGCGGCCTTTCTAGAATCCGAAACGCAGATAGAACTGAAAGCCCGCGATCTCGAAATCGAGCTTGCCGGGGAAGTCCTCCCGCTCGGATTCGATGCCGAGGGTGGTAATGGTGTAGGCCGCGCCAAAGCCGAAGTTCTTGAAGGTGCGGTGCTCGAGCGCGACATTGGCGTTCCAGGTGTCACCGCTGACATCACTGATGTTGTTGATGCGGAGAAACATGGCGCTTCCGGAAAGGACAAACCGGGCCGGGAGCATCTGCCTCCCGGTCAGGCCGATTTGCGGGACGGGCAAGTCGGTCTGGTAATCGGCCCCTCCGCCCACACCGATGCCAAACGCCTCGAGCTCGAGGCTGGCACTGGCGTCGAGGTAGACCAGACCGAGGATGCCTCCGATGGCGGTCTTCTCTTTGGCTATGAAATATAGGGTGTAGGAGGCCTCGATGAATTTGACGTCGACCCTCCCCCGGTAACCGACGTCGATGGGGAATATCACATCACCCCATTCGAACTCCTCGTTAACTCTGCCCGAGGCCTCACGATCGATCTGGTAGTAGCCCAGGCGGAACTGATGGCGCTTGCCCAGCAACACCGCCACCGAGACCCGGGGCAGAACGGCCGAATCGTCGAAGTCGAGATCCTGCTCGAAGTCGATCGGGGTGCCGAGGATGTCCCGGTTGGCGTCGAGCCGTATGGTCGTATCCATGCCGGTGAAGTAGCTGCCGAGGTTGATCTCCCACCGATCGATGACCTTGGGCTCCCAGTCCGCGGCGACGGCCACTGATGAAACTGCGGCCACCAGGAAGAGCAGCGACAAGGTTCTAGACATACGATTCATTGAAGTCTCCTCGGTTTTGGGTCGAGCGACTCTATCGCATTGAAGAGGGCTTGGGGTCCCCCTCCCGCCCCGGCCGGCACGGTGGCCGGCCGCTTCGAAACCCTGAGGCGCCAAGACCTCAGAACCCTCGGGCCGCTATGATCACACCATCATGCCCACAGAGGACGACAAATACTCCCGCATCGACTACCGGCGGCTGATCGCCTGGCCCGAGCGCATCCGGCGCGAGGCGACGCTGTTGGAGGAGGTCCTGGGCTCAGGGCCCTCGCAGCGGATCCTCGATCTGGGCTCGGGTACCGGCGAGCATGCGCGGTATCTGGTGTCGCAGGGCTACCAGGTGGTGGGAGTCGACGCCTCCGAGTCGATGATCGACAAGGCCCGCGACGTGGCGCTTCCCCCCGGGCTCGAGTTCCATCACGCCGACATCCGGGAGATCGAGGGCCTGGTGGGCGGAAGCTTTGGCGGCGCCATCTGCCTGGGGAACACCCTGCCGCACCTGAAAGAACCGGGGGACCTCGAGCGGCTCTTCAAGGGGCTGAGAAGCCTCCTCGAGCCCACGGCGGCCCTGCTGCTCCAGGTGCTCAACTACCACCGGATATTGACCCAGCAAGTGCGGCACCTGCCGGTCAACTTCCGGCAGGACGAAGAGGGGGAGATCGTTTTTCTACGGCTCATGGAGCCCCAATCAGACGGCGGGGTCCTCTTTTTTCCCTCTACCCTGCGACTTCGTCCGGGGCAGGACCCCCCGTTGGAGATCATCGCCGTCAAGGAGGTCCACCTCAGAGGCTGGCGATACACCGAGGTCGAATCCGCGCTCGACGAGTGTGGATTCAGCGAGCGCACTGTGCTGGGAAGCTTCGATGGCAGCCCCTTCGAGCCGGACGATTCTGCAGATCTGATCGTGGTTGCCAGGTAACTGAACCGGCCGGGCTGCTGCGGCACCCCTTGACACCCCCGCGTCTCATGGCATAAAAAGCGGACACCTCAAGGGCAGGAGGGCACGATCCAAGAGTCGGCTGGGGGCGATTTCCGCTCGGGAACCATGGCTGAAGAAACACCCAAAGAAGAGGCAAAGAAGCAGACTTCGTCGTCGACCAAGGATGCCGCTGCGCCAGCGGCGCCAAAAGGCAAGAAGTCGGCCGAAAAAGAGGGTGAGAAGGTCTCGCGCCGGGGTTTCTTCTCCTGGGCGGCGGTGGGTTGGGTCGGATTTACCGCCGCCATCGGCGGCTGTGTCAGCGCTATGAACCGATTCATGTTCCCCAACGTCCTCTACGAGCCCCCCACGAGCTTCAAGGTGGGCCGGCCGGAGGACTACGGGGAGGGGGTCGTGGATGAGCGTTTCAAGGAATCCAACGGCGTCTGGATCGTGAACAGCGGGGGCTCACTCTATGCCCTGATCGCCATCTGCACCCATCTCGGCTGCCCACCAAATTGGCTCGAGGCCCAGAATAAGTTCAAGTGCCCGTGTCACGGCAGCGGCTACTACAAGGACGGCATCAACTTCGAGGGGCCGACACCGAGGCCTTTGGAGCGGGCAAAGATCTTCTTGGATCCGGACGACGGGCAGATCGTGGTCGACAAGTCGCAGAAATACCAGTGGGAGTTGGGACAGTGGGAAGATTCCGACTCTTTTATCGAGGTAGTTTGAAACCGCTAGAGTCGGGATGAGCTGAGCCATGGGTTTTCTCAAAGATCTCCAGAGCAGCATCGTCAAATCGCAGGTCTGGAAGTCGATCTTCCGCGTCGGTATCCCCACCGACAACCGCAAGCGGGCTCTGGCGATGCTGGGCAACGTGGTCCTGCATCTTCACCCCATCAAGGTGAAGAAGTCGGGGCTGCGGATGAGCTACACCTGGTGCATGGGTGGCACGGCCTTTTTCCTCTTTCTGGTCGAGACCATCACCGGTCTGCTGCTGATGTTCTACTACCGGCCGACCGTCGAATACGCCTATTTCGACATGATCGACCTGCGGGAGGTCGCCGCCTTCGGCATCATGCGCGAGCTCCACCGCTGGGGCGCCCACGCGATGGTCATCGCCGTCTGGCTCCACATGTTCCGCGTCTTCATGACCGGCTCCTACAAACCGCCGCGAGAATTCAACTGGAACGTCGGCGTCATACTGCTGGTACTCACCCTGCTGCTGTCGTTTACCGGCTATCTGCTGCCCTGGGACCAACTCGCCATCTGGGCCATCACTGTCGGCTCCAACATGGCGCGCGCCACTCCCTTGCTCGGATCTGAGGGCCCGGGAGCGGCACTGCTGACGCTGGGTGGGACGAAGCTGATTCATGCGGGGAGCGACGCCCGATTTGGCTTGATTGCCGGCAGGACAATTGGCGGCGGCACCCTGATTCGCTTCTATGTCCTCCACTGCGTGGCCATTCCCTTTGTGGCCGCTTTCCTGATCGCCGTCCACTTCTGGCGGGTGCGCAAAGACGGCGGAATATCCGGACCGGTGTAGCCTCCTTGCCGATGGAAGCAATCAGAGACCTCATCAACTTCTTCTCCTACCCACAGTGGTCGTTCACCCTGTCGCTGGTGGTGTTCGGGGTGATGCTGTGGTCGCGAAAGCTGTGGACCAAGAAGGGCGGGCTCTTGATGCTGGTGGTCGTCACCGCCTTTTTCTGCGTCAGTCTCTTGGATCCCAATTTTCGGCTGGTAGTGGCCAAGCCCGACAACGTGCCCATCGTCATGATGGTCTTCATCGTCGGTTACTTTCTCTGGCTGTCGCTCTACAAGGCTTTTCGTAACGACGAGCTGACCGCGGAGGGGGAGCCGACTTTCGAGAAATCCGAGGCCGAGGACAAGATTTTCACCTGGCCCGATCTCGTTTTCTCGGAGTTCATCTGTATGGTGATCCTGACGGTGGTCCTGGTCATCTGGTCGATCGCTCTCCAGGCGCCGCTGGAGGAGCCGGCCAACCCGTCGGTTGCTCCAAATCCGTCCAAGGCGCCCTGGTACTTCCTGGGTCTCCAGGAGATGTTGGTCTATTTTGATCCCTGGATGGCCGGTGTGGTGTTGCCGGGCCTCATCATCGTCGGTCTCATGGCCATCCCCTACATCGACACCAATCCCAAGGGGAACGGCTATTTCACCTTCCGCGAGCGCAAGAGCGAGATTGTTCTATTCCTCTTCGGATTTCTGGTCTTGTGGTGCCAGTTGATCGTCATCGGCACCTTCTTGCGGGGTCCCAACTGGAACTTTTTCGGGCCGTTCGAATTCTGGGACATCACCAAGATCGAACCGCTTGTCAACGTGGATCTCTCGGAGATCATCTGGATCAAGTTGCTCCACGTCGGATTGCCCTCTCACTGGTTCGTGCGTGAGATCTTTGGCATTGTGCTGCTTGTGGTCTACCTCTTTGTCCTGCCCGTGGCCCTCAGCAAGACGAGATTCTTCAAGAATTACTACGAGAAGATGGGCCCCGCCCGCTTCTATGTCGGCATCAGCTTGTTTCTGGTGATGATGTTGTTGCCGATCAAGATGTACTTCCGCTGGCTGTTCAATCTGAAGTACTTCATTCACATCCAGGAATTCTTCTTGAACCTCTGAGCTGGCAGATGGCGCAGCCTCCAGACAAGAAGCCGGACCGGCACTACGACTTCGGGCGGATGAACAAGTGGTTCGCCTGGAGCTCTCTGGCGCTGCTCGTGGTCACTCTGTGGATGGTCTGGGACGACTATTCGAAGCCCTGGAAACGGTTCCAGTCGGAATTCCGTGATCTCGAGCGCGAGCAGCTGGAGCAGCGAGCCGAGGAGGAGCAACAGCGGCTCGACGGCGAGGAGATCTCCCGGGTTCGTGGCCAGATCGCCGAGGAGGAGCGTCTGCTCGAGGAGCAGCGAGGCCAGATACGAGAGCAGGAGGCCGCCCTGCTCGCCCTCGACAAACAGGTCTATGCCGCCGATGCCACGATGAGGACCACGAAGGCCTTTCTGGATGAGGCGCGCTTTCTCTACGAGCAAGCCCTCCAGGGCGAGAACGTGGGGGGGCAGGAGAAGACCGGCGCCGAGGTCGAGAAGCTGGAGCAGGAGTGGCGCGAGAACCGGAAGAGCGTCGAGGGACTCACCGAGCTGCGCGACGATTCAGCAGATCAGCTCGACGAGATGCGGTCCGACCTGGATCGAGCCGAAGATCAATTGGCGACGCTCAGCGGTGACCTGGACTCCTTGCTGCAGCGTGTCGCCAATCTCGACAAGGGTCTCGACTATTTGCTCCTCAACTTTCCACTCATGGACTTCATCGAGCCCGATCTCAAGATCGAGCAGGTGATGATCCCGGGGCTCTACCACGACCTCAACTTCACCACCGTCGATCGGGTCGATCGGTGTGTCACCTGCCACGTTGCGTCCGTCAGGACAGGGTTCGACGGAGAGGAATGGCAGCAGCCCTATCGATCGCATCCAAAGATGGATCTGTTTGTCGGTGCGAGCTCTCCGCACCCCTACGCCCGGTTCGGATGCACCGGGTGCCATGGTGGTCTCGATCGGGCGGTCGACTTTGCCCGCGTCGGTCACAGCCCCATGGGGGAGGTGGAGAAGGAGGAGTGGATCGAGAAGTGGGGCTGGGAAGCGCAGCCCTATCTCGAGACCCCCATCTATCCGGCCGAGCACTCGGAGGCCGGATGCTTCTCCTGCCATGCGGCGGAGGTGTGGACCCCTGCATCGGAAGTCCAGGACATCGGTCGCGAGCTCGTGAGCCGGATGGGGTGCTTTGTCTGCCACAAAATCGATTACGCGGCCTTTTCCGATATGCCCCGTCCGGGTCCCAATCTGGCCAAGGTGGCATCCAAAGTCGACCCAGCCTGGGCCTACAAGTGGATCTCGGCACCCCGCGAGTTCCGGCCGACGACCTGGATGCCGCACTTCTTCTTCGAGCAGAACATAACCGGTGCGGAGAATCTCGAACGCCAGAAGGTGGAGATCGTGGGCGCGGTGGCCTACCTTTGGGACAAATCTCTCGACCCCGAGTTTCCCCCGGCTCCGGCTGGTGATATCGAGAGGGGCCGTCAGCTTTTCGAGACCGTGGGTTGCACCGGCTGCCATTTGCTGGATGCCGGGGCGAAGCGGGACGACTACTTTCCCGAGATCAACCGGCTTCATGGTCCGAATCTGATCCGCACCGGCAGCAAAGTCACCAGTGGCTGGCTTTTTGCTTGGATCAAGGACCCGAGGAAGTATGCCGCCGACACCCGCATGCCCAGCCTGCGTCTCACCGACCAGGAAGCAGCCGACATCACCGCCTATCTGATGTCGAGCCGGGATCCCGAATACGAGAACCTCACCATTCCGGAGGTCGACGCCGGGGTGAGGGACGAGCTGGTGTTGAGCTATCTCCAGAACACCCTCACCATCGAGCAGAGCCACCAACGTCTCGAGTCGATGAGCCCGGGCGAGAAGGACCTCTTTCTGGGTGAGCAGACGATTCGCAAATACGGATGCTGGGGCTGTCACGATCTCAAGGGGTTCGAAGACGCCAAGCCCATCGGAGTCGAGCTGACCGAAGAGGGCTCGAAGCCGCTGCACCAGTTGGACTTTGGTCACATCCACGACGTGCCCCACACCCGGCACGACTGGATCCGGACAAAGCTCCTGGATCCAAGGGTTTACGACGAGGGCAAAGACGTCGCCAAGAGCTACGGCGAACTGCTCAAGATGCCCAACTTCGGCATGTCCGAGCGCGAAGCGAATGCCGTTACGACGACGGTCCTGGGTTTTACCAAGGAGTCGGTGCTGGCCAAGCGCCGGGCCGGACAGTCGGCGCGATCGGCGACGCTTGCTCGCGGTCGAAAGCTCATCACCCTCTACAATTGTCGTGGCTGTCACCTGATCGAAGGCAAGGGGCAGGCCATCCGGACATCCATCGAAGATGTGGGGATGCTGCCCCCCAATTTGGCCGCCGAGGGAGCACGGGTGCAGGCCGACTGGCTCTTCGGCTATCTCCACGATCCCGGGCAAGCACGACTGCGCCCCTGGTTGACGGCCCGCATGCCCACCTTTGGCTTGCGTGATGACGAAGTCAACACGGTCGTCGCGTACTTTGCCGCGCGCGAGGAGCGCGAGCCCTTCCTCTCCGCCCCGGAGCGACCGAGCGAACGCAATCTGGTGGTGGGGGATGTGGCCTTCAACATGTTTCAGTGCGCCAAGTGTCATCCGGCGGGTCCGGGGGCGGAGACGGCGGTGGTGGGCTCCGGTGAGCTGGCACCTTCGCTGCTATTGGCTCGTGAGCGCTTGCGGCACGACTGGGTGCCACACTGGATTGTCGATCCCCAGAGCTGGATAGCGGGCACCAAGATGCCGGCCAACTTCAGCCAACTGGAAACCGGCGAGTACGTCTCGCCCCTGGGCTCGGCGATCGATGCCCCCATGTTTGCCGATAAGAAGCGAAGGATGATGGTTTATTTCGAATCGGAAGAAGAGCTCAAGACTCTTCTCACCGATGCCGACTATGTTTCCTCGGTCCTTCGTGATCACATATGGTGGAATCTCGGCGACTAGCCGGGGTTGATCGAATAATCCTCAAGGAGGCTGTAACCAATGAATTCGAAAAGAAATCTCTGGAGTCTGCTGACTGTAGCGCTGATCGTGACGCTGCTTGGAGCTTGTGGTGGTGGTGAGGAGCCGGCAGCGACGAGCCAGGAGGCGTCGGCAACGCCCGCCCCGGCGCCGGCCGCTGCCCCGGCTGGTGGTGGCGCCGTCACTGGCGTCGTCATCTACAGCAACGGCGATCCCGACACTGCGATCGCGATGGACGCCGATCCGGTGTGCGCCTCTCTGCACGGCGAAGCTGTCCACACCGAGAAGATCGTGACGGACAACACCGGCAATCTGGCCAACGCTTTTGTCTATGTGAAAGAGGGGCTGACGGGTAGCCACCCCGCTCCATCGGGCAGCCATGTGTTGAACCAGGAGGGCTGCCAGTACTCGCCCCATATATCGGGCATGATGGTGGGTCAGAAGCTGGTCATCAAGAACAGCGATCCGACGCTCCACAATGTCCATGCCATGCCGACCGTCAACAAGGAGTTCAACAAGGGGCAACCCTTCCAGGGCATGGAGTTCGAGCACCAGTTCGATCAGGCCGAAGTCATGGTGAAGTTCAAGTGTGACGTACACCCCTGGATGAGCTCCTTCATGGCCGTTCTGGATCACCCGTTCTTCAGTGTCAGCGGCACCGACGGCAGCTTTGCAATCGAGGGTCTGCCACCGGGTGACTACGTGGTGGAGTCGTGGCACGAAGAGCTGGGGACCAAGACCGCCAACGTGACAGTCACCGATGGCGGCACGGTCGAAGTGAGCTTCGACTACTCACCCGCCGGCTAGGGCAGAAGATCGCGCGACAGGGGACGAAGCGGCCGGCCACCGTGCCGGCCGGGGTGGGTAGGAGCCCTCAGGCCCCCAATCCCTCAGAACCCGGAGCCCCCACGACCCTGGGCCCTGGGAAGGTCATGGCCTCAGGCTGTCGAGCGGACCCACGCTTCTAGCCGCTGGTCCAGCTCCAACGCTTCTAGACCCATGTGTTTGTAGAAGAGCCCCGGGGCGTAGACACTGCCCGATGCCAGGGCCTGGAGGAAGGCCTGGAAACCGCGCGCCAGCTCGGGATCGGTGAGGAGGAGCCTAACCAGAAATGCGCTCTGCTCGT
The DNA here is from genome assembly GCA_049678185.1 of Thermoanaerobaculia bacterium. Lineage (GTDB taxonomy): Bacteria > Acidobacteriota > Thermoanaerobaculia > Multivoradales > JAHEKO01 > M0029. The sequence goes on from JBAUDS010000339.1 coordinate 61,365, forward strand.
AGTCGTACGAAACGGTACCGGCGTCGAACTCTCCGCTGTCTTTTTCGATCAGGCGGGTGATGCTGGGTACTTGGCCGGCCGCATAGCCCATTTTGAGACGGGAGGCCTGGGCCTCTGCGCCGTTGGCTCCGTCGATCTGCTGGAGACCCTTCTCTGTGGCCGTGTCCCCGATGCCGTCGGCCAGCCCCTCCGATAGCCAGGGTGGGAGGTTTCCTCCCAGTGCCCGTCGGTTGATCAGGTGGGTCAGTTCGTGGATCAGGGTCTCGACGATGTCCTGCCGGCTGCGGTCGCCGGTGTAGAGGGCCAGATAGCCACGGCCGGCGTCGGCGTGGGCGGCGTAGCCGATGGGCATCCGCGTCTGCTGTCGGACAAAGCTCCGGTACTGGTCGAGGCTCGTGAACAGAAAGATGGCCTCGGCGGGTTGGCCAAGAGGGGTTAGGCCATAGCGGCGGGTGTAGGTCGCATCGAGACTCGAGGTGAGGTGCTCGCAGGTCGTGAGCAGTGCCTCGTCCTCTACGTCGGTGTACATCGTGTAGGGGCCACAAGCACGCTCGTGGCCCTCATCGGTCATGAGGTCGCGGGCCGCCATTACCAACTCGTCGTCGGGCGTCTGGGATTCGCGTGGCGGAACGGCGACCGCACGTACGACGAAACCGGGGGAGGTCGATTCATCCAGGCCGATGTCGGGCGCCTCTGTCTGGGACTCGGGTCCGACCGTTGGAGTCTCGACTGGTGGCGACTCCTGGTTGGGTGCGCCACAGGCCAACCCAACCAGGAGAGCCGCTATTGGAACTGCTGGCAGGTTGCTCGACATCATCGTGCATCGACCTCGCCTAGATCCTATCCCCGGCGCGGGATGCCGGCGCACCTTGGACCTCGAGGCGGGCTTCGCGATAGACTCTCGCCGTCCGGGTAAGGGCTTCAAATCAAGAGCGTCTGTTTCGGAGCGAGCAAGAAAATGCCGCAGTTCCATCGGGGGATCCATCTTTTTGCGGTTTTTCTGGCCGGTGCCGTGGTGCTGCTGATCACCGCCGGCGGGCTGGTCAAGAGCCTGGAGGCGGGTCTTTCGGTGCCCGACTGGCCGCTCTCCTACGGCTCTCTCAATCCGCCCCGTTGGTGGCAGATCGAGACCGTGCGGGCCGAGCACGGACACCGCCTCATCGCCGGCACGGTGGCATTGCTGACGATGGCGCTGGCCGTCTGGGTCGGACGTCGCGAGGAGCGGCGCTGGGTCCGGCGCCTCGCCTACCTGGCAGTGGCGACCGTCCTGGCGCAGGCCCTGTTGGGCGGCCTTACGGTGCTCTTTTTTCTGCCGACGGCGATCTCGGTGAGCCATGCGGGTCTGGCGCAGATCTTTCTCTGTCTGATCGTGACCATCGCGGTGGCGACTTCCAGGTGGTGGGTCGAGGGTAGCGCGCCGATCGACGCCTCCGGCCCCATTCGTCGGGTGGCCCATCTGGCGACCGCAACCACGGGACTCATCTACCTGCAGATTCTGGTCGGTGCCGTCATGCGTCACACCGGTGCGGGTCTGGCGATCCCCGACTTTCCCCTGGCCTTTGGCGGTTTGATTCCTCCGCGATTCGACTTTGCCATCGGGATCCATTTTGCCCACCGGCTTGGAGCCCTCCTGGTGGCGACGATGATCTTCTGGACCTTTGGCAGAGTGCTTCGTCTCGCCTCGCAGGAACGCCGGCTGGTCACCAGCTCGGGGATCTTGACCCTGTTGGTGCTGGTCCAGGGCACCCTCGGCGGCTTTGTCGTGTTGACGAGCAAGGCGGTGCTTCCCAACACCCTCCACGTCGGGACCGGCGCCGCGCTCCTTGCCGTCAGCCTGATACTCACTCTGTCCAGCTGGCACCTCGACTGGTTGGCACGGAGGGTTCGGGAGCCGCAATCTGTCGAGATTCTGAGTCACCCCCAACTACAGCGAGCCACATCGTGAGGGCGACTGTCCTCGAGGCCCGCGACCTGTCGCTGGGAGTCCGCATGGCGGACATGGTGGAGCTCACCAAGCCACGGATTACGCTGATGGTTGTGGTCACCGCCGGCATTGGCCTGCTGCTGGCATCGGGCGGCCGGGTGCCAATGGCAACGGTGCTACACGCCCTGTTTGGAACCGGTCTGGTGGCTGCCGGATCGGCCGCGCTCAACCATGTCCTGGAGCGGGACATCGATGCGCTGATGAGACGCACAGCCAACCGACCTCTACCCGCCGGCCGCATGGATCCCGACCTCGCTCTGACTATCGGAGTGGGTCTGGCCGTTGCCGGTCTGGTGGAGCTGACGCTGGGTGTCAATCTGCTGACCGCCCTGCTCGGGGCTGCGGCTCTCGCCGGCTACCTCTTTGTCTACACCCCGCTGAAGAAGATCAGCCCACTGGCCACCGTGGTCGGCGCCGTGCCGGGTGCCATTCCGCCGATGATGGGGTGGGCCGCGGTGACCGAGAGTCTCGACCCCGGAGCGTGGGCACTTTTCGCCATTCTGTTTCTTTGGCAGCTGCCTCACTTCCTGGCCATTGCCTGGATGTGTCGTGAGGACTACGCTCGAGCGGGCTTTCCGATGTTGCCGGTGATCCAACCCGACGGCCGCAGCACGGCCCGGCAAATGGTCCTCTACGGCGCGGCGCTGCTGCCGGTCAGTCTGTTGCCTTCGGCGCTGGGTCTTACCGGCTCGACCTACTTTCTGGGGGCCATGGGTTTGGGGCTCTTCTTTCTGGCCATGTGTGTTGCTTTTGCCGTTTCCCTCTCCGCCCTGGCTGCTCGCCGGGTGCTGCTGACCTCGGTTCTCTATCTGCCGGCGGTCCTGGCGGTGATGGTGCTCGATCGAGTTGCCTGACACGGTGACTCTGCTGGTTATCAAACAAAGAGGTGCCGGATGAGCGATTCCACAGGGGCGCCGCTGCGGCGTCATTTGCTCTGGGGAATGTTGGTGGCGGTGATGCTGGCGGTCGTAGTAACGGCGCTGATGGCACCGCGGTGGACCCGTGAGACGCAGTCGGAACCGCCGCTGCGGCTCGGTCGAGTGCCGGATTTCTCTCTGGTCAATCGGGATGGTCGCCAAGTCGGCCTCGCAGACCTCGAAGGCTCTCCCTGGGTGGCTGATTTCATCTTCACCCGTTGTGGCATCAGTTGCCCGCGGATGACCGCCATCATGGTGCGGTTGAAAGAGGCCCTCCCGGACGACAGCCGGGTTCACCGGGTTTCGATATCGGTCGACCCCGAATACGACACCTCGGAAGTGCTCCAGGCCTACGCCGAGTCCTTTGGCGTCACCGACGATTGCTGGCTCTTTTTGACCGGCGACCGGGAGGACATCTATCCCCTGATGATCGAGGGCTTCAAGCTGGGGGTCGACGCCTCGCCACCGCAGGGGGTTGCCAGCGAGGAGGAGCCGATCCTCCACAGCACGCGTCTGGTGCTGGTTGATGGGCAGGGCGAGATCCGTGGCTACTACGACGGCTTCCACTCGGAGGAGTTCGAGCGACTGCTACGTGACCTGGCGGCGGTCAGCGCCGGGGGTTGATCACTATTTCCAGCTGGCGGCTAGTTCAGATAACCCAGCGCCCGGAGGTGATCGATGTCCTCCTGATCGAGGGTCTCCAGATCGATCTCGCCGCCACCACTTTCCAGAAACACTTCGTTGAGCCAAATGCGCCGCTGAATGTCCTGGCGGAGAAGAAGCGCCTGGAGAGGCATCTCGTCGACCAGGTTCCGGTGCTCCTCGGGATCGTCGACCAGGTAATAGAGCTCGGTCTCGAGAGAGATCTTGTTGTCGATGATCTTCCATCCATCGAGCAGCAGCATGGAGCTGGTATTTGGTGGCTGGCTTCCCAGGCCGACGCCGCGGGTGGTGGAGTAGAGAGGTCGCCGGACGGCTGGTTCCCCAAAGGTGGTGGGTAGAAGGGTGATCCCCTGGAAGCCTCGGTCGGAAGCAAGACCCAGGCCGTCGACAAGCGTGGGGACTAGATCGACAAGACTCACCGGCTCGTCGATCGACGAGGAGAAACCGTCGATGCCCCGTGGCCATTTGACCAGCAGTGGAACCTTGATGAACTCGTCATACAGGCTCTGGCCGTGGAGGAAGAAGCCGTGCTCGAGAAAGGCTTCGCCGTGATCGGCGAGGACGACGATCAGCGCATCGTCGTAGCGGTCGAGCTCTTCGAGGATGCTCAGCACCTCGGCGACCTGCGAGTCGGCGAAGACAGCATGCTCCAGATACCGGTCCCGTATGTAGCGCAAATCATCAGCGCCGAGCTCTGTGGGGTCTCGCCCAGATGGAAACTGGCCCAGAAACCCGGTGGTTACAGGGATATCTCCCTGGTACCAGGAGGAATGGAGGCCCCGGTAGGGGGCCGGGGGGTCGTAGGGGGTGTGGGGCGGCATGAGATGTACAAAGGCAAAGGTCGGCTGTGGGCTCTGATCGAGCTGCTGGCTCAGCTCTTCGGTGTTGATGATGCGAGAGCGAAGGAGGCGGACCTCGCTGAAACCCCTCTGCAAGTCCTTGTGCCAGCGGTAGAAGCGGTGTTGTGACCAGAGGAGAGTGTGGTAGCCCTCGTCCTGGAGCAGTCCGGCCAGAGTGGGCACGCTTGGGGGCAATCGACTCCCCCAGTGCTCGATGGCAAGCGTGTCGGGAAAGAGCCCGGTAAAGACCGCCGGCACCGACTGACCGGTCCAGGAGGAGGGCGCCAGGGCGCGAGTAAAACGTGTCCCTTCTTCCGCGAGTCGATCGAGGGCGGGTGTCGGGTAGGGTCCGCCGAAGGTGGAGAAGGCGTCGGCTCTCGCCGCATCGAGCAGGATGAACACCACGTCGGGTCGACCCAACCGCCCGCTACGAGGGGGCGTGGATGCCGCCTCGTTACCCTGGAACGCGGTGACGCCGGATGGACCTCGACCCAGGACCCGGGGATCGTGCCATTGGACAAGAGCATCGCCCGGTCCTGCCACCCCCAGCCGGAGGCGGGCAAGCTCTCCCGACCACCGGGCGAGATCGACGACGAGCCGCTGTGGCTTGTCGGTCGAAGAGCCGAGCTTCTCGACCATGAGCTCCCGTGTCTGCCCCTCACCATCCAGTAGCTCGACGTAGAGGGTCACCTCGTCTCGTGCCCCGACGACCGGAAACTCCACCGTGTAGTGGCCGACCAGGCGGGAGCCTGCCGGCAGCTCGGCCACGAGATCCAGGTAACTGTCGGTGGGCATCTGGATGACGGGTCTGGTTGGAGATTCCGCGGACCCGTCGAGCAGGGTGATCTCGGCCGGCCGCTCCGACCAGGCCGGTCGATCGTCCGCGGTATGGATGCGTAGGTGCCGAAGACGGAGGTTGCGATCGAACCTCCCCTTGCGCGGCGAAGCCGCGCTCTCCCCTTCCCGCCGAAGCTGCAAGTTGTTCACGCCCTGTCGAACAGTCCCCGCTGAGACGTCGATTCGATAACTCTGCCATTCATCTCCGACCGCTATTTCTGCCAGGTGTTGACCGTTCAACTGTAGACCGATGAGGGGCGCCTCTGCGGCGGGATCACCACTCCAGTAGGCCTCGATCTCGAGGCTCCGGGCGTCGGCGCCAGCAGAGAAGAACCGGAGTCGAGCCGTCTCCCGCCTCATCTCCAGAACGGTCTCTTCCAGATCGTCCGGCTGTCTCACGGCCCAGCCAAAGCCCAGCCGGTCGCCATCTCTTTCTCGGTCCGGTTGGACGCGATCGGTGGAGACCTGTCGCTGCTGTGGTCCCACATAGTCGGCAAACCGGAGCTCGACGGGAACTCCAGGCTCTTTGGCAGATTCGCACGCGCCGATTGCCAGTGCCGCCATGGCGACAGGCAGAAGCCCTACCAGGGCTCGGAGGCGACAGCGGCAGAGGGTCATGGGCAAGGTCGCGCGGAGGCTCGAGGGTCTCGCCAGTTCGGGAGCGGGCGGGATCGTAGCACGGTCCGGAGGTTGATCTAGTTCAGATAGCCAAGCGCCCGGAGGTGCTCGATGTCCTCCCGATCGATCGTCTCCAGATCGATCTCGCCGCCACCACTTTCCAGAAACCCCTCGTTGAGCCAAATTCGACGCTGCAACTCCTGGCGGAGGAGAAGCGCCTGCAGCGGCATCTCCCTCGTGAGGTTGTGTTTCTCCTCCGGATCGTCGGACAAATTGTAGACCTCGGTTTCCAGAGTGATTCTGTTGGTGATGATCTTCCACCCATCCAGCAGGAGCATGGAGCTGGTGTTCGGTGATTGGCTACCCTGGTCGGATCCGCGCGTGGTGGAGTAGAGAGATCGCCGGGGCTCTGCATCCCCGAATACCGTAGGTAGAAGGCTGATCCCCTGGAAGCCTCGCTCGGTTGGTAGATCCAGGCCGTCGACGAGCGTGGGTACGAGATCCACGAGGCTCACCGGCTGGTCGATCGAGGAGGCGAAGCCGTCGACACCCTGTGGCCATTTGATCAGCAGTGGCACCTGCAGGAACTCGTCATAGAGGTTCTGGCCGTGAAGAAAGAAACCGTGCTCCAGGAAGCCTTCGCCATGATCTGCGAGCATCACGATCAGCGCATCGTCATACCGGCCGAGCTCTTCGAGGATATTCAGCACCTCCGCCACCTGCGAGTCGGCGAAGACCGAGTGCTCCAGATAACGATCCTTTATGTAGCGGAGGTCCTCGAAGTCGACCTCTTCTGGGGAGCGCTGATACGGAAACTGATTGAGGAAATCCGCGGTCACGGGGATCTCTCCCTGATACGACGATGTGAAGAGGCCACGATAGGGAGCAGGGGGCTCATAGGGCAAGTGGGGGGGCAGGAGGTGTACGAAAGCGAAGGTCGGCTCCGTTCTCTCACCGAGCCAATGAGTCAGATCTTCGGGGTCGACGACTCGAGAGCGCAGCAGGCGAACCGCCTTGAACCCTGATTTCAGGTCTTTGTGCAAGCGGTAGAAGGGGTGCTGGGACCAGAGGAGAGTGTGGTAACCGGTCTCTTGAAGCAGCCCGGCGAGGGTGGGAACGCCTGGCGGCATCCGGCTCCCCCAGTGCTGGATGCCGAGCGTGTCGGGAAAGAGCCCGGTGAAGATCGCCGGCACCGACTGACCGGTCCAGGAAGAGGGTGCCAGGGCGCGGTTGAATTTGGTCCCCTCTTGCGCGAGTCGGTCGAGAGTAGGGGTAGGGTAGGGACCGCCAAAACAGGAGAAGGCGTCGGCCCTCGCGGTATCGAGAAGGATGAATACCACGTCGGGTCGGCCCAGCCGGCCGCTGTGAGGTGGTGTGAATGCCGCCTCGCTTCCCTCGACTGCCTTGGTGCTGGCTTCACCTCGACCCTGAATCCTGGGATCGTGCCATTGGACGAGGGCCTCGCCCGCTCCCGCCACCCCCAGCCGGAGGCGGACTAGTTCCCCCGACCACCGGTCGAGATCCACGCCGAGTCGCCTCGGTTTCTCGGTCGGACGCCTCAGCTTCTTGACCATGAGCTCCCGCGTCTTCCCTTCGCCATCGAGTAGCTCGACGTAGAGGATCGCCGCCTCCCGGGCGCCTTCTAAGGGAAACTCGACCGTGTAGTGCCCGACCAGGCGTGAGTTTTCAGGGAGCTCGGCCACGAGATCCAGATAGCTGTCGGTGGGCATCTGAATGACCGGCTTGCCTGGTTTCCCTCGAGATCCGTCGAGCAGGGCGATCTCGGTCGGCCGCTCCGACCAGACTGGCCGCTCTTGGGCGGCGTGGACGCGGAGATGTCGAAGACGGAGGTAACGGGGGAACCTGCGCTTGCGCCGCGGCGTGGCACTTTCGGTGCCCCGCTGAAGCTCTAGGACGTTGAGGCCCTGTCGAACAGTCCAATCGGGAATGTCCACTCGATGGCTCTGCCAGGCGTCGCCCACATCGAGATCAGCCAGCTGGTGGCCGTTCAGCCGGAGGGCGATGGTGGGTGCCGCCTTGGTGGGATTCCCGCTCCAGTAGGCCTCGATCTCGAGGCTCCTCGCGTCACCGCCGGTAGAGAAGAACTGCAGTCGAGCCGTTTCTCGCCTCATTTCCAGGACGGTCTCTTCCAGATCTTCGGGCTTCTTGATGGCCCAGCCGAAGCCCAGCCGATCGCCGTCTCTTTCACGGTCCGGTAGGACGAAGTCGGTGGACACCTGGCGCCGCTGTGGTCCCAGGTAGTCGGCAAAGCGGAGCTCGACCGGCCTTCCAGTCTCTTCGTCAGATCTGCAGGCGCCGATGGCCAGTGCCGCCACGGCAACAGGCAGTAGCCCGACAAGGGCTCGGGCACGACGTTGGCGAGGATTCATGGGCGAGCTCGAGCGTGAGTTTCGGATGCTCTCCGGTTTCGAAGCGGCCGGATCGTAGCACGGTCTCGGCGTGGTTTAAGATAGCAGGCTCTCGGCGGGCCACAAGCCGGAGATGGATCCAGGCAACGTTCGATAGAGACACGAGGGGGAGACCGTGACCGACTACAAAGAGAGATTCCGCACTTTGGACACCAACGTGGTGCACGCGGGTGCGCCCCGACCCAATATCGAAGGCGCGGTGGTGACGCCGATCTTTCAATCGGCCAACTTTCTGATGGCCGATGAGGCCACCTATGACGCGGTTCGTTACCTCCGTTTGAGCAACTCGCCCAACCACCTGGCGCTGCATGCTCGACTGGCCGCCATCGAGTCGGGAGAGGCGGCACTGGCGACCGCCAGCGGCATGGCCGCCATCACCTCGTCCATCCTGGCCAATGTGGGTCAGGGGGACCATGTGCTGGCACAAAAGACCCTGTATGGGGGCACCCAGAGTTTTCTGGACGAGGATGCGCCCCGGCTGGGGATCGGCTACACGGCTATCGATATCGCCGATCCGGAAGGAGCCAGCTCCTGGGAGAAGGCTCTGACACCGACGACAAAGTTGATCTTGGTCGAGTCCATCTCCAACCCGCTGATGGAGGTGGGGGACCTCCAAGCGGTGGTCGCCTTTGCACGCGAGCACAATCTGATCTCGATGATCGACAATACTTTCGCCACACCGGTCAACTTCCGTCCGTTGGAGATTGGCATCGATCTCGTGGTGCACAGCGCCACCAAGTATCTCAACGGTCACAGCGACATCGTGGCGGGGGCCGTGATCGGCTCGGAGGCCCACGTTCACAAGGTGCGCCATCTGCTGCTCCACCTGGGTGGCTCGATCGATCCCCATGCCTGTTTCCTCCTCGAGCGCGGGCTCAAGACCCTGGTGCTGCGGGTGGCAAGGCAGAACGAGAACGCGGGCAGGCTGGCGGAGTTTCTCGCCGGGCGAGCGGAGATCCGGAAGGTCAACTATCCGGGTCTGCCCTCCGATCTGGGCCACGCCTTTGCTCGCAAGCTTTTCTCGGGATATGGAGGGATGCTGTCGTTCTATGCCGGGAGCGCGGAGACCGCCGAGTTATTCCTCCAGCGGGTGAAGATTCCCCTGCACGCCGCCAGCCTGGGTGGAGTGGAGACCCTGGTCGTACGGCCCTCCCGCAGCTCGCACCTGGGCCAGACCCCCGAAGATCGGGAGCGCCTCGGGATCACCGATGACCTGATCCGGGTATCGGTGGGGATCGAAGACCCCGAAGAGCTCATCGCCGATTTCGAGCAGGCCCTTGCAGGTAGCGGATGATGGATGGGGCTTCCACGACGCGCCCCGACGGCTAGGGCGCTTTGAGGACGAAGCGGCCGGCCTCCGTGCCGGCCGACATCATCGAAGGAGATACCCAGAGCCATGAAAAACCGCTGTGAATGGGCCGGTACCGATCCGTTGATGGTCGAGTACCACGATCGGGAGTGGGGCACCCCGGTCCACGACGATCGCACCCTTTTCGAGTTCCTCATCCTGGAGGGCGCCCAGGCCGGTCTCAGCTGGTCGACGGTGCTCAAGAAACGGGAGCGGTACCGGCAGGTCTTCGACAACTTCGATGCCGTCAAGGTGGCCGGGTACACGGAGAAGAAAACCGCCAAGCTGCTCGCCGACCCCGGCATCATCCGCAACCGCCTGAAGGTCGCCTCGGAGATCCGCAACGCCAAGGCCTTCCTGGCCGTGCAGGAGGAGTTTGGCAGCTTCGATGACTTCATTTGGCAGTTCGTCGGGGGCTTCCCAAAAGTCAACCGGTGGAGGAGTCTGAAGCAGATTCCCGCTCAGACCGCGGAGTCGGACGCCATGAGCCGCGAGCTCAAGCGGCGGGGCTTCAACTTCGTCGGCTCGACCATCTGCTACGCCTTTATGCAGGCCGTGGGGATGGTCAACGACCACACCGTCGACTGTTTCCGCTACGAGGAACTGGTGCAACCGCAAGGCCGCTAACGGCAGTGGGACCATCGCGTTGCAGAGGCCGATGCCCAAGAAACGGCTACGTCAATTCGCGCTTATCGGCTTGCTTGCGTTGCTGGCGATAGGTTGCGTGTTTCTCCTGCGACGGGTTCTGCCATGGTCCGTCAAGAGTCGTGTGGAAAGGATTCTTGTTCACGGGAATCTTCTGGATAAACGCCTTGGCTACCTAGCATCGGGAGAGAGCGTATTCATCCAGGCGGAGGATCTGATCCTCGCTGGTGAGCTGTACGAGCCACCGGGGGTTTCTCCTCCACATCCGGCGATCTTGCTGGTCCATGGGAGCACCCTCTGGGGTCGCCGACTGGCCCTCTACCCACTCCTCGCTGAAGAGCTGGCGCGAAAGGGATACCTCGTGCTGGCCATCGATCTGCGAGGTTTCGGCGATTCGCAGACCCCTGCCGATACCCGCTCGGTCGATGCCTGGGATTCGACGAAGGATATTGCGGCGGCTCTCACGTTTCTGGATTCACTCGACAGGGTGGACAGTGAGCGTTTGTTCATCGTCGGGCATTCTCTAGGAGGCACCTGGGCCATCAAGGCGAGTGAGAAAGACCAGAGAATCAAGAGGGTGGTGGTTATCGGGCCGGGAAAACGACTGAAAGTGTCCTCCGCGCGGTCCCGGGAGGAGTTTCGAGAGCGCTTCTCGAAGGTGCGAGGATTGGAGAAACTGCTCGCGGTGGACACGTTTCAGAAGATCCATGAAGCCACGTTTCTCGCAGCGGTCCTGGACTATTTCAAAGGCGAGCACCATCAGCCGATCTTGTTGATCGACGGAGAGCTGGAAAGCGAGCCAAGTAAGAGCTATCTCGATGAGCACTATGGGCAGATGACTCAGCCCAAGAGCTTTGTCAGGCTGGAGGACACCGCCCACTACTTGAGCGTCGCCGGGCTCGAAGAGTTCCATTGGCTTCCTGGTGTGGGCAACCTGATGGTCTACGATCGCGGAACCATGAAGGACGCCCTTTCCGCTATCGATGCCTTTCTGAACGAATAGCCCTTCTGCCTCTCACCGGGCTGATCAAATCCGTTCGCGACCAGCCAATTGCGGTGCGATACACTCGCGCCCAAGGAGGAAATTACATGAAGACACTTTCGATCGTCTTTTTCGGATTCCTCGTCGCCACGGCCGGCCTGGCGGCGGTCGATGTCCAGAAAGCGGCAGGCTTCCCATCCTCCATCAAGAGCCTGGCCATCGCCCCGCTCAACTGCACCGAGGATGTCAACTGCGTCAAGATAGAGAAGCACCTCGACAAAGCGGTTGGCAAAAACTTTCCGGCCAAAGTCGTGGGCTCTGCGAACGTCAAGCAGGCTCTCTTCGATGCTTCTGCCGTCGAGCCCACCAAGGAAGCGGTCATCGAGGCCGCACGCAACCTCGGCTGTGATGCCGTTATGCTGCCCACGATCCTCGGCAGCAAGCGCGAGGGGCACCACAGTGCGTGGACCGAATACGACACCGGCAAGGTCCACGACACCGCCTACGACACGCTCATGAGCTCGGTGCAGGTGATCATTATCGATCTCAATGGCAAGCTCCTCATGAAGGGTCAAGCTTCAGGCGAGTCTGCTCTGCAAACCGACCACACTTATTTCGCTGAAAGCCAGATCGACAAGATTCTGAGGAAGGCGCTCAAGTAGCGTCCAGAGCGCTATATCCTCGAAAGCCGACTCGGCAGCCATCGATTCGACCTCGGCCGCCGCGCACAATCGGTTGAAGGGTGATGACTAGATGGGTTTCGACTCGCCACGCATCTACGTTGATCTCGACGATGTCCTGTGCGAGACGGCCCGAGCTTTTCTTGGGATTCTGCGGCGGGACTACGGCAAGACCGTCGACTTCGAGGACATCGCCTGGTTCGACCTGGGGCGCTCTTTCGAGCTGGCGCCTCCGGAGCTCGAGGAGTTCATGCGCAAGGTGCACGAGCCGGAGATTCTGGGCTCGATGGAGCCGGTGGAAGGGGCCGTCGAGGTGCTGGAGGATTGGGTCGCCGCCGGCTACGAGGTCGCGGTGGTCACGGGACGACCGTCGGCCACCTACGATGTGTCGCAGAGATGGCTTGCCGAAGCCGGGGTCCCACATCAGTCGCTGACCTTTGTGGACAAGTACTCCCGTCTCGGCTGGCCCAACGACGGCCCGTCGGTGGTTCCCCTCTCCGAGCTCGGCCGCACCGAATACTGCCTCGCCGTCGAGGACTCGGCCGACATGGCCCAGTTTCTCGCCGGTGAGTTGGGTCTCCAGGTGCTGCTCTTCGATCGCCCCTGGAACCGCCAGCTGCCACCCTCGATCGGATCCGAAGCGACCGGCGAGATCCATCGCTGTAACAACTGGCGGGAGATCGCCGATCGATTTCCAAGGCCCTAGACTTTGCGAATCGTCTCGCTTGCGGTGCCGGCTGGGTTGTCATAGACTCCGTCCGCCAATTGGATTTTTGATCGAATCTCGGATCCACCTTGTTGCTGGTGGCCGAGATGGAGCTCCACTCAGGAGTCTCCGGAGGGTCATCGGAGGAGGAGTCGCGGATGAGTGATCTGGAGCAGCATCACGAAGAGCCGTTCTGGAGGAAGTACATCTTCTCCCAGGACCACAAGGTCATCGGTCTCCAGTACGGCTTCACCGCCCTGCTCTTTCTCCTGTTCGGTTTCTCGCTGATGCTGATCATGCGTTGGCAGCTGGCCTTCCCGGGTCAGCCGGTGCCGGTGATCGGGGCTCTCTTTGGTCAGGACAACGCGCCGGGTGGGATCATCCTGCCCGAGTTCTACAACCAGCTGGGCGCGATGCACGGCACGATCATGGTCTTCCTCGGGGTGGTGCCGCTGCTGGTGGGGGCCTTTGGCAACTATGTCCTGCCCCTCCAGATCGGCGCACCGGACATGGCCTTTCCCAAGCTCAACATGGCCAGCTACTGGGTTTACTTTCTGGGTGGCGTCACCATGTTCGCCAGTTTCTTCGTCCCCGGTGGCGCTGCCAACTCGGGCTGGACCTCCTATCCACCGCTCTCCGACATCGCCACCACCGGTCAGACCTGGTGGCTCCTCGGCATGGTCTTTCTCATTACCTCGTCGCTGCTGGGCTCGGTCAACTTCATCACCACCATCTTTCAGCTGCGACCCGAGGGGATGACCTTTATGCGCCTGCCGTTCTTTGTCTGGTCGCAGCTGGTCACGTCCTTTCTACTCCTGCTGGCCTTTCCACCGCTCGAGGCGGCCGGCATCCTGCAGCTGATGGATCGGGTGGCGGGGACCAGCTTCTTTCTGCCCAGCGGTCTGGTGGTAAGCGGGGAAGTCCTCGAGGTCGCGGGTGGCGGCAGCCCGCTGCTCTGGCAGCACCTCTTCTGGTTTCTGGCCCACCCAGAGGTCTACGTGCTGATCCTGCCGGCGATGGGAATCGTCGCCGAGATCATCGCCAACAACACCCGTAAGCCCCTGTGGGGCTACAAGACGATGGTCTATTCGGTCATTTTTCTCGGCTTCATGTCCTTTATCGTCTGGGCGCACCACATGTTCCTGACCGGTATGGGCACCGCCATCAGCTCCTTTTTCCAGACCACCACCATGATCATCTCGGTGCCGTCGGTGGTCATCCTCTCAGCGCTCTTGATCTCGCTCTGGGGCGGCTCGATCCGCTTCAACACGCCGATGCTCTTTGCTCTGGCCTTCCTGCCCATGTTTGGCATCGGCGGGCTCACGGGGCTGCCGCTGGGCCTGGCGCCGAGTGACATCCACCTGCACGACACCTACTACGTCATCGGCCACTTCCACTATGTCGTGGCGCCGGGGACGATCTTTGCGATCTTCGCCGGTATCTACTACTGGTTCCCCAAGATCACCGGGCGCGCGATGAACGAGACTCTGGGCAAGCTCCATTTCTGGCCTTCGCTCATCTTCATGAACGGCATCTTCATGCCCATGTTCATTCAAGGGCTGGCCGGGGTCTCGCGTCGCCTCTACGACGGCGGCATGCAGTACGCGCATGCGCAAGATGTCCTGCACTGGAACACCTTTATGTCGGTCTCCGCCTGGTGTCTGCTGCTGGCACAGATCCCGTTCATCATCAACCTCTTCGTGAGCATCAAGAAGGGCCGTGTGGTCGACAGCAATCCCTGGCAGGCGACGACTCTGGAGTGGGCTGCGGCCCCGTCGCCGCCGATCGCCCACGGCAACTTCCCCCAGGTACCGGTGGTCACCCGCGGCCCCTACGAGTACAGCCCGCCGGGTCGGGAGACCGGCTTTCTACCCCAACATGCCGAGCAGGAGAGCTGAGTGATGCAAATCCCGTACACCGTCGAGGAACGCCCCGACACCGGTCTCTACAACGCCAAGCTGGGCATCTGGCTCTTTCTGGCCTCCGAAGTGATGCTCTTTGGCGCTCTGTTCTCGACCCTCATCCTGCTAAGAACCGGCGCCGAGATGTGGCCAAAGGGGTGGGAGATCCTCAACGTGCCGCTCGCCACGATCAACACCATGGTCCTCATTACCTCGAGTGTGACCATGGTCTTCTCCTGGGCCTCCCTACGGCTCAAGGAGTTCGGCAAATTCCGTCTCTATATGGGCTTGACCTTGCTGCTGGGGTTCGCCTTCATGGTCATCAAGAGCATCGAGTATGGCGCCAAGTTCGAGCATCACCTCTATCCCAGCACCGACAACTTCATGGCCATCTACTTCACCCTGACCGGGCTTCACGGGCTTCACGTGCTGGGGGGCATGGTGGTCATCGCCTACTTTCTCACCGCGGGGAGCAAGATGTGGCAGACCGAGCCCGAGCGCTTCACCAACCGCATCGAGGTCGTCGGTCTCTATTGGCACTTTGTCGACCTGGTTTGGATTTTCCTGTTTCCCGCGCTCTATCTGCTGTAGGAGGAGAGGAATGACTGCTCACACCGCCGAAGAGATCAAGAAGGAGACGCGGGTCTATGTGCTGGTCTTTGTGGCCCTGGCGGCCCTGACCGTGATCACCGTGGCCGTGAGCACGCTCGATCTGAGCGTCGCCGCGTCGGTGGCCGTGGCACTCTTTATCGCCGCGATCAAGGGCTCACTGGTGGCGGCCTTCTTTATGCACCTCATTTCGGAGCGGAAGCTGATTTTGTCCGTCCTCATTTTGACGCTGATCTTTTTTCTGGCTCTCATCTTTCTGCCTCTGGGCGGATATGTCGACAGATTGGGGTAGGCGATGTTGTCACTCAAGGGATTTCACATCTTCTTTATCGTGGCGTCGATCGTGCTGTCACTGCTGGTAGGAGCCTGGGGAGCACAACAATTCTTCCAACTGGGGAGCATCGGTGGTCTGGTGACGGCGGTGATCTTTTTTCTGGCCGGATTGCTGATGACGATCTACGGCATCAACTACTTCGGCAAGCTGAGGAAGCTCGAATGAAGACCTTCATTGTGCCGGCCATCGTCGTCACTGCTGCACTTCTATATCCCGACACCACCGACGCCTGCGCCGTCTGCTACGGCGCCAAAGACGCAGCGATGACGGCCGGCCTCAACAACGGCATCCTGGCACTACTGGGGGTCATCGCCCTGGTCCAGGGGAGCTTTGTCGCCCTGTTCGTGAGCATCTGGCAGCGAGGCCGTCGGCTGCGTCAACGCCGGACGGGAATACATCTGATTCAGGGAGGAGCTGGGTAAATGCTGCAATTCCTCGAGCGCTGGCTACCCGTGAACGGATCGGCCCACGGTCCGGAGTTGGATCAGCTGATGGCGTTGCTCCATTGGTTGATGGCAATCCTGTTTGTGGGCTGGGGTCTCTATTTCATCTTCGTGCTCTTCCGCTTTCGCGCCGGCAAGAACGCAAAGGCCAGCTACACCGGTGTCAGGAACCACTTCTCGACCTATATCGAAGGCGGCATCGTCGTTGCCGAGTTGATTCTGCTGGTGGGATTTGCCATTCCGGCCTGGGCGCGGTGGGTGGCACCACACCCGCCCGAGATGGATGCTCTCCAGGTACGGGTGATCGGTGAGCAGTTTGCCTGGAACGTCCACTATCCCGGACCGGACGGCGTTTTTGGTCGCACCGACCTGGCGCTGCTCGATGCCTCGAACGCCATCGGCCTCGACCGAAACGATCCCTTCGCCGTCGATGACGTGACCACCATCAACCAGCTCCACCTGCCGGTCAACCGGGCGGCGACGATCTTGTTGTCGACGAAGGACGTCATCCACAGCTTCTTCCTACCCACCATGCGGGTCAAACAGGATGCCATCCCGGGGATGGAAATCCCGATCCAGTTCGTGCCGGTAATGACCACTCCCGAGGAGGCCCAGCTCCCCGCCTGTGCCGCCAACAAGAGCTGCTGGGAGATCGGCTGCTCGCAGCTCTGCGGTCTCGGCCACTACCGCATGCGGGGCTTCTTCCAGGTCCACACCGAGGAGAGCTTCGACGAGTGGATGGCCGGCCAGCTCGCCAAGATCCTCCCCGCCGAAGAAGAGCCCGAAGAGACCGACGTCGAGGCCGAATCCACCGAATCCTAGCCCCGTCCGTCCTCCCGGGTTTCTCAGGCATCGGTGACGAAGCGGCCGGCCTCCGTGCCGGCTGGGTTGGTCGAGGCCTGCGATCTCCAGGGGTGTCGGCTATGATCCACGCATGTTCGAGATTGCGGCGCTCCCCACTGTCAACGCCACATTGAACGCTGTCAGCGCTGTCTTTCTGGCCGTCGGTTTCATCTTCATCCGCCGGCAGCAGACCTCGGCCCATCGGGCGTGCATGCTGGCTGCCTTCGCCTGCTCGGTGCTCTTTCTCGTCTCCTACCTCTACTACCACTCGCAGGTGGGCTCGATGCGCTTCCAGGGGACGGGAACAATTCGCACCGTCTATCTGACCATCTTGGCCAGCCACTCGATCCTCGCCGCGGCGGTTCCATTCCTGGCACTGATCACCCTCGTGCGGGCGCTGCGCCAGAAGTTCGATCGCCACCGGGCCATCGCCCGCTGGACCCTGCCGATCTGGCTCTATGTGTCGGTGACCGGGGTGGTGGTGTACTGGATGCTCTATCGGATGGAGTGGTGAGCCTGCCGCCGGCCATTACCTCCCCCCGGGTTGCAGCCTACTCGTATTTCTTCAACAACGCCTGGAAGCGAGGGTGGTCGCGGAGGGGTGCCCACTGGGGGTGAAGGCGGAGGGCAGTCGTGGTGGTGTCGTAGGGGATCGACAGCAGTGTCTCGAGGCGGTCGATCGCTGTGTCGTAGTCGCCGGCTCGCGTGTAGACGGTGGCACTTTGCTGGATGATGATAGGACCGTAAATCGCATCTTTGGCTAGGGGCAGCATCTCCGCTGCTTTCTCGATCTCCTGGATCGCTTCCTCGTAACGCCCCACACCCGAGAGCACCAGGGCCAGACCGGCATGCGCGAAGGCATCGTCAGGCTGGTCCTGCGCGTAGCGCTCGAGATGTGGCAGCGCCTCCCCGAAGGCGGCCGCGGACTTCTCCCGCTCGCCCATCAGGTCAAAGATCCAGCCTTTCAACATCGACTTGGGAGTCACCGCGACCGTGCTGGTGTCGAAGAACTCGAACGGTGCGGCCTCGAGCCGGCGGAGGGCGGACTCGAACTCGCCCAGCGCCCCCTCGCTCAACACCCAGGCCCAGACCGCGCTGGTGCTCTGGTGCTCGGGCATCCGCTCGAGCGTTGCCCGGGCGGCATCCGTGTCTCCCTTCCAGCGCCACAGGTTGGCGGCCTTGCCCGCATAAGCGGAGATCTGATCGGGAGTGAGGGAAATGGATCGGCCGTAGTAGCGATCGGTCTCCTCGTGCCGGCGAAGATAGGTATTCGCCTGCGCGATCTCGTCGGCCATTGCGCCGTCTCGGGGGTCGAGCTCCAGTGCTTTCATAAAGCTCGCCGCAGCCTCTTCGAATTTGCCCTGCCGCCGGTAGATGTAGCCCATCGCCGCTGGGACATCGACATTGCCGGGCGAGAGCCTCTCGGCCTGACGGAATTCCTCGAGTGCCTTCTCGTAGTCTCTGGCACCGTAGTAGTGAACGTAACCCAGAGCCAGATGCCCTTCACCGAGGGTGGGGTCGAGCCGCAGCGCCCGATCGGCCGCAGCACGTGCCTGCATCATGCGCTTGTCGGTGGTGTCGATGCCGAACCAGTACGAGCGTGAATGACCCAGCGACAGATGGGCGTGGGCCTGGGCGAACTCCGGGTCGAGCTCGACGGCGCGCTGGAACATGTCGGTCGCGACCCGGAACTGGCGCTGTGTGAGGTCGGGCCGACGCGAATAGTCCAAACCCTTCAGGTAAAGCTGGTAGGCCTCGAGGTTGTCGGTGGGTTTGGCCTCGAGCGCTTTGCGCTCGGTGCCCAGCAGCGCGATATCGAGCTGACCGATGACCTGACCCGCAATATCCGATTGCACCTCGAAGATGTCGTCGATCACCCGATCGTAGGTGTTCGACCAGAGCTGGGTGTCGTCGGTCACCCCGATGAGCTGGGGGGTGATGCGGACCCGGCTCGCACCCTCGGTATCACGCGCCCAGCGCACGGTGCCGGACAGGACGTAGTCGACTCCCAGCTCGTCGCCGATCTGGGAGATGGTCTTCTGACCGCCCGCATATTGTGCGGCGCTGTTGCGCGAGATGACCCCGAGACCGCTCACCGCGGCCAGGCGGCTGGTGATCTCCTCGGTCATACCGGCGGCGAAGAACTCGTCCTCGGCGTTGCCCATGTTCTGAAAGGGCAGCACCACGATCATCTTGCGGGCCGGCGCTGCCGGCGCGGCGACGGTCTCCGGCACGGTGGCTGTCGGCGTCTCCACGGCCTGCTGCTGTGGGCGCAGAATCCAGAGCGCCGCCAGCAGGATCAAACCCACGACCGCAACCCCGGCGACCCACCACGGTGCCTTGCCGCTGCCTTTCTCTACCACAACGACCGAACCGGTCGAGGGTGACGAGACCGCGGACACCGAGCCCGAGGAGATCTGGGTCGCACCCTGCTGTGGGGTAGGAGCCATCGGTATGGCACCCGAGGGTGGGGGAGGCTCGAGTGTGGCTACTGAGTGATCCGACCCGGTGTCCCGCCGTAGCCGCTTCAAATCCGCCAGCAGATCCCTCGCAGTTTGGTATCGGATGTCGCGGTCTTTGTCGAGCAGCTTGACGATCACCCGTTCGAGCTCGTCGTCCAGCGCCGGGTTGAGCCGCGCGGGGGCGATGTAGCGGCCGCCGAGAATCTCGCTGAAGACGACACCCGAGGTCGTACCCGCAAAGGGGGGCTTGCCGGTCGCCATCTCGTACATCACGACGCCGAACGAGAAGAGGTCGGTGCGCGCGTCCAACTCTTCACCCCGCACCTGCTCGGGGGACATGTAGGCAACCGTGCCGACGGTCGCTCCCGGGCTGGTCAGGCTTTCGTCGAGACCGGGGGCGGTCGGCACCTCCGAGCGGGAATCGGTCTGACCTTCTGTCAGCTTGGCGAGGCCAAAATCCAGGATCTTGGCGTAGCCGCGGGCAGTGATGAACAGATTCGCCGGTTTGATGTCGCGATGGACGATCCCTGCCGAGTGCGCCACGTCGAGGGCGTCGACGATCTGGATCGCGAGCTCCGTGATGCGCTCGCCAGCCAGTGGATCGTCGGTGATGAGACTCCTTAGGGTCTGCCCTTCGAGCAGCTCCATGACCAGATACGGCTGCCCCTCGTGCTCGCCGATGTCATGGATCGTGCAGATGTTGGGATGATTGAGCGCCGAGGCCGCCTGCGCCTCGCGCCGGAAGCGCTCCAGCGCCTGCGGATCGTCGGCGAGCTTCTCGGGCAGGAACTTGAGCGCCACGGAGCGCCCCAGCCGGGTGTCTTCCGCCTTGTAGACGACACCCATGCCGCCGCCACCGAGCTGCGACACGATCTTGTAGTGCGATACCGTCGAACCGATCATCTTGTGAGTGTAGATGGAGTCTACCGCAGCGGGGCCAACGGGAAGAGGTCTTGTAGCTTATAGCTCCAACGGTTTCTGGTCGGGGTCGCTCTCGGCTCCAGGCTCTTCTCCTTGCTCACCGGACTGCTGCGGACCTCCGTTCAGCCTCGTAAAGACATACCGACCCAGGCCGTGGACCCACTGCGGATCCTCTCCGAGATCTCGGGCCTGACGCAGCTGGGCGAGCTTCGAGTCCAGATCGTCGAGGAAGTGGAGGACAAAAGCTTCGGGGGTCTTGGGCTCGACCGGGGAGGAGAATTCGAGACGACCCTGGTGGGAGAGGATCAGATGCTCGAGGTGGAGCTGCAGATCGGCGGGGAAGTCTTCGATTGCCTGGCAGCGCTCGCGCAGCAGATCGCGGCCGATGACGATGTGTCCCACGAGCCGTCCTTCGGGGGTGTAGTCGTTGGCCGGCATGGCGCCGAGCTCACGGAGCTTGCCGAGGTCGTGGAAAAGAATTCCGATGAGCACCAGTTCTCGATCGAGCTCCGGGTAGTGGTCGCAAACGGGTACCGCGAGCTCGAGCATCGACACCATGTGCTCCAGGAGCCCACCTCGGTAGGCGTGGTGGATAGCCTTGGCTGCCGGGTGCTCGCGGAGCGCCGCGCCGTGGACCTCGAGGGTTTGCTCGACCAGTCGCTCGAGCAGGGGGCGGTCGATGTTTTCCTGCAGTGTCGTCTGGAGACGGGTGTAGAGATCGTCGATGTCCTCCCGGGTGGACGGTATGAGCGCCGCTTCGTCGAAGCCGTGCTGCCGGTCGGCGGCTGTTGCCCGGCGGCAGTCCTTCACGTTGAGCTGTAGCTGGCTGCGGTAGTCGTGGACCAGGCCCTTGAAGGCCACGAAATCGTGACTGGCGTAATCTCCTGTGAGCGCGCGGCTGTCGGACCAGACCTTGGCGGCGATCCTGCCGCTGGCATCGGCCAGCTCGAGATCGAGATAGTCTCGGCCGTTCTTGTCCTGGCGGCGCTCCTTCTTGGTCAACAGGGCAAAGCCGGTGACGGTATCTCCGTCTGCGTAGCTGGCGATGGGCTCGTTGGCTCTTGTGGTCGGCATTCTCGTCTGAGTCCTGGAAGGCCTGGAGGTCGTATGATCAGCTGAACGGATCGTCCGTAGAGGATACCGTGGAAAGGGCTGGAGTGGCAGCGGGATTGCAGAACAAAAACGATATGCGCAAACGACAACTGTTCGTAAACGGGCTGGTGCTCGCTCTAGTGGCGTCAGCGGTGGCCGCATCGGTGCGAGAAGAGATCGCCATGTGGCCCGAGCACCAGAGGAGCTTTGTCCAGGACGGGACCGTCCTGCTCCTCGACCGGAACGAAAAGAAAGAGCTGCTGGAGGCGTCGTCGGCCGACCGCGACCGCCTCATCGAGGAGTTCTTCGACCAGGACCCCTTCCCGGACACCCCGGAGAACGAGCTGCTCCAGGCGATCGACCGGCGCCAACAGCTGGTGCATCAGGAGTTCCTCACCATGCTCGACGATCGGGCGCGGGTGCTCTTTCTTCGTGGACCACCGGTCACCCGGAATGAAGTGGAATGTGGGATGACCTTCAAGCCGATCGAGATCTGGACCTATGGGCCCGAGTCGTCCACGAATGCCCTGCTTTTTTACCGACCCGCGAAAGACAGACCCTACCGGCTCTGGATGCCGATGGAGACCAAGCGAGTCCTCTTTACTGCAGAGATGGAGTACTGGATGGAGCAGTGGGAGGAGCTCCGTGGGGTGATCACGGCGAAGCGGATCGACCTCCAGCAGTGCCCCGCCGCCCGGGAGGTCGACGACGCCACCGGGATTCGGTCCCTGCGTGACTTCCAACGGAACCGACCTACCAACGAACAGGTGGCCCGCTATCTCGAGCCACCATCGGATCTCGCAGCCTGGGTCCAGTATGCCCTGACCACCCCCCTCGAAGTCGAACGATCGCGCCTGGTGCTGGAAGGCCCGGAGGTCTTTTTTCCGGATCGGCTGCGGCAGCGGATGGTGACGCTGTTTCTGGTCGCGATCCCGCCCGAGAACCAACTCGAGCCGTCGGCCGAGGGCGAAAAACGGGAGCTGATTCTCTCGATCGACGGCCTGATTGAGCAGGAGGGTCAACTCTTCGACGAGATCAAGGTCAGGTACAAGCTGGAGCCCCCTGCGGAAGCGGTACACATTGCTCTGGCCTTCGAGCGGGCACTCCGCCCCGATCGGGAGTTCGTGATCCACCTCCGGGTGCGCGACGAGGTTGGAGGTGGGGAGGGCTATCTGCATCGGGGCTTCAGAGTTCCGACCGAGCCAAAGGAGATGGAGCTGCCACCGGTTCCCGAGGGCACCGTCATCGCGATGGGTGAGCAGCTCGAGCGCGTGGTCATTGCCGGCAAGGACGACCTGCTCCTGATCCCGCCGGCTGAAGACGTAGTGGTCGGTTTTTGGCGCGCCGAGGCGCTGGTGACCGGCGAGCGGATACAGAAGGTGGCCTTTCTGGTGGATGGCCAGCGCCAGATGACCCGGAGCGGCCGACCCTTCTCGGCCGAGCTCCGACTGGCCCCACACCCGACCGAGCAGCTGGTGCGTGCCGAAGGCTACGACCAGGCCGGGGAGCTGGTGGCGTCGGACGAGGTGGTTCTCAACCAGCCCCGGGGGGCGTTGCGGGTGCGGATACTGGAGCCCATACAGGGAAGCTCGGTGTCGGGGCGGATTCTCTCGACCGCCGAAGTGGTCGTACCCGAGGAGAGCCGGGTCGAAGAGGTGGAATTCCTGGTCAACGAGCAGAGCGTAGCCAAGCTCAAGAAGCCACCCTGGCAGGCCGAGATCGATGTCCCTGCGAGCGGTGCGATGGCCTATCTAACGGTCATGGCGACTCTCGACGACGGCAGCCGGGCCGAAGAGGTCCGCTTCCTCAATGCCCCGCAGTATCTGGAAGAGGTCGATGTCAACCTGGTGGAGCTCTACACCACGGTGACCGATCGCTCCGGTGACTTTGCCCGCGACCTCGTGCAAGAAGATTTCGAGGTAAGTGAAGACGGTCGACCCCAGACGGTCTCGAAGTTCGAGTTGGTGGTCGATCTGCCGTTGACCATTGGATTCGTCATCGACACTTCGGGCTCGATGGCCGATTCCCTGCCCGAGGCCAAGAAGGCGGCACTCGGCTTTCTCGACAGTATCCTCACCCCCCGCGACCAGGCCTTTGCCGTGGCCTTCGCCGACAAGCCGGTGCTGATCATGCCGCGTACCGACGACGTTTCAGCGTTGGAGGAGAGCTTCGAGGATCTCCGCTCGCTGGGCTGGACGACGCTCCACGATGCGATCGCCACCGGCCTCTACTACTTTCGGGGAATCCGAGGACGTCGGGCGCTGATCCTGCTCTCGGACGGTGATGACACCGGCAGCAGTATTCCGTACCGCGACGCGCTCGAATACGCCCGCCGCAGCGGTGTGGCGATCTACAGCGTCGGTCTCAACGTGGGCAAGCTGTCGGTCGGAATCCGCCGTAAGCTGACAAACCTGGCCGAGGAGACCGGTGGGCAGGTATTCTTCATTGGCCAGGCGGAGGAGCTGGTGGGGGTCTACGACGAGATCGAGGAGGAGCTGCGGAGCCAGTATCTGCTGGCTTACACCTCGGACATGCCCAACACCGACGGCACCTACCGCGAGGTGGAGGTCAAGGTGAAGAAGGGTGGACTGAAAGCACGCACAATTCGAGGCTACTACCCTTGAGGATCCGATCCTGTCTTGCTGTCGCGGTAATCGGTTCGCTGTGGATCCCCACGGTCACGACGCGCGGGTGGGCCGCCGACGAGAGCTTTCATCGCCTCCAGTCGGACCGGGTCAACGGTGTCCATCGGGATGTGCCGGTGGAGATGGTCCCATTCAGTGGCGGTGGTATCACCGTTCAGCTCACTTCTCCCACAAACGAGCTCGAGATTCACGAGCATCTGGTGAAACTGCGTCCGGCCGCCGACGGCACCCACGAGGTCGTTGCCCGGGTCCGCTTCTCGGGGAGTGCCAAGCTGGTGGCGGTCCTCACGCTGGCCGGTCTGCCGGGAAGCCTGGAGGACGACATCATCCTGCCGGAGCAGGAGAAGGAGATCGTTGCCCGGGTCGAGCTGGCCCAGAGCGACGAGGGCATTCTCGTCACTCCGGTGGAGAACCCCAAAGAGGTGGAGATTGCGATTCAGAGCGAGCTTGCCGGTCGCATCGTCACCATGTGCGAGGGCTTCTCGCTCATCCCGGGGACCGGTCTGGCGTGCGACGGGCTCGAGGAGGCCTTTTCCACCGTGCGGCTGCCGATTCCTCCGCCGGGCGACACCTATCTGATCGAGTACAAAGCACTGAACACCGACGAGCGGCGCCAGATGGACGCCTACCTCGAGGCGTTCAATCCGGCGCGGTAAGCCGCGGCGCCGTAGAAACCGATTCAGGCGTCGAGCAGGCCTTGCTTGGCGGCGGCGTCGACGATCTTCTGATTCTCGGCGTTCTGGTAGACGAATTGGTGACGCTGATCGGGTCGGAGATGGGAGGCCTTGCGGAGCAGCTCTCTGTAGGCGCGCTCCAGATAACTCACCGGGTCACCGACATTGTGGCCTTTTTTGTTGAGCCAATCGAGACCGAGATAGAGACGATAATCCAGCTGCTCGGAGCGGTCGGTCTGGTCGAGATTGGCCACCAGCTCACGAAGACCGATGGCCTGTCTGCGAATACCCTCGTCGTTGTTCGCGAGCAGCGCCATCTCCAGTAGCCAGGCCCGATCGAAGCCGGAGGCGAGATAGTTGCCCTGCTCCTTGTGTCTCTCGAGCGCCACCCGCAGGTGGGCTTCAGCCTCCTCGTACTGACGCTGGCTCAGAAAGATACGCCCGAGAAGCTGTTCGGCGTTGGAGAGATGGGGCTCGAGCGACAGTAGGGTGAGCTGAAAGTGAGCTTTGCGCGCATCCTCCAGGGCGGCGCCTGGTTGACCGAGGAGAAGGTAATTCTCCGCCACCTCGAGGCGAGCGATGGCTTCGCCGGCCACGTCATCCTTGCCGGCGCGGATGCGCAGAGCCGCACGGATCGGATGAGCTGCAGAGGCATAGTCTCCGAGTCGGGTGTAGGTGCTGGCCAGACCCCTGAGCGTGTAGCTCACATCGGCCTTCTTGCCATGCTCCACGAGAATCTCGTGGGCTTCCTGGAAGGCGGCGAGCGCCTGCGGGTAGTTGCCCATGGCCACACAGACAGCGCCGAGAGCCGACAGCGAGCTGCCGATAGGGCGGAGTAGATTCTGTTCGCGGCGTTTCTTCAGGCCTCTCTGGTGATGGCTCAGGGCCTCCTTGAGTCTCTTTTCGTGAAACGCGATATTGCCCAGAAAGTAGTCGCAAGTTGCGTCCAGGGCCGCCGAGCCCTGTTGCTCGAGCGCCTTGCCGAGATTGGTGAAGAGCTCGGTGGCCTCGTCGTACCTCTGTTCACGCAAGAAGAGCCGACCGAGCTGGATCAGCAGCAGTGCTTGTCGGCGGTGGTCGGTGTCACGGGCCAGCTTGAGAGCACTCTGCATGGTGGCCTCGGCTTCGCGGAACCGCCCCGCCTCCTGGTCCAGCTCGGCCTTTGTCCCGGCGAGGGCCAGCATCCGGCTGGGCTGGTCGGTCGCCAGTTCGAGTCCGCGTGCCAGATCCTCGGCGTGATTCTGGACCTGGCCTAGACGACGAGCGATGGGAAGGATCCGCCACAACAGCTCCAACTCGATCTCCGGATCGCCTTTTCTCTCGCGGTGTAGCCGCATCTCCGCGGTCAACGCCGCCAGCAACTCTCTTCGCGGTATCTGGCCCACAAAGGAGGATTCGGTGACTTTCAAGAGGGGGTGGACCGCGAGGGGGCTCCCCACGAGCAGGCGGTAGGTCTCCCAGTTGGCCTCTCCACCCTCGCTGTGGTCGGCAAGAGCTTCGCCCACGACCTGGCGGGTGATCGATTCGGACTCGGGTGCGACCGCGTAGGAGAGGGCCAGGGCAGTGGCCGGGAAGGAGATTGTGAGTCCTGGACCCCACGGAGACTCAGTACGTCGTAGCAGTCCCGATTCGAGACCAGCGACTTCCCAGTCGAGGGTAGACCACGAGGAAAGAGTCGAGGCGGCAGCTCCCACCGGGGCCGCCGGCGCCCCCATCCCCAGGTGGGACAAGATGTAGAAGGGAACGGGCCCACCCAGGCGGCTGGCCTCTGCCTGCAGGTGACAGACGAGGCGCATTGACGGACTGTAATCCGCTTCCTCGTCACCACTGAAGAAGAAGCTGCCGTAGATGCGGCGCATGCTCTTTTCGCGGATCATGGCCACCATTCCCTCCTCCAGCGCAAACGGGTTGCCCGCGGCTGTTTGCAGGAGGCGGCTCTGTACCGAGATGGGGAGCGAGAGGCCGGCAAATAGCTGTGACGCGCACTCCGCCATCTCCCGCTCCTCGAAGTGTCCAACCTCGAGAGTTGGCAGGCCTTCGATGTCGGCGGGCAGCCTGACTCCACCGCGCCCGACGAGAATCAGCCGAAAAGTCTCGCCCAGTCGAGGGGATTCGAGGATTCGGGAGAGGAAGTCCAGATCGCCGACGTCTATCTGCTCGAGATCGTCACAGATCACCCAGACCGGCTCGCCAGTGGCGGAGAAAAGCCGGTCGAGAGCCGTGAGCACCCACTGGGCGAGCTGCGTCTCTTCCGGTCGCATGTCTGCGCCCATGTGGACCTTTAGTCGCTTCCGTAGCTCCTCTCTCTGCTCCCGGTCTTGGATCCGTGGATGCAGGTGATCATCCGCCGAGCGAGACTGGGGGCTGAGCAGCTGCTGCGCGACCTGGAGGCCCAAGGGTAGATCTCGCCGCCTTGGTGACTGGACTCTCAGCCAGAGAATCGGGGAACCCGAGCGCTGCACGGCGTCCCACACGAGTCGTGTCTTGCCGCAACCCACCGGTCCCCGAACGCGCATCGATGCATTCCCAATGAGGTCTCGCATCGCTTCGAGCAGCCGGGGCCGGTTGATCCGCTTCAGCTGTCTGCCGAGCAACTCGGGATTGCGCCACGGCGTGGGACTGGCGACCGGCGGCCCCACCTTCACCAACGGAAAGGCCCTTCCCGAGGGGCCTTGAAAGGGGGGCTGAGAGATGATTTGGCAGGGGTGCTCCAGTTGATGAGCCGCCCAGCCGGTCAGATAGACGGCGTGACTTTCGAGAGGCGGGGGAGCCTGCTGGATGTCCTCACCGAACGGATCCGATTTCAGCTCGGCCTGCCGGTCTCTGATCGTCACCTCACCCGGCGCGATCAGCATGCCGAGGGTTGGTGGATCTCGACGGAGCTCGTCTCCCTTGGACAGCACCACCGGGAGGCGGCGACAGATGTGGACCGCGGTGTCGAAAGGAGCCGGATCTTTCGCCTCGGGAAGAATGGCAAAAGTGGTCGGGTTGAGGGGATAGATGCCACCGGTCTCGAGCAGAACCCGCTCGATCTTCTCTCGTACTTCCTCTGAGCGGGATTTCGAGTCGTCGGGCCAGATATGAACGACGGCCGCTGGCGACCGGATATGGAGGTTGCGGGCGAGATTCTGCGGTGGCTGATCCATGTAGGGTCGCTCTGACTTTGCTGTCAATCTTAACTCGCATTGCCCCCAGGTCCCTGTGGAGAGCTTCTCCGTCCGGCCTTTGCTATACTCGCTCTTTGTGGCATAGGCCTATTCACTACTCTTTTCGCCTGTCCGACTTGATCACCAAGAAAGTACCGGCGGCCGCGGTCTCGAGATCGGCCGCCTGAATTACCGGGGAGATTGCTCCGAAATGACAGCTAGACGCCTGATGAACAGCCTGTTTTATTTCACCATCGAAGACGAGAGTATGCTCGCCGAGGCCTTTGCGCAGCTCGATAAGGACGTCTTCGCGATCACCTACAAAGTTGCCGGTACGGACGACGTGTTCGTGACCACGGCCGAGACTCGGGAGGCCATGGACCGGCACGATGTTCCCTACAACCTGCTGGCGGAGGAGGATGCCGGCCAGGTGGCCGTGTACCACACGCCTCTCTCGCGTGAGGAGCTCGGCGACTACGATGACTCCATCAAGGCGCTTGCCCTGGCCTTTCGGGCGATCGCCGCGGCCTGTGTAGGCATCAATGGCGAAACCGATCTCGGATTCGACCTGAGCAGTGATGGAACAAAGCGGTACACCTACTTCACCGCGCCGGCGGGTCACACATTCATCTGGCGCCTCTTTCACGATCGCGAAGAAGCCGAGACCTTCCTCAGCAAGCTGACGCTCGGTGAGAAAGAGGCGGTGGAATGGGCGCGTGCCATACCGCTCGCCTCCTCCGACGAGCTGACTTCCTATCACTGATTCATCACGTGTCCTTCCAGGAAGAGACCTACTCGGTCCGCGAATTGTGCGGTGACGTTCGCGACTTCCTGCAGGAGGCATTCTCCTCCGTCTGGGTGGCGGGGGAGATCAACCGGCTGCGCCGCCAGCAGCGGGGGCATCTCTACTTCGAGTTGATCGAGAAGGGGGATAAAGACGAGATCGTCGGCAAATTGGAGGCGGTGGCCTGGCGTGGGGATTACCAGCGAATCCACAAGTCGCTGGCCGACACGGGACAGGAGCTCGCCGAGGGACAACAGATCCGTTGTCGGGGGAGTGTCGATTTCTATGCCCCGTTTGGCCGGCTCCAGCTCGTCGTCCGCGAGGTCGATCCGGTCTTCACCCTGGGCCTTCTCGCCAAGCGCCGCCAAGAGACACTAAAAGCCCTGACGGCTGCCGGTCTGCTGACGCAGAACCGTGAGCACCTGTTGCCCGAGATTCCTCTTCGTGTGGCGCTGATTACCTCCGAGGGGAGCGCCGCCTATCACGACTTTCTGAGCACGCTGCGCGAGAGCGGATTCGGCTTCCAAGTTTTCTTTGTGCACGCCTCGGTCCAGGGGCGGGAGGCCGAAAAGGAGGTGGCCTCGGCGCTCGGTGCCCTCACCGGTCTGGAGGTTGACTGCGCGGTCCTGATCCGGGGGGGAGGGTCGCGTGCCGATCTGGCTGTCTTCGACAGTCGACGTATCGCCGAGGCGGTGGCCCGGGCGCCGGTGCCGGTGCTGACCGGTCTGGGGCATGAGATCGACGAGTCGATCTCCGACATGGTCGCCCACACCGCTCTCAAGACACCCACCAAGGTGGCGGAGTCTCTCGTCGAGCGGCTGCGAGTGGCGGAGCAGCGTGTGGTCGAGATCCGCCAGGCTCTCCAGCGGGAAGCGCTGGTGCCGCTTCGCCTCGGCCGGGAGGCGGTGGGACGGGCCGAGAGGGGGTTGGCTCTGGCGCGATACCGTCTGTCGGAGGCCTCGACCCGGATGGCGCATGCGGCCCGGATGCTGAGCGCCGCGATCGACAGGCGGCTACGGGATGCAACCGGTCGACTCGAGGAGGTGCGCGAGCGACTGAGGGTCATCGCTCCGATAAGGGTCGAACAGCAGGCCTCGGCAACTCAGCGGCTAGCCGAGCAAGTCGTGGCGCGGACCCGTGGGAAACTGCGGGAGCTGGCGGTGCGGCTCGAAGGATGGGAGATGATCTGCAGGCAACTGGCTCCCGAGAAGACGCTACAGAGAGGGTTTTCGATCACTCGCGATTCGCGCGGTAAGCTCCTTCTGCACCCCCGCGAAGTCGATCCGGGCGATCTGATCAGGACGGAATTGGCTCGAGGGAAGTTGAAGAGCCGGGTGGAGGAAGGATGAGCGCAAAAAGCAAAGGTACGAGCCAAGAGCTCGGATTCGGTGCAGCGATGGAGGAGCTCGAGGCTATCCTGGGGCGCGTCGAAAGCGACGAGATCGACATCGACGAGCTGGCCGAGGAGCTCAAAAGGGCGACCAAGCTCCTTGAGGTCTGCCGCCAAAAGATTCGCAAGGCGGAGCTGGAAGTAACGCAGATCGTCCAAAGCCTCGAGGAGCCGGAGGCGGCTACCGGGGATTCCGAGGAGGAGTCGAGTGACACTGATTGATCGGAGACCTCCCGGATGCTGAAGCGCCAGACGAGTGGCTCGGTCGTCTGCCCCTCTTGCGGGCGTCTGGTCGGCGTCCAAGAGAATGTCTGTCCCCACTGTGGGCGGTCGAGCCCAGGGCTCTGGGGCTTCTCCCGTGTCCTGCAGGTTCTGGGTCAGGATGTCGGTTTCGTCAAGCTCATCATCGGCAGCTGCGCGGTCCTCTATCTCCTGACTCTGGTCACCAACCCCTCTGGTATTGGTACGGGTGGACCGATGTCGATGCTCTCACCCAGCTCCAGCAGCCTGTTCCTGTTCGGCGCCAGCGGCGCCGTGCCGGTCTTCGGCTATCACCGCTGGTGGACGATAATCTCGGCGACCTGGCTGCACGGCAGTCTCCTGCACATCCTCTTCAACATGCTTTGGGTGCGGCAGCTGGCGCCGGCGACGGCCCGACTGTACGGTCCGGGACGGATGATGCTGATCTACCTGGTCTCGGGCGCGGCCGGTTTTCTTCTGAGCAGCACCGTGGGCGCTTTTGGCGGCTTTCTGCCGTCTTTTCTGCGAGGCGCGAACTTGACCATCGGGGCCTCGGCCTCGATCTTTGGTCTGCTGGGAGCGCTGGTCTACTACGGGCGACGAGGGGGGTCGACGGCGCTCGGACAGCAGGCCTGGACCTGGGCGGTGGTGTTGTTCATCTTTGGCTTTATCATGCCTGGAATCGACAATTTCGCTCATCTGGGGGGGTTTTTGGGGGGCTACGGTATGTCCTGGGTGCTCAATCCCTTCCAGCCGGAGAAGGTCGACCATCTGTTGGCTGCACTCATCGGACTGGGGCTCACGCTGGCAGCGATCCTCGCTTCGGTGGTTCTGGGGCTGCCACTGGTCGCAAGATGACATATGCTGGCCCAACTTGACCTTGGGAGATTGCCATGCGGACACTGATCATCACTCGCCGAGACATCGGAATGATCGAGGAGCACGCCTCGAAGACGAATCCGGAGGAGTGCTGCGGCATCCTGTTGGGTCGGCCATCCGGTGAGGACGAAAACGCCATTATCATCGAGCGGGTGGTCCCGTCGGACAACGTCCACCCGGATCGGGGAAGCGATCGGTACGAGATCGCCCCCGAGACACTGCTGCGAGCGAACAAAGAGGCGCAGAGCGAAGGGCAGGAAGTCGTCGGCTACTATCACTCCCATCCCAACGGCGAGGGACACCCCAGCGACTTCGATCGGGAGGCCGCCCAGCCGGATGTCAGCTACCTGATCGTGGCCCTGATGGAGGGTGTGGTGCTCGAGCGCAAGAGTTGGCGTCTCAAAAAGGACGGGTCGGACTTCTTCGAGGAAGGCATCAGGTACCCGCCCGAAGAGGAGTATCAGGACTAGCGGCGGTCAGCGATGCCGACGAGTGCCAAGACGCCGTCGCCGGCGGCGAAGAAGTCACAGCTCACACCAGCCGAAATCAGACGTTACAGCCGGCACCTCGTCATCCCCGAAGTAGGGGTCGAGGGCCAGGAGAGACTCAAGGCCACTTCGGTCCTGGTGGTGGGCGCCGGCGGGCTCGGCTCACCGCTGGCCATGTACCTGGCGGCCGCCGGGGTCGGCAAGATGGGAGTGGTCGACTTCGACAAGGTCGACGAATCGAATCTCCAGCGTCAGATCCTCTATGGGGAGTCGGACATCGGGCGGAGCAAGCTCGAGGCCGCCTTGCAGCGTCTCGGCGAGATCAATCCACTCATCGAGCTGGTTCCCCACGATACCCGGCTCGACTCCGGCAATGCCAGGGAGATTCTGGCGGGCTACGACATCGTGGTCGACGGGTCGGACAATTTTCCGACCCGTTACCTGGTCAACGACGCCTGTGTCCTCAGCGGCAAACCCGACGTCTACGGCTCGATCTTCCGGTTCGAAGGTCAGGTCTCGGTGTTCTGGGGAGCGCGGGGCCCCTGCTACCGCTGTCTATTTCCCGAGCCCCCACCACCGGGGCTGGTCCCGTCCTGTGCCGAGGCCGGAGTGCTCGGGGTACTCCCCGGGATCATCGGGTCGCTGCAGGCCAACGAGGTCGTCAAGCTGGCCATCGACAGAGGAGAGCCGCTCATCGGTCGATTCCTGGTCTTCGATGCCTTGCGGCTCAAATTCCGGGAGCTCAAGCTCGAGAAGAATCCCAACTGTCCAGTCTGCTCGGCAAGTCCGTCGCTGACCGAGCTCATCGACTACGAGCGATTCTGCGGCCTCGACCCAGCAGTCTCCGAGCAGCCACAGGTCTCGATCGACATCTCCGTAGCCGAGCTCAAGGGCCTTCAGGACGCGGCACGGCGGGTCACTCTGCTGGATGTGCGCACCGCTCTGGAGCATCGCATCTGTCGGCTCGAGGACTCGAAGCTCATCCCCCTGATGGAGCTGCCGGAGCGCTTCTCCGAGCTCGAGAAAGGCGAGGAGATCGTCGTCTACTGTCACCACGGGAACAGATCGGCCCGGGCGGTCGACTTTCTGCGCCGCATGGGCTTCGAGAACACGAGAAACCTGACCGGCGGCATCAATGCCTGGAGTCTCGAGATCGACCCGTCGGTACCCCGCTATTGAGATCGTCTGTTGTCTTCTGGGAGGAGAACCGTGTACAAGAGAACCACTTTTGTCTGGCTCGTCGCTACTGCGCTGTGTCTCACCTCCTATCTAGCTGCACAAGAGAGCAAGGACCGGAAGGAAGGGGAGGAAAAGTCTGGTGACGATAAGGCCGCCCCGGAAGAGATCCTCTCGGAGACGAGTCACCAGATCACCATCGATGGTCAGGTAGTCGCCTACACCGCTACCGCCGGTACGTTGGTCCTCAAAGAGGAGGACGGTACAGCCAAGGCCTCGGTCTTTTTTATCGCCTACACACGGGATGGGGAGAAGGATCCGAGCCGTCGACCGCTGACATTCTCGTTCAACGGTGGACCGGGCTCCTCGTCGGTCTGGCTCCACCTTGGAACCCTCGGCCCGCGACGGGTGTTGATGGACGACGAGGGGTGGCCGTTGCCGCCACCCTACCGGCTGGTGGACAACGATCAATCGATTCTGGATGTCACCGATCTGGTCTTCATCGATCCGGTGACCACCGGCTACAGTCGGCCGGCGCCCGAGGAGGATCCCAAGCAGTTCCACGGCATCGAAGAGGATGTGGAGTGGGTGGCGGAGTTCATCCGGCTCTATAGCACCCGATTCGAGCGCTGGGCTTCGCCGAAGTTTCTCATCGGCGAGAGTTACGGCACCACCCGCGCCGCCGGTCTGGCTGGACATCTCCAGCAGCGGCACGGCATGTATCTCAATGGCATCATGTTGGTCTCCTCGATCCTCAATTTCCAGACGGCGCGTTTCGATGTCGGCAACGATCTGCCCTACATCCTGTTCTTGCCCACCTACACCGCCACCGCCTGGTACCACCAGCAGCTCGACAGCGAGCTACAGCAGGATCTCCGGGCCACTCTCGACGAGGTGGAGGAGTTCGCCCGCGGCGAGTACGCCGAGGCCCTGATGTTGGGTGACGATCTGGATCCCGAAACCGCGAACAGAATCGTCCAGAAGGTGGCCCGCTACACGGGCCTCAGCCCGGAGTACGTGCGGCAGACCAATATGCGGATCCTCATCCACCGCTTTGTCAAAGAGCTGATGCGAGAGGAACGGCGGACGGTGGGCCGCCTCGATAGCCGCTTTACCGGGAGCGATCGCAATGCCGCCGGTGAGTTCTACGAGTACGACCCCAGCTATGCCGCTATACAGGGGCCATTCACGGCCACTCTCAACGACTACTTGCGTCGGGAGCTCGAGTTCGAGAGCGATCTGCCGTACGAGATCCTGACCGGCCGGGTGCGACCTTGGAGCTACGACGAGTATCAGAATCGCTATGTCAATGTGGCCGAGACCCTACGGCAAGCGATGACCCGGAATCCGAGCTTGAAGGTGTTTGTCGCCAACGGTTACTACGATCTGGCGACACCCTACTTTGCCACCGAGTACACCTTCAAGCACCTGGGTCTCGACCCCGATCTGCGAGACCAGGTCTCCATGGGCTACTACGAGTCGGGGCACATGATGTACATCCACAAGCCCTCGCTCATCCAGCTCAAATCGGACCTGGCGGAGTTCATCCGTTCGGCCCAACCCTGAGTTCCGGCTTGGTGTCCGGGTCGGCGCGTAGACTAAGGGTCCTATGCGCCGGGATTGGCTCGCCTATCTGGTCCTCCTGCTGTTGCTTGGCGCCCTCGCGGGCTTTGCCTGGCTGACCCATCATCCGGAATCGGAGATCCTCGCGCGAGCTCGCGAGTGGCCGGTCCTGGGTCCCTTGGCCGAGAAGTTCCAGGATCGGTACGCGCCATCTCGACCCATCCCGAGGACGGAGCCCCCCGCGGTTGCAGAGCCAACCGTGGAACGAGTCTTAGATGCAAGCCCGGTCGAGCAGAGGCTGGTCGAGCTCCAGGGGACCGTCTGGGTGGAGGAGGGGACCCGGATCTACGCGGAGCCCGACGCGAGCGCTCTGATATCGGAGACCCTCGGTGGAGTCGTCATGCTGCCCTATTTCGAGCGACAAGGCGACTGGTTCAAGGTGCATCGAGCAGCGGGCTTTGCGTGGGTCCACCTCGAGGGGTACGACTCCTTGCCACCCATCTTGGGCAGCGGTCTGGAGCCGGTGGTGCCGCTGCCGCCAAGGTCCCCCAGTGCGGAGCGGCTGGCCGATGGCATGGAGCTGCTCGGGCTGTCGGGGTCCACCGGTAGCCTCGGCCCGTGGGATCTCTATACCGACGACAGCCCGGACACCGAGCTGGTGGAGCTCTGTGATCGGGTGGCCGCAGAGCTGGAGGCCGTCTATCGCGAGCGTTATGGACTCGAGCTCGTGGGCGAGGCGGCCGAGGCCATTCTCCTGTTCCAGGGCGCCGAAGAGTTCCTGCTCTTCAGGGACCAGGAGCGCACCTCAGTCGAGCCCTGGGCGGCGGGTTTCACCTCGAAAGGAATCGTGGCCCTCTACGCCGGGAGCTGGCCCTCTACAGTGGTCTGTGGGCGTGTGGTCCACGAGCTGACCCATCTGTTGAATCGACGGGGGATCGGCCCGGCCCTGCCGCCATGGCTCGAAGAGGGTCTGGCCAGTGACCTCTCGCACGCCAAGATCGACGAGCGTGGTCGCCTCCACCCCGGTACCGTCGGTGGCGAGACGCTGCGAATGGGGGAAAGCGTGTTTGAAGTCGGCGGTCTCGCCGAGGCGCGGGCTCTGCGGGACGCCCTCGAGGTAGGAGAGGTAACTTCATTCGAGGAGCTGACGGAGCTCGACAGCGAAGCTTTCTATACCGCGGAGCGGGTCCATCTCCACTACAGCTTGAGCCTGTTTTGGGTGCGCTATCTG
This sequence comes from Thermoanaerobaculia bacterium, assembly GCA_049678185.1. GTDB lineage: Bacteria > Acidobacteriota > Thermoanaerobaculia > Multivoradales > JAHEKO01 > M0029. Next base: position 96,834 of record JBAUDS010000339.1, read on the forward strand.
CTGAGCGACGAGTCTGGGTCCCTGGCTGGAGGCTTCCGCTCGTTCCTGGTCGCCCTGGCCCGGGGTGAGGCATTGACCCAGGACCTGCTGCTGGAACACCTCGGGGCGGACTGGGATGAGCTCGAGTGGGATTTCCGGGCCTGGGTTGGCACCCAGTCCCCAGAGCGGGTCGATACCAGATCGGTCAGCGTAGGCCGCTAGGGCGCAGCCTCTCCTCTTCCCGCCACTCCGCTTCGCCGTCGCCGTAGTGCTCCCGCTTCCAGATCGGGACCTCCTGCTTGAGCCGTTCCAGCGCCGTGCGGCTCGCCTCGTAGGAGGCGGCGCGGTGGGGGGAGGCGGTGGCGATCGCCACGCTCGCTTCGCCCGCTGGGATCTCCCCCAGCCGGTGGACGATGGCGACACGGAGGCCAGGAGTGGCGGTCTCGAGCTCTGAGACGATCCGTTCCATGACCCGCTCCGCCATTGGTCGATAAGCGTCGTAGGTGAGCTGGTCGACCGGTCGCTGCTGGTGGTGGTCGCGCACTGTGCCGACGAACAGCAGAACGGCCCCGCATCCGGGGTCCGAGATCTCGCCGCAGAGCTTGGCGATGTCGATGGGCTCGTCGGTAAGAGCGGTCTTCTTCTCCCGGTTGCCACCGGAAACCGGGGGCAGTAGCGCCACCTCGGTCCCGTCCCGCAGCTCTGCTTTGGTACCGGCAAGCTCGCCGTCGACCGCCAACGCGAGTCTCGACCATATGGGGCGCAGCTCCGGATAGTCGGTGGTCAGCCGTGTCTCGAGGTCGGCCATGCTGCTGCCGTCGGCCAGCTCGATCTCGACCTCGGCCGCGCCGATGGCCTCGGCCGCGCTGGCAAAGGCGAGAACCCGAAGGATCATTCGAGCGATCTTAGCAGCCTGCTCGACCGGCGCGGGGTTCGTATAATGGCGGTGGCCAAGGGAGGAGAGCGTGTCGATCCTGAAAAGCAAGCTCGAGGACGAGAGCGGTTTCGAGCACCGCGCCAGTCACTGGAGAGGGCAGAGCGAGGAGATTCACGACCAGGAGGAGACCCTCCGGCTCGGCGGCGGCCTAGAGGCCCAGGAGCGCCATAGGGCGCGGGGGAAGATGACGGCCAGGGAGCGGGTAGCGGCGCTCTGTGACCCGGGGACCGCTTTTCTGGAGCTCGGCCTGTGGGCAGCCCACGGCCTCTATGCCGAGTACGGTGGAGCGCCGGCGGCGGGGGTGGTTGTGGGGATCGGTTGTATCCAGGGCCGGGACGTGGTGGTGGTGGCCAACGATGCGACGGTCAAGGCCGGGGCCTGGTTCCCGATGACGTGCAAGAAGGTCCTGAGGGCGCAGGAGATCGCGCTGGAGAACCGGCTGCCCATCGTCTATCTGGTCGACTCGGCCGGTGTGTTTCTCCCCCTCCAGGACGAGATATTCCCCGACAAGGAGCACTTCGGACGTGCCTTCTTCAACAACGCGCGGCTCTCGGCGGCCGGGGTCTTCCAGATGGCGGCCATCATGGGGCCGTGCGTGGCGGGCGGCGCCTATCTTCCGATCATGAGCGACGAGTCCCACATCGTGGAGGGTGAGGGCTCCATCTTTCTGGCGGGTCCACACCTGGTGAGGGCGGCCATCGGTGAGGAGATCGACAACGAAGAGCTGGGAGGGGCGATAGTGCAGTGTGACATCTCGGGAGTCGTCGATCACCGCCACCCCGACGATGCCTCCTGCCTGACAAAGATCCGGAGTCAGATGGCTCAGCTGGGCCAGGCCGGGGAGGCGCCCTTTGCGCGGAGACCACCCACCGAGCCCCTCTACCCGCCGGCGGAGCTCTACGGCATACTGCCGGTGGATCGATCACGCCCCTACGACACGAGAGAGCTGTTGGCACGAGTGGTGGATGGGAGCGAGTTCGACGAGTACAAAGAGACCTACGGACAATCACTCATCTGTGGAACGGCTTGGATCGATGGCTGGCCGGTGGGTATCGTGGCCAACCAGCGATCGATCGTACGGCGCAAAATCGGTACCGATCCGGCGGACAAAGAGCTCCAGATCGGCGGCGTGATCTACTCCGACTCCGCCGACAAGGGGACCCGCTTTGTCGAGCTCTGCAACCAGAAGAAGATCCCTCTGCTGTTCATCCAGGACGTGACCGGCTTTATGGTGGGGAGCCGGGCCGAGCACGGTGGGATCATCAAGGACGGAGCCAAGATGGTCAACGTGGTGGCCAACTCGGTCGTCCCCAAGATCACTCTTTTTGTCGGCAACTCGTATGGCGCCGGCAACTACGCCATGTGCGGCAAGGCCTACGGCGCGCGCTTTCTCTACGCCTGGCCGTCGGCGTCCATATCGGTCATGGGTGGCGAGCAGGCTTCGAACACCCTGCTCGCGATCCAGCTCAAGAAGCGGGGCGACGAGGTCACCGAGGAGGAGAAGCAAGAGCTCCTGACCCGCATCCGCAAGCGCTATGCCGACGCGATGGATCCCCGCTATGCGGCGGCCCGACTCTGGGTCGACGCCATCATCGATCCGGCCGAGACCCGGGAGGTCCTGGCCCGTTCGCTGGCCTGTGTAGCCGCCAACCCGGAGATCGGCGAATTCAAAACGGGAGTCCTGCAAACCTGAGGAAGGGCTTGAGGGCGTGTGGGCTGGGGGGATTGAGGTCCCCCAGGCCCCCAAGCCCACACGCCCTAATCTTCCCCCCTACTGTGACCTTTATCCTGGCCGCTCTCGAGTGGCGATGCTAACCTCTCTCCGAGCATGAAGACCGTGCGCATCGGTAACGGGTCGGGGTTTTGGGGCGACAGCATAGATGCTCCGGTCGATCTGCTCCGGGGCGGTGAGATCGACTACATCGGCATGGATTACCTCGCCGAGGTAACCATGTCGATCATGATGCGGCAAAAGCTCAAGAATCCAAACAGAGGCTACGCGCGAGATTTCATCGACTTCATCAGCCGGGTCCTGCCCGAGCTTCAGGAGCGGGGCGTGCGGGTGATCTCGAACGCCGGCGGACTCAACCCCAAAGCCTGCCGCGAGAGGATCTTCAAGGTGGCTCGGGACCTGGGCCTAAAAGGGGTCCGCGTCGGTGTGGTGGAGGGCGATGACATCCTGCCGCGGTTGCAGGAGCTCATCGCGGGCGGCCACCATCTCGAGAACATGGAGACCGGAGAGCCGCTGGATCCGCTGTTGGACAGGGTCTCCAGCGCCAACGCCTACCTCGGGGCACGCCCGGTGGTCGAGGCCCTGGACCAGGGGGCCCTCATCGTTCTGTGTGGTCGAGTCACCGACACCGCCCTGACCCTGGCACCCATGATTCACGAATTCGGCTGGAAGCTCGATGACTGGGATCATCTGGCAGCCGGGACAGTGGCGGGACACATCCTCGAGTGCGGCCCCCAATGTTCAGGTGGTAACTTCAGCCGCTGGTGGGAAGTCCCGGATTTGTGGGATGTGGGATACCCTATCGTCGAGGCGCAGGAAGACGGATCCTTCACCGTCACCAAGCACGAAGGGACGGGGGGGATGGTGTCGGTGGATACGGTTGCCGAGCAGCTCGTCTACGAGATGGGGAACCCCAGGGAGTACATCACACCCGATGTCATCGCCAACTTTACAACGATCCGGCTGGCAGAGGCGGGACCGGATCGAGTGTCGGTGAGCGGCATCCGAGGGGGTGCGCGGACGCCCTATCTCAAGGTCTCCGCGTCCTACCTCGACGGGTACAAAGCCGCCGGCCAGATCACCATCTCTGGACCAAAGGCCCTGGAGAAGGCACGCCTCTCCGCCGACATGGTGTTCAAGCGTCTGGAAAAAGCAGGGGTCCACTTCGAGCCCGAGTGCCGAACGGTGGAGTTTCTGGGGGTGAGCTCCTGTCTACCCGGAATCCTGGAGCCACCGGAGGACCCACCCGAAGTCGTGCTGCGGCTAGGGGTGCGCGATCCCAAGCGGTCGAAAGTGAAGCGCTTTGGATATGAGATCGCTCCCCTGGTCACCGCCGGGCCACCGGGGGTCACGGGTTTTGCCGGCGGTCGGCCCAAGCCCCAGGAGGTGATCGCCTTCTGGCCGGCACTGCTGGCGCGGGAAGAGGTCGAGAGTCAAATCGAAGTTACGGTGGAAGAGGCCTGAGCGAGGTCGTCGCCGACTCATGAAGGTTCCGCTCTCTCGCATCGCCCACGCCCGCTCCGGTGACAAAGGCGACGGCAGCAACGTCGGCGTCATCGCCGATACGCCAGAGTTCTACCAGGTGATTCGAGACGAGCTCACCCCCGACAGGGTCAAGGAGCATTTTCGCGAGGTCTGCCATGGCCAGGTCGAGCGCTTCGCAGTGCCCAACCTCCTGGCACTCAACTTCATGCTCCACGACTCGCTTGGTGGTGGGGGCACCGAGAGTCTCAAAACCGACGCGCAGGGTAAGACTCACGCACAGGGTCTGCTGGCCATGCAGATCGAGGTTCCGGATCACCTGCTGGAAGGTGGCTCGGAATGAAGGCGCTCGATCTGGCAGCCTTTGATGCCCTCGCGCTCGAGCGGGATGGAGACCTGCTGTGGGTGACGCTCGATGATCCGGGCCGTGCCAACGCCCTGTCACCCGCGATGATCGGAGAGATCACCGACCTCTACAGTCTGGATCTGCGCGCGGAGGGGATCAGGGCTGTTCTCCTCGGGGGTGACGGCAAGCACTTCTCGGCCGGTGCGGATCTCGAACATCTGCGGTCGTTGGGTGAAGCCGGGCTGGAAGAGAACCGCGCCGACTCCGAGCGGCTCGAGCGGCTCTTCGAGTCGGTGCTACGGCAGGAGGCTCTCACCATTGCCCTGGTGCAGGGCGCCTGCGTGGCAGGGGGGTGCGGTCTGGCGACCGCCCACGACTTCGTGGTGGCTGCCGCCGGCTCGCGCTTCCTCTACAGCGAGGCCCGTATCGGTTTCGTGGCGTCTCTAGTGGCTACCTATCTGCCACTCCGGCTGCGAGGCGCTGATATTCGCGAGCTGCTGCTTAATCCCGAGTTTGTAAGCGCCGAGACGGCCCTGGAGATCGGTCTGGTCAACCGCGTGGTACCGGACGACAGGTTGGTGGAGGCGGGGAGGGAGCTGGCTGTCGGTATTCTCGAGCGGGCGAGCTCGGAGTCGATCGCCCGCACCAAGCGATTGCTCCTCGATGTAATCGGTCAGCCCTTGGACAAAGCTCTCGACCTGGCGGCCGAGGCCAACGCCGAGGCGCGTATGACCGAAGACTGCAAGCGGGGCATCTCCACCTTCCTGGAGACCAAGTCACCTCCCAAGTGGCGTGATTGACCCGCCGACCGCGCAATCGCGCGTACCGGCTGCAGAGCAATCTTCATGCGTCTGATCCTCTTCGACATCGACGGCACGCTCATCAAGTGCGGTATCCAAGTGAGGGGTATCTTCAGCTCGGCCCTGATAGAAGTCTTCGGTCAGACCGGGGACCTCGACGGCTATGACTTCTCCGGCAAGATCGACACCCAGATCGTCATGGATCTTCAAGCGGGCGCGGGTCTTTCACGGCAGCAGATCGAAGAGAAGCTGCCGCTGTTCAAGGAGGTCTATGTCGACCGGCTGGAGCGCGATCTCGATGGCGCGAAAATGCTCCAGCTGCCGGCGGTGCCGGAGCTGCTCGAAGCTCTGGCCGGACGTGAGGATGTGGCACTGGGACTCCTGACCGGCAATTGGGAGGAAGGAGCCAGGGTCAAGCTCTCCCGTTTCGAGCTCAATCATTTCTTTCCGTTTGGTGCCTTCGGCGACGGTCAGCTCGAACGAAGAGGTCTGCCACCCGTCGCTCTCGAGCGAGCCAGAGAATCCACCGGCCGCGAGTTTCGAGCGGATGAGACCGTCATCGTCGGTGACAGCCTTCTGGATGTGTCCGCGGCGCAAGCTCACGGCATCATGAGCATAGCCGTGGCCACCGGCTGGACCCCCGCCGAAGAGCTCGAGAGCGCCGGCGCCGACTGGGTCATCCCCAGCCTCGAGCACTTCGACGAACTAGACCTCGGCCTGTAGCGGCGAGTTCCAGCGGCGATTGGGCTTGTCGGCTGTCGCGGTCGAAGCGGCCGGCCACCGTGCCGGCCGACACCTGCCAAACAGGGCAACTATCCCCGTTTTCTGCTGCTCATAGAAGCATGCACACCCGTCTATTTGCCTAGCGGCAAGGCTTCCGCCATACTGTTCTTACCCCGAAAAGGCACACCCGGTGCAAGCCGGAGCCGCAAAGCCACGGGTCTCAATCGGAGCAGGCTGAACCACCAACTCCCGAGACCGCCGAGCCGCCGAAGGGATGGCAGGGCATTTCTTGCTCGCCATGTGTTCTGGGGGATGCCATGTTCGCTCTGATCAGGGGAGGGCGAGTTCAGTGGGTCGTCCTAAGTCTCATCCTGGCCGGCCTCTTCATGCTGCCAATCTCGGCTCGTGCTCAGATCTGTGGGTCCGAGGACACCTCTCTGGAGGACCTACCGGCAGATCTTCCCATCTGCTCCTCCTCGGGACCGGCGGTCTGTCGCTGTCCCAGCCTCAATGACCTAACGTTTTGTGCCGAGCCAACCCTCGTGTCGGCCTCGGCCGGCGTGACGTCCCAGGGCTGCGACCCGAAGACAACCCCTTGCGACCTGACGGTCACCGTCGTTTTTGATCATCCAGGCAACACCCAGACCGTCATTGCCTGGGATCCGGACCCGGCTCCCACGCCATACGTCTTCTGGTATCTGGCAAGCGACCCACCTGATTGCGATCCCTCACTTCCCCCGTTCTTTGGAGGCTGCGATCCGGTCTCAGGCTGTGGAATTCCCGGCATCTTTATTCTCGAGCAGGACCGATCCACGAGCTCCCTGATCCTCGACAGCATCGACTGCTCCAACCATTCGGGGGTTCAGCTGTCCGTCACTGCCTTCGCCTGTCCGGTGACAGCGAATGGATCGGCCTGTCGCCGCAAGACGAACGTATCGAATCTCGGCGGCGAGTGGCTCGGTGCTCAAATCGGGTGTCTAGAGCCGCCTTCGCCCGAGCCGCCCAAGACAGAGGGTGGTCAGTGCTCCGCCACGCCGGCCGGTGGTGCCGAGGTCTTTGGCAGCGGGTTGACCACCACGCCTGCCAATGGCAGCCCGGCAAACAACCCGGCGCTGACCTACCGTGCCGGTGGCGCGGGCCATCCCGGACTGCCCGGCTCGGACGATTGGACCGAGACCCTCGGTCTTTACTGGTCTCACGAAGCGGCCCAGCGGATCATCCCCGACCCCGACGAGAGCCACGTCTGGCTCATCACCGAGTTCGGCTCCTTCCGGGAGTTCAGTGCCCTCGTCGCGGGCGTTTACGAGACCAACTCCCCCAGCGACGAGTTTCGGGAGCTTCGCTGGACCGGTGCCGATTGGGAGCTCCACGACCTCGACGGGACGGTCGTCTACTTCGACGGCGACGGCTTCTGGAGGGAGACCGCCGATCGCAACGGCAACACCACCACGGCCACCTATACCGACGGCCGCCTCACCAAGATCGCGTTTCCCGACAAACGGACGGAGCTCTTCACCTACTACGAGGAGCCTGACGCTGGCAAGCTCGAGAGCATCACCGAGGTCGGCATCGACGACACCACCGAGAGGAGCTGGACCTACACCTGGGCCGGCGATCTGCTCACCCGGATCGAGAGGCCCGACGACACATTCTGGGAGTTCTTCTACAACGATCCCGACCTCGAGGGCTACATGACCCGGATGGATCTCGTGGGCACAGGCGGAGTGAGCCGGGTCGAGCGGGGCTGGGAGTTCGATGGCTCCGGCAACGTCATCCGCACCTGGAAGGGCCCGACCGTCACCGATACCAGCGGCGACCACCCGGATCTCGACGGGGAGGGCGAAGATGCCGTCGATGTCTGGAGCTAATCCTTCGACGACCCGCTCCAACCGGAGCTGACAACGGTCACCGATCCCCTGGGCAACACGGCCGAGTACCACATCGAGTGGATCGACGACGGCAAGCCGCGGCTCACCATGATCACAGGAGACTGTCCCTCCTGTGGGCTCGACCCCAACGTCCAGTTCGAATACGACCTGGCTCATCCCCTCCTGCCAAGCGCAATCATCGACGGCGAGCTCAACCGCACCGAGCTTTTCTATGACGGCCACGGCCAGCTGGAGATGAGAGACGAGGTGGTGGACGATCCGGAAGTGCGTCGTCAGACGACGTGGATCTACGACCCCGACTTTCACTCCTATCCGACGCTTGTGCAACAGGCATCCGTGGGTGAGGCCGAGTACCGCGAAACCGAGATGTCCTACGACCCACTAACCGGGGACCTCGAGTGGCGCGAAAGCCGGGGCTTTGAGGCCACCTGGCCGGGCGACGGCAACTTCGCGCTGCGAACGGATTTCACGTACAACGAGTTCGGTCAGGTGGAGACCATCGATCCACCTGGATACGAGACGGGTCCAGAAACCGACATAACGAGCTTCACATACGACGAGGAGAACCGTGGGGGCCTAGTGCCCCTGAGCCGCACCAATCCCGTCATCGGCGCCACACACTTCGACTACGACGCCTTCAACCGCCGGGTGATGGTCACCGACCCCAACGAAGTGCAGACCGAGACCGTCTACGACAAGCTCGACCGGGTGACCCATGTCATTCAGCGAAGCGTCACGGTCGAGCCCGGCGCCCCGATCGTCGAGGCCGATCTCGTCACCAAGCATTGCTACTCTGAATTCGGGGACCTCTTCCGGACCATTCTTCCCCGAGGCAACGTCCTCGAGTACGGTTACGACTCCGCCGGGCGCCTCACCTCCATCGAGCGCAAGGCGGAGCTCTTGACCTCCTACGACTGTGACACCGTTCTCAGCCCCGGGGAGCGGACCCGCTACACGCTCGACCCGGCCGGCAACCGGATCACCGAGAAGCTCCAGAGGTGGGACCCGGATGACGGCGACTGGGCGACCCAATCGAAGACGAGTTTCCAAAACTCGACCCGCTGCCAGCTCGACAAGATCCTCCATCCGGACGGCAGGGTGACCGAGTACACCTATGACTGCAATGGCAATCTCGAGCAGACCTGGGATGCAAGCCACGCACGTGCCGACTATCCCGCCGACCCCAGCCAGGCTTACGAGTACGATGCTCTAGATCGGCTGATTACCATCGAGCAATCCTGGACGGGGCCGGGTGGCAACCGGGCCATCACTGCCTACGAATACGACACCCAGGACCACTTGATAAAGGTCACGGACGCCGAAGGCAATGTCACTCGCTACAAGTACAGCGACCGGGATCTGTTGACTCAGCAGAAGTCGGAGTTTCTCCAACAGCCCGAATGCCCGGATGACCTGTCGTGTGATCCGGGTTGCGGCTGCACCAGCTTCGCCTACAACGACCACGGAGAGCTGGTAAGCGAAACCGATGCCCGCGGGGTCATGGTCGATCGCCAGGTGGACGCTCTCGGTCGGGTCCAGTCGGTCGACTATCCGGACGACACTCTCGACACCACCTACGACTACGACATCGCCGGAACGTGTGCCGAGGGCTTCCCTATCGGCCGGCTCTCCTCGATCACTCGCGACGGCCAGAGTGTCGACTACTGCTACGACCGGTACGGCCGGGTGACCGAGGACGGGGCTCTCGGCTACGGCTATGACGAGAACAGTAACCGCACCGAGGTCTCTTACCCGGGCGAGGTGATCGCCACCTACACCTACGACTTTGCCGACCGACAGGCGACGCTGACGGTCAGTGATGGGATAAACCTGCCACAGCCGATCGTGACGGCCTCGACCTACAAGCCTTCAGGGCCCTTGACCTCACTCGATCTCGGCAACGGCCTGATCGAAACCCGGGAGTTTGACCAGCGCTACTTCCCCGACTCGATCGCTGTATCGGGCGATGAGCTCGACCGCAGCTGGGTCTATGAGACCGACTTCGTGGGCAATATCGAGGAAATCCGGGTCGAAGGGGTCTGCGGGCAGGATCTGCTGCTCGCGGGACAGACCCTGACCGGAACCGAGACCTTGGAGACCTGCGGGGAGATCGTGGCGGGGAACAGCTTAACCATTGCCGGCGGCGCCGACATCACCTTCCGCGCCGGGGACAGGATTGTCCTCGACAACGGCTTCACGGTGGAGGCGGGAGCGGTATTTAGGGCCGAGATCGACCCCACGATCTCCGGGGACACATTGCTGACCTACACCTACCAGGACTACCAGTACTTTCTGGAGACGGCCTCGGGCCCTTGGGGCAATCTCTCTTGGACCTACGACAAGATCGGCAACCGGCTGACCGAAGAGCGCAACGGGGAGACCGACTCTTACAACTATGTCTCGAACGGCACCGGCAACACACCGTTACTCGAGTCGGTGTCGTTGTTCGGAAGTGGGAGTCGCGATTACGAGTTTGGCTTGGCCGGTCATCTCGAACTGGTGACCGCCGGTGCCAACTCCATCGACTTCACCAGCGATGATGCCGGCCGTATGTCAGGAATCGACAGGGAATTCAGTGACTCGGTCTCACTAGCCTACGACGGTCGCAGTTTTCTGTCCCGGACCGAGAAGCCCCTGGACGGTCCCGACGTCGCCTGGCTCGATCCGGTCTACAGCTCCGAGGGGCTGGTGCACTGCTTGACCCGCCAGGAAAGCCCGAGCGCACCCGAGCAGGCCTTGCACCTCTTCTATTTCGCCGGCAGGCCCGTGGCTCAGCTCGGACTGGAAGACGGAGGCAACCCCACCTGGACGTTTCTAACCACCGATCACCTGGGTACGCCACTTCTTGCTACGGACGCAACAGGAGCCGAGATCTGGTCCGGCCCCTTCGAGCCCTTTGGCGAGGATCCCCTCAAAGGCACCCCCGACGGCGCCCTCGCCAACGACGTCTTGCTTCGCTTCCCCGGTCAGTGGGAAGATCCAATCTGGCAGGAGGCCACCGAAGGCGTGCCCCTCTACTACAACCTACATCGGTGGCTCGAGTACGGAACCGGGAGGTATTCGAGGACAGACCCGGTCGATTTGATATCCGAGTCGAATCCATATCGATATGCGGCATCTAATCCCGCGCTCTACATTGATCAGCTCGGGTTATCAATCTGCGGTGGACTGTACAACTTGAGAGCCCTCGTTTCATTTACGTTCGGCACACTGCCCAGCCAGACTCTTGGGCCATCGCATCCAGCCACAAGAGACCTTCAGAATACGCCTGTCATGGACGATATCCGGCGCCGGTATCAGACCGCTGGCTGTGAAAGCAACGTTTACTGTGGCGACTATCAATACCGGCAACTCTTCACCACTTTCAATCTGGTTGGCCAAACCACCGGGAGTTTTTGCGCTGAGGTCACCAACATCGGGGACGGTCTTGTGTTGGTGAACGCTTGGAATGACTGGGGTCTGGAGTCCGGAACGCGATTTCCGCAACTAGGGCCGGAGACCAACCGGCAGAATGCAAGCATTCAGCAAATGATCGGCGGCGGTGCGTCTTTCCGTCAATGGCCGAAATCGGTGCTGGAGAACAGGGATACTGGCCCATTCAAGACAACGAAAACGAGATACACGTGGACAGAAGAACTAAAGTGCTGCGCCGCTGGACAGTCCTGCTCCTAGTGTTGGCTGCTTGCCAATCGAGAGTGGAACCGGACAATCCTCGGCAGTATTTCGCCGGAGACTACGAACTAGTGGTCACCTCCGGATACGAGAGTTCTGCTTCGTGGCCTGAGTGGGAGAGACTCGTGCTGAGGATCGATGGAACCTATTCACAGAGCTTCGCCTTGAAGACGGATGAGGTTCTAGAGTTCGACGATGGGACGTGGTCCTACAAGGACCGGAGGATGCACTTAGACACTTGGAGGGACTCGGCCGGTCTATGGCGGAGCGACCCGGGAGAGGCACTAGGTGCCCACCTGATCGTAGAACTGTCCGAGCCGCCGCTAATCCTGCTGCACCCTGACCTGAACGTCTTCTACGAGAAGGTCGAATAGCAACGAATCACTTGCACGGGTCAGTGGGATGATCCCATCTGGCAGGAGGCCACCGAAGGCGTGCCCCTCTACTACAACGTCCACCGCCGGTATGAACTCCAAACCGGGAGGTACACGAGAACCGATCCGGCACGACGATTCGGGGACCCTCACCGCTACGTCAATGCTAGATCTAATCCTCTGACTTTCGCTGACTTGATGGGCGAGAAATCCCGGGCCTGTTGCACTCCGGTTGATCAAGCTCCCGTGATCAGGTACTTCAAGCACTGCTTCATCGAGGTCGTCGACGACAGTGGCGAGAGGACGACCTATTCGCTCCACGGCATGGGTACGCCGCGGCGGGATTGGGGCGGGCCAGTGGACTGCACTTTCGAGAATGATCACTTCGACCGGGCCGCTCCAGACCGGCGGGGGTACAACTGCGGTGAGTGGAAGGACGACTGTGGCACTGACGATTGCGTCAGGCGGCAGTACAGGAGTTACGCGAAGGCCACGCCCTACAAGCTGCTGGGTCCCAACAGCAACACTTTCGGCGGCACAGTCACGCGCGCATGCGGCTTGGATCCGCCGTCGGTTGTCGGCCCGCGGCGCACTCCGGGCTGGAACAAGCCCGTGCCGGCGGGCCTATACCTACCGTCGCTGCGCGGTGGTCTCTATTCACTCCCCTGCCTACAGCAACGGTAGATGATCCGAGCGACCAAACGCTTCAACGGGGTGGTCGCAGCGACATTGCTTCTTGCGGCCGTCACCGGATGCTCGTCCTACGCCCTGTGGCCGCGGACGGATGAGTTCCTCAGCCGTCTCGAATGTGGGATGTCGGCTGAACAGGTGGCTAGCGTCGTTGATGAGTCTCCTGGGCTGGAGTTCACAGACTCAGGTCGTGGTGCACCTTGGGATAAAGTGGCGCGAAAGAACGGGACGAGTATCGCCCTGGACTTCAACGAGTCGGGACTTCGCCAAGCCGAGGTCATTTGGATCGACGCGATTCTCTCGGCCAAAGCTCTGCCGATTCACGATTTCTGCACCGATTCTGGGTAGACACCTGAGCGCGGTGCGTCTGGCGCTGCTCACAGGACTGGCCCACTTGTCGTGTGCCTCCGCAAAGTCGGCCTCGTCAAGCCTTTTATCCTCGCTGCACTACCAGGCTCGCGAGAGGCTGCGGCAGTTGCTCTTCAGGGAGGATTTATCGCTGCTGTCGAACGAGGAGATCGAGCGCATCCTCTACCTTGCCCAGGATAACGCCAGCCAAATCTCGGGAGCCGGCCGGTCGGCCGCGAATTCTTAGCTCCGATTAGGTGCCTGCCTCTTCTTTGTTAGGCTATTTGATCCTCCGTGAGTGGGAATATGAGGGTCAAGATAGAGCCGGTCGTAGCCAAGTGGGGAGTTGTCTTTGTAGGGCTCTGGCTTTTTCTGTTGCTCACGCACAGCGTGCTCGGTGAGCCAAGCCTTGTTTGGCCAACCGTTTCCACAATCATTCTGGCTGCTCTAACACTGGGATTCCTGGGGTTTGCCAAGAAATCCAAATACAAACTGGCCGAAGGAGACGGGTGGGATGGCCTCTGGCTACTCGTGTGTGCACTAGTGATCGGCTTGTTGCTCGGATTTGTCCTGTTCGGGATTGCGTACCAGTAGCCCAGATGTCCAGTGCCCGCCCCGGCCGGCACGGAGGCCGGCCGCTTCGTTTCTCACGACCTTAGGCTAGATGCTTTCGAAACCACCGCTGGGTTGCATTGAGTGCCTGCACCAGGTGAGGTGTCGGTCCCGCGAACGGGTGCTGAGCACCAAAGGTGTGGTTGCCGCCTTCGATGACGACGAGCTCGCTCGGTGGGGCCGCTTCCGTGGCCAGAAGCCTGGCCTCGTCGACGGGCACCGTTTCGTCCTCATCGCCGTGGACGGTCAGCCAGGGCGCCTCTCTCGCTCCCCCGGCGCTCACCAGGTCGAGCTCGGGGCCGTGGGTCTCGAGATCCCGCAGGACGTTGACGTCGATCATCAACTCCTGACCGGTGCGGGCATTGACCACGGGGACCTCACCTCTCTCTCGCCAGTACTGCTTCTCGGCTTCGTTCAGCCGATCGAAGGTGCTGACACCCGCCCAGGTGACGAGGGCGCGCAGGCGGCTCTTCCAGGGATCACGCGAGGCGGCCAGCAGAGCTGTGCCCCCGCCCCGGCTGTGTCCGAAGAGACCCAGCCGATCGGGATCGATACGGTCGGGTAGGAGGTGGTCGGAGACGGCTTCCAGCAGGGACTGGAGCTCGGCCAGATCCTGGCTGAAGGTCGCGTTGCGAAAATCCAACGGCCTGGTGACCAGCTCTTCTCCCGGCTCCATGCCGCTGCCGGTGAGGTTGAAGCGGATGGCGACCAGACCCCGTTCGGCCAGCAGCTGGGCGAGGTAGGGGAAGAAGCCCCACTCCAGAAAGCCCTTGAAGCCATGACAGATGACGACCGTTGGTCGGGGGCCCGATTGCTCCGGCAGGTCGACGATGCCATGTAGAGATTTGCCGTTGTCGAGCTCGTGAGTAAAGGACTGGCTTGGCGACATGGCGCCATTCTAGCCGCTGTTGGGGCACTGGTAGACTGCCGCGGTGAGTCCTCGGCCCAGCGAATCTTTGGCCGGCGAATACGCTCGGCTCCGGCAGGAGTGCGGTCTGGTCGACAGCTCTGGGACGGCGAGGGTCGATGTCGATGGCGAGGACGGCAGGCGATTCATCAACGGGATGGTCACCTGTGATGTGGCCGGTCTCGCTGCCGGAGAAGGCGTCTACGGATTCTTCACCGATCGGTTGGGACACGTTCTCGCGGATGTCGTGGTGCGGATGGAGGAGGAGAGGCTCTGGCTGGAGCTTCCGGTCGACTCTGCCCAGAGCATTGTCGACCATCTCGGGAAGTACATCGTTGCGGACCGTGTCGAGCTGAATGCAGCGGAGGACTGCCAGACGATAACCCTCCTGGGGGTGCGGGCGCCGGACCTTCTGACACAGCTGGCCCCGGGCGAGGGGCTGCCACAGACCCCCTGGGCTCACGGTGAGGTCGATCTGCTCGGGCGGCGGCTGCGAATCTCGGCCCATCAGGGCTGGGGGCTTCCCGCTTTTGCGCTCTGGTCGTCGGCCGCGGAGATTTCATCCCTGGTCGAGGACCTGCTGGTCGCCGCGACCGGGGTGGATCTTGGACCGGTCGGTCGGGAGGCGGTCGAGATCGTGCGTCTGGAGGCGGGGATTCCCCGTTTCAAACGAGATTTCGACAGTCAGAATCTGCCCCAGGAGACGGGCCTCGATGAGGCGGTCAGCTATGACAAGGGCTGCTATCTGGGACAAGAGGTCGTCGCCCGACTCCACTTCCGGGGGCAAGCGAGCAGGCTGATGCGGGGAGTGGTGCTCGACACCGACAATCTGCCCCCCGTCGGTGTGGCCCTGTCGGCGGACGGCAGGGAAGCCGGTCGGCTGACAAGCGTGGGTCGATCCCCGCAACTGGATCGGGTCATTGGCTTGTCGATCCTGCAGCGGCGGGCCACCGAGCCGGGGACTCGGCTCGTGGTCGAGGAGTCAGATCAGGAAGGGGAGGTCGTGGAGCTGCCGTTTGCCGAACAGGTCGATCGGTAGCCGCGCCTGTTGGTCAGACGGAGAACGAAGAGCCGCAGCCACACGAGCCGGTGGCTTTCGGGTTGTTGAATTTGAAACCCGCGCCTGCCATCCCCATCACATAGTCGATCTCGGTGCCCTGGAGGTATCTGGCGCTGACGGCGTCGACGAACACCTTGAGATCGTCATAGTCCAGGAGAAAGTCGTTCGGGCGTGGCTCCGGCTCGAAATCGAGCGCGTACTCCATACCGCTACAGCCACCCCCGCGCACGGCGACCCGCAGACCAAAGGAGGCGTCGATGCCCTCTTGCTCGCGGGTGATCTTGATCATGTTGACCGCCTTTGGGGTCAAGGTGAGCGGTCCGGCGGCGGGGCTCTGAGGAGCCTCTGAAACCGTGGTGTTGTCCTGTATCTCTGTCATGAAACGACTCCTGATAATGGCTATTGCTCTTCCAGAGGCGGTCAGTCTAGCCGGTGAGGTCCGATTCCACAAGGCGGTCTATTTGGCTGCCGCTGTCCTCAAAAACGCTTGATGGCCTCCGGTAATTCCCTCAGTTGATGGGCACCCGGCCTTTGAAGCCGTCCTCGTACGAGTGATAGAACGAGAGGGAAGCCTCCGGATAGCGCCAGCAGTAGTAGCCATCGCCACTGTCCCAGTCCACCAGCCAGAGCCCTTTGACCTCGCATCCCAGCGTGGTGAGCTGCTCCGCCCACGCTTCGATGATGCTCTTGGTCGCCTCTTCGATCTCCTCCTTTCGGCGCTCCATCTCGTCCCGGCTCTGGATCCGATTGACCAGGGCCTCGATCTGTCGCACCGCGACCTCGGTAAGATCGCGTACCGTGGGAAAGGTGTCGAGTGCCTCTTCGTAGCTGAAGGTACGGCCTTCGTCGTTCATCGTTTTCATCCTAGCAGCCCGAGCCGAGGCCGTCTCGAGGGCTCGAACAGCTGTCGTCGATCCGAGTGACAGCAGGCCCTGCCTGCGATACCATCGCCGGTCGAATCATGACTGAAGCGATGATGCCGGAAAGGCCCACTGGACGTATCGAGGTGATCACCGGGGGTATGTTCTCCGGCAAGAGCGAGGAGCTGGTCCGTCGCCTGCGCCGGGCGCTCATCGCCCGCCAGCATGTCCAGGTCTTCAAGCCCCAGACCGACAGCCGTCACCCCCCAGAGCTCCTGGTAACGCGCGACAACCGGGAGCTGGATGCCATATCCGTCACCGATGCGCTCGAGCTCAGAGCCAAGCTCGAGCGGGGCGTTCAGGTTGTCGGTATCGACGAGGCCCAGTTTTTTGACGAGGGGTTGACCGAGCTGGTGATGGAGCTGGCCGATGCGGGTATCAGGGTCATCGTTGCGGGTCTCGATCAAGATTTCAACAGGCGCCCCTTTGGTCCGATGCCACAGGTCCTGGCGGTGGCCGAGTATGTGGACAAGATGCACGCTGTCTGTATCCAGTGTGGCGGCCCGGCCCACTACAGCCAGCGAATCGCCGGTGGGGAAGAGCAGGTCCAGGTCGGCGACACCGAAGACTACGAAGCCCGCTGTCGGCACTGCTATCGGCCCTACAAAGCAAGTTGAAGCGGCCGGCCTCCGTGCCGGCCGAATGGCGTCGCGGGTTTCGACCGGCTCCGCGGGAAAGTCTATGGCTCCGCCGATCGAAACCCGCGGCTTGACGGCGGCCGCTTCGGTTACCCTGGCTTCCGCCACCCCTCCCGGCCGGCACGGTGGTCGGCCGCTTCATCCCCAAGAGCCGTCAGTTCCAGGTGCCCGACTTCAGGATTGTGCGATCGGCTGTGGTTGGTTGTTCTTGTCGACGTGGACGTAAATCACTTCGGCCTCGGTGACCTTGACCACTTCGTGGTCGGGTCTTCGGCGCTCGGACTCGACGACGACTTTGACGGTGATGGAGGTCTTGCCGATGCGCAGGACGTCGGCGTAGAGACTTACCAGGTCGCCGACGAAGACGGGTTCGTGGAATACCACTTCCCGCATCGCTACCGTCACCAGCCGGCCGGAGGTAAAGCGGTGGGCCTCGACGGCCCCGGCCTGGTCGATGTAGGAGAGGATGATGCCGCCAAAGATGGTGCCCAGAGCGTTGGTGTCCTTGGGCATCATGATGACCCGGATGGCGGGCTCACGATCGCTTCTTGCGCGTGGGTCGGAGGGGGTTCCCGTCATCACTGGCTCCTGTTCTTGGCGGCCGCCACCACCAGCTCGACGGCTTCGGTTGGAGAACCGGCTTTCATCAACAATGGCTCGGGCTCGCCGTTGGGGGGCTCGAGCTGCCAGCTCTCTAGCAGTACGACGGGGATACGGTGTTTGAGGGCGAGTCCGATCTCGGTCAGGGTCCCCCAGCTGCCGCCGATGCCGATGACTCCCTGGGCGGACAACACGAGTACCTGATTGCGCGCTTGACCCATGCCGGTAAACAGGGCCAATTCGATGTGGGGGTTTGGGGGCGAGGTGACGGGGCTCTCGCCGGGGAGGATGCCCACCGTTCGACCACCATTGTCACGAGCCCCCCGGGAGGCGGCTTCCATGACCCCACCCCGGCCGCCACACAACAACACCGCGCCTCTGCGAGCTATCTCGCTCCCGGTCTCATAGGCGAGCTTCTCTTGGTGCGGGGTGCAGCTCGCACCCCCGATCACGGCCACTTGCATGGGAAGTCGGCTCACGGCGCCATGCTATCCTAGCGTGCCAAACACGAGCTCCTACCGAGACCGTCATGGACCCCGCCGACTCTGCTTCTCACGGCATCGACTTCAAGTCGCTCGAGGACAGGCAACTGGTCCTCGCGATACGCGAAGGCCAGGAGGCAGCCGTCTCCGAGCTCTATGACCGGTACTCGAACATGCTCGTGGCGCTGGCCCACAGGGTCCTGCGAGATGCCGCCGATTCCGAGGAGGTTCTACAGGAGGTTTTTCTCCAGGTCTGGAACCAGGCAGGCCGCTACGACTCCAGAAGATCTTCGGTCTCCACCTGGTTGGTGCTCATCACCCGCAGCCGGTCGATCGATCGTCTCCGCAGCCGGAGGGTCAAGGAAAGGACGGCTACGGCGGCGCAGAAAGAGAATCCTGTCACCCATGAATCCCCCGCGGGCGTCAAGCACGTATTTAGGCAGGAACAGCGGAAGCGGTTGCAGGAAGAGCTTGCGCACCTGCCTTCCGAACAGCGGGAAGTCCTGGAGATGGCGTTCTATCGGGGAATGACCCAAAGCGAGATTGCAGGAGAGACGGGAATCCCCCTGGGGACGGTCAAGACACGCACCCTGCTGGCGATGAAGAAGCTAAGAAAAGCCCTGAGTGACGAGATAAGAGAGCTGCTGTGAGTCGGGAATTCGAAACCACCAAAGAACAAGAAGACGCGATCATCGATCGCCTGTTGGAGGCGTTAAGCCGCTCGGACGGCGTCCCGGAACGGCTGCTCGAGGAGATTGCCGATGAGAACGAGCGGCGGGTCTGCCGGGAGTATCTGGAGATCATGGGGTTGCTGGCCTACGAGAATGAGCCAATACCCCTGGCCTCGGAGGTCAAAGACCAGTTGCTGGCAGCCCTCGAGCCGGTGCGGGCCACGGTAGCCTCTTTTCCGTCAACCCACCAACCCTCCCCGGGGGTCGAGGGGGGCTCGCGCTGGCACGACTGGGCGCTGCCCTTGGCGGCAGGCCTGGTCTTTGCGCTCCTTGGTCTTTCCGGCTGGCAATACGTGCAGCTGGAGCGACAGCGTGGAACTATCGATCGGCTTGCCGCTCAGCTCGATGAGGCCCATCAACGGACGGCCCAGCTGGCCGAATACCAGGGAAGACTCGAAAGCGTCGATTCCAGGCTGGCTCTGGTCACCTCTTCAGGCGTCGAAGTCTGTACTCTCAAGCCGGTTGGCGATCCGGCACCGGCCGAATCGCGAGGGGTGCTGTTTGTAGCCTCGAATCGTCAGCACTGGTATCTGAAGGTCGAAGGTCTCGTGCCCTGTCCGCAGGGTCGCTCGTACCAGCTCTGGTTCATCACCGAGGATGGTGTTCCGGTGAGTGCTGGTACTTTCGATCCGAAGGTGGGTATTCGGGTGGAGCTGAGCTCCGAGACCATGCCCGCCGGGACGGTGGCCGTCAGCATCACGCTGGAGCCGGCCGGCGGCTCCCCCGAGCCCTCTGGTCCCGCCGTGCTCTACGGCGACGAGGCCATGCGTATCCTCTAGCCTCTGATTCTCTACTTCTGCTACTTCTTGGGTGGTTGGCTGGGTCGGATCTCCACCAGACTGGGTAGCGCCCGGTCGGGATAGCCCAGGAGATTCACCACCACACGGGCGATGTCATCGGGGGCCAGCCGCCAGGTGTCGCTCGGGCGTCCGCTCGGGTGGGAGAACTCGGTCCGTACACTGCCGGGGAGGATGGCAGCTACCCGGATGCCGTGATGACGTAGATCCAGCATCGAGGCCTCGGACAGTCCCACCATGCCGAACTTGGAGGCGTTGTAGGCCGAGCCGCCGGCGAACGGGTTCTTCCCCGCGAGCGAGGCGATGTTGAGGATCCAGCCGGAGCCCTGTCGTTTCATGATCGGGGCGACGGCCCGCGTGGCATAGAAGGCTCCGCTCAGGTTGGTTTCCAAGACCTCCCGCCACTCTTCGCCGGTAATCTCGTCCACCGGGCCAAAGACCCCGATCCCGGCGTTGTTGACCAGGCAGTCGAGGCGACCCGAGCTCTCCATGGTCCACTCCACGAGGCTCTGGATCTCCGCTTCGCTGCGGACATCGGTTGCCCGCCCATCCACCCTGCCGGGGTATTTCTCTGCCAACTCCCGTTTGGCAGTTTCGACCGAGTCGTTGGAGCGACTGCAGAAGCGCACCACCCAACCCTCATCGAGAAGAGCCTCTACGATGGCCCGACCGATGCCACGACTGCCACCGGTGACCAGTGCGACCGATTCGTTTCTCATGCCCTCAAGGCCAGGACGGGGGTAGTCTTAATCGCTGGGTGTGCCCAGCATCTCCTGGAGCTCGTGGCGCCGGCGTTCGAGCTCGCCGCGGCCGTTGGTCTCCAGGACGAGTCTCAGGTAGGGCTCGGTGTTGGAGGGGCGGACGTTGAACCACCAGTCGGGATATTGGACGGTGATCCCGTCGAGATAATCGATCTCGCCGTTGGCATAGCGCTCGGCCAGCATCTTCATCATCGCCTGCTTGTCTTCGACCTGGAAGTTGATCTCCGGGCTCTTGGCGTAGCGATAGAGAGGCTGCACCAGCTCGGATATCTGCTGACCCCTGCTCCACAGGAGGTTGAGGATCTCGACAATGGCCATCAGCGCACTATCGGCGTAGTAGTTATCGCGGAAGTAGTAGTGCCCGGCCAGCTCACCACCAAAGATTCCGTCCTTGGCTCTCAGCGTCGCCTTCATAAAGGAGTGCCCAACACGTTCCCGAACCGGGATCCCGCCACACTCGGTGATGTAGGCGGGGACGGCCCGGGAGGAGCGAAGATCGTAGAGTATGTGCTTACCCGGCTCACGACGAAGCAGCTCGCCGGCGATCAGCGCGGTGATGAGATCGCTGCCGATAGGCTCCCCGTTCTCGTCCACAAAGGCGGCCCTGTCGGCATCCCCGTCGATGGCGATGCCGAGATCGGCGCGGGTAGCGCGCACCTTGTCACAGAGGTCGCTCAGGTTCTCGAGCTTCAAGGGGTTAGCTTCGTGATTGGGAAAAGTCCCGTCGAGCTTGAAATAGAGGGGGATCAGCTCGATACCCATCATCTCCAGCAACGGTTGATAGAGAGTCCCCATGCCGTTGGCGGCGTCGACCACCACCTTGAGCCTGAGCGCATCGGCGGGGTGACGAAGGAAGGACAGGACGTGGCTGCCATAGGCCTCGAATATGGCAGCTTCACTCAGATCGCCCGAGCGCATGCTGACCGGCTGGTCTTCGGCTCCGACTTTCTGCTCCAATAGCGGCAGGCCGTGGTCGCCGGAGACGGGACGGGCCTCGTGGCGACTGAGCTTCATGCCGTTGTACTGGGCCGGGTTGTGACTGGCGGTGACCTGGATGCCACCGCAGGCTTTCAAGTGACCCACCGCGAAATAGTTCATGGGTGTTGTGGCCAGCCCGATATCCACGACGTCCAGACCGCTCTGACGCAGCCCCGAGATGAGAGCCTCCGCCAGCGGACCGCTGTGGGAGCGCATGTCCCGGCTAACGACCACGGTATTTCCCATGGCACGGTCTTCCGCATCCAGGATGTTGTGAAAGGAGAGACCGATCTTGCGGGCAGTAGCCTCGTTGATTTCGGTGGGGTAGACCCCGCGGATGTCATAGGCTTTGAAGATTCCGGCCATGGTAATCCCTCATATTCAATTCGCTTTTTCGAGGGAGAAAGCGAAATTCATCCCTTCGACAGGGTGGGTTTCGAGCTCGCCAGAGTCACTGTCGGCAGCTGCCAACTCGGTTGCCAAAGTCTCTCCGGCGATCCATCGACGATGGGTGTCGATCGCTGTCTCGAGCTCGGTATCGGCTCGATACCGGACTCTGATGCGGTCAGCATAGTCCAAATCGGCCTCTTTGCGTGCGGATTGCAGCCGATGGATGACCTCGCGGGCCCAGCCCTCGGCGATAAGGTCGTCGTCGAGCGTCGTGTCCAACGCGACCAGCAGCTCGCGGTCGCCCTGGGTTGCGGTGCCCTCCCGCTCCACCAGTCGCACTTCGACCTCGTCGCTGGCGAGCTCCACCTCCTGCCCGTCCAACTCGATGGAAATGGAGCCGGCCGCCTCGAGCTGGCTCGCCAGGGCATCGCCGTCCGCCTCTTCCAACGCCCTCTTGAGAGCCGGCATCTGTTTGCCAAACCGGGGTCCGCAGACCGGAAAGACGGGCCTCACCTCGTGGTGGACGTAGGCGGAGCGCTCATCGGCCCATTTGACTTCTCGAACATTGAGCTCGTCGCGGAGAAGCTCGATCTTCGGCTCGACCAGCTCCTTGAGCCCCGCGTTTGTGGTGACGATGGTCACCGCCGGCAGCGGTTGACGCGTCTTGAGCGCGTGGGCGTTGCGGGCGGCGTGTCCCAGTCGCACGATTCGCTGGACGGCGGCCATGCCCTCTTCCAGCAGCTGATCGGCACGATCACCGGGCGGCTGCGGCCAGTCCTCCAGATGGACGCTCAACGCGGCCTCCGGCTCGTGGCTCCGCACCAGATTGCCATGAAGAACCTCGGCCACAAAGGGGGTCAGTGGTGCGATGAGCCGTGCAGTCGTGGTCAAGACCGTGTACAGCGCCTGGTAGGCGCTCTCCTTGTCGTTTGTAGCCTCTCCCGCCGGCGCCCAGAAGCGGTCCCGACTGCGGCGGATATACCAGTTGGTGAGGTCGTCGACGAACTCCTCGATGCCCCTTGCTGCCTCGGTCACCCTGTAGCCTTCCAGCAGCCGGGTAGTCTCGGTTACCACTCGGTCGAGGCGCAGCAGGATCCACCGATCCAGTGCCGGCCGAGAGTCGAATTCGAGAGGCTCTCCGCCGGGGCGCCAACCATCCAGGTTGGCGTAGATGGTGAAAAAGGATAGTGAATTCCAGATTGGCAGCAGAAAGCTCTGGGCGGCCTCTTTGACCAGCCTGACCGAGAAGCGCGAGTTGATCTCGGGATTGTTGACACAGAAGTACCAGCGCAGAGCATCGGCACCGGTCTCCGGAATGACCTCCATCGGGTCGACGACGTTGCCCAGCCGTTTCGACATCTTGCGACCCTGCTCGTCGTTGACGTGACCCAGGACGATACAGGTCTTGTAGGCCACCGAGTCGAACAGCAGGGTGGCGAGAACATGGAGGGTATAGAACCAGCCACGGGTCTGATCCACCGCCTCGGCAATAAAGTCGGCGGGGAACTGGATCCGCTGATCGATGAGCTCGGGGTTGTCGAACGGGTAGTGGTATTGGGCAAATGGCATGGACCCCGAGTCGAACCAGGCGTCGATGACCTCTTCGACCCGGTTCATGGTGCCGTCGCCGCACCCGGAGCAGGGCCAGTGAACCTCGTCGATAAACGGTCGGTGGGGGTCGAACTGCCTTCGGTCATAGCGATCGGCAGGGGCCTCCATCCCGCCGTTCTCGAAGAGCTCCTCGTAGGAGCCGACGACCTGGGTGTGGCCGCAGTCGCCACATTCCCAGACCGGCAACGGCGTGCCCCAGTAGCGCTTGCGAGACAGGGCCCAGTCGACGACGTTCTCCAGCCAGTTGCCAAAACGCCCGTCCTTGACATGCTCCGGATGCCAGTCGATCTCCTGGTTGAGTGCCAGCAGATCGCTCTTGCGGTCGGTGGTCCTGACAAACCAGCTGCGGCTGGCGTAGTAGAGGAGCGGCTCGTCGCAACGCCAACAGAAGGGGTAGCTATGGCGGTATCTGTCGCCATGCAGGAGTCGCCCGCGCCGCTTGAGATCTCGAATGATCTGGCTGTCGGCCTCCTTGACCCCCACGCCGGCAAAGGGCTCGGTCCCCTGCCTGCTGTCGACCTTGCCTTCGGCGTCGACGGTGAGAAAGAAGGGGAGACCAAAGCGGACGCCACTCTGGTAGTCGTCCTCGCCAAAGGCCGGTGCGGTGTGGACCAGACCGGTGCCCTCGGCATCGGTGACATAGTCGGCGGCAAAGACCCGCCAGCCGGCCTCGTCTGAGGGTGGGGGATCAAAGGGCCCGTCTGCCGGCTCCCGGTCTGGGGGGCCGGTGAGAAACGGGCGGTCGTAGCGCAGTCCCTGGAGATCGCTGCCCTCGAATCGAGCCTCGGCCGGCAGCTCTCGCAGATCCAGGCGGGTCTGCTTGCTATCGACTTCTACGTCGAGAGGGACAGGCTTCTCGAGACCTTCGGCAAAGAGCAGCAGCTCTTCGGGTCTCTCTGGATGACGCACCACTTTGTAGGCCAACTTTGGGCTCACGGCAATGCCCGAGTGGCCAAGCAGCGTCCAGGGCGTGGTGGTCCAGGCCACCAGGCTCAGTCCCGACGGGACCGTCCACTCCTCCCCGTCGAGGGCGGTGATCGTCTGCCCGGGGTGAGCCGGGAACAGGACCCAGACCGACGGATCGTCGGTGTCCTTGTAGTTCTGCGCCACCTCGTGGCTGGAGAGCGTCGTGCCGCACCGCGAGCAATAGGGTTGGATCTTGTAATCCTTGACCAGCAGGTCCGCCTTCCAGAGCGAGCTCAAGGCCCACCAGACCGACTCGATGTACTGGTTGGAGTAGGTGTAGTAGGCGCTGTCCAGATCGATCCAGAAGCCGATCCGCTCGGACATCTCACGCCACTGGCGTTCGTAGGCATGGACGCTCTCGAGACAGACCTGATTGAATTTCTCGACGCCGTACTCTTCGATGTCCTGCTTGCCGGAGAAGCCCAGTTTTTTCTCGACCTCGATTTCGACCGGCAGACCATGGGTGTCCCAGCCGGCCTTGCGGACCACGTGCCGGCCGCGCATCGTCTGAAACCGCGGAAACAGATCCTTGATGACACGAGTGACGACATGGCCCACGTGGGGCTTGTTGTTGGCGGTGGGAGGACCCTCGAAGAAGACGAACGGTTTGCCGTCCTTGGTCTTCTCCAGGCTCTTGGCGAAGATACCGCCGCGCTGCCACTCGTCGAGCACCTCGAGCTCGAGTTTCGGGAACGGGTAACCCGTCTCGACGTCGGGAAATCTCTTGGTGCTCATGAACCGGAGGGGACCCTCATTCAGGCAGTGCGGTGAGGAATCGCTCGAGCCGACGGCAGAACCTCCCCGGTGCCTCCAGATGAGGGAGGTTCCCGGTCTCTTCGAAGACCTCGAGCTCCGTATCGGGGAGCTGCTTGAGCCAGAAGTCGGCCGTCTCGATCGGTGGGGTGGTGGCATGGCGACCCCAGGCGAGCCAGAGGGGATTATCCAGTCGGGCGAGAATCTCATCGACCCTGTGGTTGAGATAACCGGTGAGATAAGCGGCCAGTGGAGCGTGAGAGCCGGCCTGATGGCTCGACCGGTAGTGATGGTCTACCCGGGCGGCGTCTACCTGCTCCGGTGTACGGATGACATCCCGTCTCAGGTATTGGCCCAGGGCGGTACGGCTGGTGTAGAGGTTGAGCGCCGAGGTTCCCAGCACCGGGAGCCGGAGCAGCCGGTGTACCAGAGCGTCTTTCAGATCGGGCTCGTCGCCATGCACCTCGACACCGGAGGGGACCACCAGCGCCAGGCTCCGGGCCAGCTCGGGACGGTCCACCGCCACCTGCACGCTATAGGCGGCCGACAGCCCCGCCGCGACGATCGTCGAGGGTTGCTGGACTATGTCCTCCAAAAAGTCGCCGATCAGCCGGATATAGAGCTCGCTGTCATAGTTGAGACGCGGCTTGTCCGAGCGACCCCAGCCCAGCAGGTCAGGCACGAAGACCTGATGGTTGGCCGCTAGATACTCGCCGGCCTGGCTCCACTCGTCCGAGTCGTGACCGGGGCCAAAAGAATGGAGAAGCAGCAGGGGCTGTCCCTCGCCGAGGACCTGGAAGGCGCACTCGCCGTGTTTCCACGCGTAGCGGCGATACCGGCCCCAGCGGGGGGCTTCCAGACGGGGTGAGCGCCGGGCGATGAGAGCGTTGGCCAGGGCGGGAAGCCCGACCGCAGCTCCACCCAGAAGCAGGCCTTTGACAAGGCGCTTTCTGCGGCGTCGTTTCTGCTCCTCCTGCGAAGTCCGGGCAGCCATGGAATCCATGAGAATAACACGGTGGTCAGGGCCGACGAGGTATAGAATGGCCCGCCTGATGAGGACCGGTGCTTCCAGTTACGGGCAGAATCGATGAGTCGTGAGCTGGTGATTTTGTGGGCGGGCCGCCACGTGAAGGACGAGTGGGACGGGATGTGCGACACCTATCGCCGCCGGATTCGGCAGATGGTTCCCCTGCGGGAGAGTCCCGTCCGTGTCCGTTCTCGAGGTGAAGGTCCGGAGCGGCTCCAGGCCGAGGGCAAAGCACTCCAGGAGGCTCTCCCCGACCCCTGTTGGAGTGTGGCCCTGGACAGAAAGGGCAAGATGCGGAGCTCCCTGGAGATGGCCGACTGGCTGGGGAGGCTGCTGGAGGAGTGGCCCCACCCGATCGCTTTTGTCATCGGCTCGGATTTGGGATTGGCCGACTCGGTCCGCGATTCTGCCCGGGATCGCCTGTCTTTTGGGCCTTTGACCCTACCCCACGAGCTGGCCCGGTTGGTTCTTTTCGAGCAGGTTTACCGTTCCCTAGCGATAAATGCCGGAATAAAGTACCATCGCGGCGCGTTGTAGGGGCGTTGGCTGTCTTGGGGGGGCAGTTGAGTTGAAAGGAGCAAGCAAAGTGGCGAAGACAACACGATCCAAGAAACCGATCAAGAAGAAGAAAACAAACCACACCGAGGTGTCACGGAGTCGGCTCATGGATCAGCGTGAGCAGATAATGAACCTCTACGAGCACGATCTTCGAGTCGGCCAGATGGCTAGTGACGAGGGCACCGAAGACATCGTCGATCGCGCCAACAACGCCTACAATCGGGAGTTCATGTTCGCCCTGTCCGACACCGAGCGGCAGATTTTGTTGGAGATCGACGAAGCGCTGTTGCGGCTCGACAACGGGAAATATGGCACCTGCCTCAATTGCGAGGAGTCGATCCCGAGGACTAGACTGAAGGCCGTTCCGTGGACCCGATATTGTATAGACTGTCAGGAGCAGGCAGAACAGGGAATCGCCCTGGAGAGCTAGCCTAAACCCGGACCTAGAAACACGCGATGCGCGTCCGTACCTTCGTTGGCATTCTTACCGCTCTGGCCATCGTTGTTACGGCTTCATATCTCACCAACCAGAACATAGAGATCCTCCAGCAGCCGTTTCGCCTGTCGGCGGAACGGATCGTACCGGTCTATGTAGTCCTTCTGACCGTATTTCTCCTCGGCTTCTTGCCCGTGGTCATCGCCCTTGTCGTGCAGACCCTCAAGCGGGATCTGGCACAGCGACGGGGCCGCCGCTTCAGCCGCGAAGCCAAAAGTCTGGAGGGAGTTGTCCGCCGAGGTGTGGACCTTCAGGCCGACGGCCAGTGGGGTCCTGCTGCCACCGAATACGAGGCTTATCTCGCCGCGTATCCGGAGCACTTCGAGACTCTTGGCCGCTACGGCGAAACACTCCGGCACCTGGGCCGGGGCGAGGAAGCGCTCGAAGTCCACCGCCGGGCGTCGGTGCTCTATCCCCAGAGCGCTGCGATCCTCTACGAGTTGGCGGAGGACTACGAGGTCCTGGGTGAAACCGATGTGGCCTTGCAGCTTCGCGACCGGATTCTTCGGGAATTCCCGAGCATGGGTCTTCGTGTGATGCGACGTCAGCGGAGCGCGGCCCTGGGTGCCCAGGACTGGAAGGGAGCCATGCGCTTGCAGCAGAGGATCGAAGCTCTCCTCGAGGAGCATGGCGGGGAGGCGGAGCTGGAGCGTGAAAACGGAGTCCGATTGGGACTCGCCTACCAGCAGGGGGTCGAGCACCTGGAGGCCGACGAGGTGGAGGAGGCACGGGCTGTCTTTGGCCAGATTCTGGAGCAGGAGCCGCGCTTTGTTCCCGCCTTCATCATGAGGGGCGAGGCGGCGCTCATGTCGGGCGATGACGACGAGGCACTGGCGGACTGGCTGCGAGGGTTCGAGGCGACCGGCAGCCCGGTGTTTCTGCAGCGCATAGAGGACCATTTCATCGAACGGGAAAACCCGCTGCTGGCCATCGAGACACTTCACGGTCTTATCGCGGATTCTCGGAGCGATCTGCTCCCCCGCTTCTTCCTCGGCCGTCTCTACTACCGCCTGGAGATGCACGAGGAGGCGCTCAAGGTATTGGCAGGCCTCGAGGAGCGGATTCGGAAGTCCCCGACCTTTCACTATCTGCTGGCGCGGATCCGCGAGCGCCGAGGAGAGATGCACAAGGCCGTCGATTCCTACCGGTCTTTTGTTCGGGAGTCGGGGCTACGATCGGCTGAATACTCTTGCGGGCTCTGTCGAACGAGCTACGAGATCTGGCAGGCTCGGTGCGCCGTCTGCGGTTCCTGGAACTCGGTCGAGCTCGACTTCGACGAGGAGAGCGTGTCGGCTGAGGAGTTGGGAGCGCGCAAGGTCCCGATCTGGGCGGTCTACGACGAAGATGAAAAATGAGCCCGGCGGTGGATCGGCTTTTGGAGACGATCGACCAGGGCAAGGCCGAGCCCGTCTATCTCGTCGCGGGTGATCGCGTCCTCGCCGAGCCGGCGGCCGGTCGGATCGGTGAGAAGCTCGCCAGCCTCGTCGATTGCGAGGTCGAGATCCACCGCCGACCTGCCGGTCTCGGGTCGATTCTCGCGGATCTGAAGACCTTCTCTCTGTTCGCCAGCGCCAAGATCATCGTCGCCGTCGAGACCGCCGTGTTGGCGGATCAAAGAGCGGCGGCCGATCTGCTCGACTCGGCACTCGACGGGGCGCCCGAGGGCGGACCCGGTGAAGTGCTGGGACCCGACGAGCGCCGGGGGGCCGGGCTCCTACTCCAGGCTCTTCACCTGTTCCATCTCGACACCGAAGCGGGATCCGCGGAGAGCGTGATCGAGCAGCTTCCCGACTGGGCCGTGCAGGGCGGCAATGCCCATCGAAAGAGGAATCGGAACCGGCCTCGGGGGCGGCGGCAGGTCGAGGAGGTTCGCTCACGGCTCGGTGCTCTCCTGGAAGCAGCTCGGCGCGAGGGTCTGCGGGGTTGGGCAGAGGGTGATCTGCAGGAGCTTGGAGAGATCGTCCGCCAAGGTCTGCCGGACGGGCACACGTTGATCCTGGCTGAAAGCGCGGTGGCCAGGGAGCATCCCGTCGTGCAAACGCTCGAGGAGAAGGGTGCTTTTTTCGAGGTCGGGCAGGTGGAGGCCGAGCGCGGAGGCGGCTGGCGGGGACTCGATCTGCTGGCCGCGGAGCTGGAGAGGGAATCGAATGTCGGTATCGAGGCCGATGCCTTGAAGGAGCTGGCGCGGCGCACGATTCAGCGTCCGGCTGGAAGGTCCGGGGGTAGCAAAACGCAGGTCGACGCCGACAGCACCGCTCGCCTTGCGGCCGAATACCGCAAACTCGCCAACCTCGCCGAGGGCGGCAAGATCGGGCGCCCGCTGGTCGAGGCGGTGGTCGAGGATCGCGGCGAGGAGGACGTCTGGGAGATCCTGGACGCGATCGGTGCCGGCCGGCCGGGCGCTGCCCTGACCGGTGTCCGGCGCTTGTTGGCCGCGGCTGCCGATCCGGTGGCGGCGCGTTTTTCGTTGTTGGCGTTGCTGGCCTCCTTCGCCCGTCAGTTGACCGCCATCCAAGGCATGCTCCGACTCTCGCAGGCGCCACGGGGAGAACGCAGCTATTCGCGATTCAAGAGCCGGATCGCCCCAGTGCTGCAAGGTGACCTGCCGGGGGGAGGTCGCAATCCGTTGGCGGGGGTCCACCCCTACCGACTTCATCGCGCCTACCTGGCTGCCTGTCGGATGCCGGCCGGCCGGATCGAGACCCTGCCTCGACAGATCCTGGAGGCGGAGATGCAGATGAAGGGCGAGAGCAGCCAACCAGACGCGGTCCTGAGCCACCTGGTTTCCAAGCTGGCAGTCAAGTCCTGAGAGACGACGATACAATCGGTCTGTGCCCGAGCTTCCCGAAGTCGAGGTCCTGCGGCAGAGCCTCGAACCGCTGATCATCGGTGACACGATCGCGAGGGTGGAGGTCTGGAACGCTTCGCTCAGGGAGCCGGTCGATCGCCAAAAGCTGGAGCGGTTGACATCGGGGCGTACGATCCGCAGCGTGCGTCGGCGGGCCAAGTACCTGTTGGTGGACCTGGATGGGGGAGCGACCCTGGTGACCCATCTGGGGATGAGTGGACGTATGACGCTGGTGCCGGGCAGAGCCCCCCGCGAGCCCCACGAGCATGTGGCTTTCTATCTGGACTCCGGCCGCCGGCTGCGTCTGCGGGACCCCCGAAGATTCGGTCTGGTGATCGCCATGGAGACGGCTACGCTGGACCAGGATCGGCACTTCCGTCATCTGGGGATCGAGCCGCTGGGCAACGGGTTCGGGGGCAGCGAGCTGCAGAATCGAGCTCGCCACCGTCGTGCACCGGTAAAGAGCTTTCTCATGGATGCAAAAGTGCTGGTGGGCGTGGGAAACATCTACGCCAGCGAGGCTCTCTACCGAGCGGGTATCCATCCCACGCGCTCGGTTTCTCGAATCTCATCGGGGCGCTGGCAGAGGCTGGCGGACTCGATCCGGCAGACGCTCAGTCAGGCGGTCCGAGAGGGGGGAACAACTCTCAACGACTTTGCCGACGGGCGGGGTCGGAGTGGTCTGTTTCAGGTCTCGCTGGCGGCCTATGACCGAGAGGGCGAGACCTGCCAAAGGTGTGGCGGGACGATCCGCCGGATAGTCCAGAGCGGCCGCAGCACCTACTACTGCCCGGGTTGTCAGAGATAGTTCGGTGGCCATGACCACAAAAGCAGTTCTGCTCGACATGGGTGGCGTGATCCTGGAGATGGACAACTCCCGCGGGTTTCCCATCGAGAGACTCGACTGGCGAGGCCGCGAGGCGCTACTCCGTCTCATCCGCCGCGGTGGAGGGCACGCCAGGCTGGACGATCTGGAGCGCCTGGTGTTCGAGCCCTGGCACCTGGGGTACGAGCGGCGGCGGGAGATGGGGCGAGAGGAGTCCTGGGACCCCCATCTTCGACGCTTGCGCAAGAAGGCCGGAATCCGTACCCGAAATCTGACTCTGCTGGAGGCATGGTTCCGCCCCTATGGAGAGCAGCTCGAACCCATTGAGGGCGCCGTTGATGCTCTCGAGTCTTTGCGTTCGAGCGGTCTTCGGTTATCCCTGGTCTCGAACGTCCCGCTTCCTGGAAGGCTCTACTGCGGTGTGCTTCGACGCCATGGGATCCTCGATTTGTTTGAATCGCTCCACTTCAGCTACGACGCCGGCAGCCGCAAACCCTCGCCCGCCATGATGCGCAGCGCCTTGGGCGAGCTGGGCGTACGACCGGCCGAGGCGGTCATGGTGGGGGACCGGCGGCCCAACGATGTGGCAGCCGGCCGGGCAGCGGGTACTGCCACGGTCTGGGTGCGGTCGGATGATGGTGGCGGGCCGGCGGCCGATTTCAAGGTCGACTCGTTGGCCGAGGTGCCGGGCCTCCTCGTGTCCTGATCTGTGATCTCAGAGTAGGATGTCGTTCATGGAAACGAGCGCCAACCGTGCCCCTGTCGCCCTGGGAGTTGCCGGTGGCACCGGATCCGGCAAGACAACCGTCGCCGATGCCATTCTGGATGCGGTGGGACGGGATCGCATCGCCTCCCTGGCGCAGGACAGCTACTACCGGGATGTGGATTGGCAGTCCGACGAGGATCTGCTGAACTACAACTTCGACCATCCCCAGGCCCTCGACAGCGACCTGCTTGTCGCTCACCTCCGGTCGCTCAAGGCGGGAGAGGCGATCGACGTCC
Organism: Thermoanaerobaculia bacterium; assembly: GCA_049678185.1. Taxonomy (GTDB): domain Bacteria; phylum Acidobacteriota; class Thermoanaerobaculia; order Multivoradales; family JAHEKO01; genus M0029. Next base: position 128,769 of record JBAUDS010000339.1, read on the forward strand.
CCGTCTACGACTTTGTCACCCACCGGCGCACGCCAGAGACGGTGCGGGTGGAGGCCAAGCCGGTGATCCTGCTGGAAGGGATCCTCCTCTTCGTGGAGCCCGCACTTCGCCAGCTGCTGGATTTCAAGATCTTTGTCGACACCGACTCCGACGTCCGCCTGATCCGTCGCATCCGACGCGACATCCGGGAGCGTGGCCGCACCCTCGAAGACGTCATGCGACAGTATCTGGAGACCGTCCGCCCCATGCACCTCGAGTTCGTGGAGCCATCCAAGCGCTGGGCCGACGTGATTGTGCCCGAGGGCGGCGAGAACCGAGTCGCGCTGGGAATGGTGATTGCGAGGCTGGAGCAGCTTCTAGGGGAGTAGGGTCTTAGGGGCTGAACGGCCAAAAAATCGGAATCAAAATCGTCGCAATAATCCAAAACACCAAATTCAGCGGCGCGCCAAAGCGCAGATAGTCGTTGAACCGGTAGTTGCCAGGGCTGAACACCATGGCATTGGTCTGGTATCCCATCGGCGTCATAAAAGAGGCGGAGGCGGCGTAGGCCACCGCCATGAGAAAGGGCTTGGCATCCACCTGGAGGTGCGCGGCGGCGGTAAAGGCGATGGGCACCATCAGCACGGCGGTCGCGTTGTTGGAGAAGAACGAGGTGAGGAGCGAAGTGGCCAGGTAGAGGACCGACAGCATGGTCAGTGGCCCATAGTTCTCACCAAGCGAGCTCAGCCCCACTCCGATCATGTCCGCCAGACCCGTGTTCTCCATCGCCAGACCCAGCGGCAGAATCGCGGCGAGCAGGAAGATCACCGTCCAGTCGATCGAGCGATAGGCCTGCTGGATGGTGATGCAGCGGGTGACCAGCAGAAAAACGGCTCCCAGAATGGCTGCCTTGAGGATCGACATGACGCCAACGGCCGCCAGCAGAACGACGATGGGGATGATCAAGGCGGCGATCCACCAGCGCTGGGTCAGGCGAATCTTGAGGTCACGCTCGCCCAGCGGCACGAAGTCGTCCATCTCGTAGAGAGCTTCGACCCGCGAGCGCGGACCAAAGATCAGGAGCGTGTCCCATTTCTTCAGTGGAATGAGGGCGAGTTTCTCCCGGATGGTCTCACCCGTCCGACTCAGGGCGAGCACAAAGCTGCCAAAACGGCGGCGGAAGTCGATCTCCTTCAAGCTCGAGCCGACCAACTTGGAGGCGGGCGACAACTGCACCTCGGCCAGGATCGTCTGGGCATCACTCAGATCCCGGTCGCTCAGTTTGGTGTCGGTGAGAAGGAGAAGACCGAACTGTTCCTTGAAGGAGATGATGTCCTCCATGCCCGACCGCACCAGAAGGATGTCATCCGCCTCCACCGGTGTGTTTCGCAGGTCGGCCGTGATCTTGTGGTCCCCTCGAATGATCTCGAGCACGTTGATCTGAAAGCGCTCACTGACCTGCTCTTGGACCACGGTCCGGCCCACCAGCTTGGACGCTTGCGGCACCCTCAGCTCGGTGAGATACCCACCCAGGTGGTACTTGCCGGTCAGACTGGTCTGGATGGCGCGGGGGGGGAGATAGCGCATGGGCACCAGGAAGTTGTAAAGGGAACCGGTGACAAAGAGCACCGAGCCCAGGAAGAAGAACTCGAAAACACCAAACGCCCCTCCTCCGTGCTGCTCGGACAGCGAGCTCACCAGAAGATTCGTCGAGGTACCGATCAGCGTGCAGGTGCCACCAAAGATGGCCGCGTAGGACAAGGGGATGAGTAACTTGGAAGGGCTGAATTTGAAGTGTCGAGCCAGGTGGATCGCGATGGGCATGAAGACGCTCACCGCGGCGGTGTTGTTGATGAAGGCCGAGACGATACCCACGAGGAGCAGCAGCAGGGTGCTCGCCTTCCAGGAGGACTTGCCTGTCCGCTCGACGATCCGGTAGCCGATCTTGCTGACGAGCCCGCTGTGAACCAGGCCGCCGCTGAGAATGAACATCATCAATATGGTGATCACGGCCGGGTTGCTGAAACCCGAGATGGCCTCCTCTGGCGTCACCAGGTTGAACAGCAGGAGCAGCGCCAGACAGGTCAAGGCCACGACGTCCATCGACATCCACTCGCGGACAAACGCGGTGATGGTCAGGGCGAGAATGACCAGGAGCAGAACGGTATCGGGAGTCAGGGTCATGACTTCGTAGGCTAGCTTCTGCCAAGTGCAGTTGCCACGGCAGTTTAGCAAGGGGTTTGCCCCCTCGTTGCGGAACGCCCCGCCAGGTCAATAGAATGTAGGAGTAGGCTTTCTTGGGCTGGCTCGCAGCCAGGATCGACCGGCCGGGGCCGGATCGGCAACACCACGCGGCGACAAACGGAAATTGCTGTGGAGGTTTAGACCATGGCGCCAAAATACTGGACCGGGTTGGCCGGGGCCGCTCTCCTCGTCCTCTGCCTTGGATGCGGTGACGCGGCGGCACCGGTAGCGAGTCTCGGGATCGAGCCGACCGATATCAAGCTGGGTTTTCCGGGTTTCGCCAAACTGAGTGTGCGGTGGAAGGTAAAGGCCCCTCTGGGCGAGGTGGAGGGCGAGCCGCTCGTCTTTGTTCACATCCTGGACGAGCCCGGAAGCGTCCTCAGGACCTTCAATCACCCGCTACGCTTCGATTGGCAGCCTGGCCGAACGACCGAGTACGAGATCACGCTCTTCCAGTCGTCTCTCTCTCCACCGCTGGCGCCGGGGAGATATCTCCTCAGTGTCGGCCTCTACGACTCCAGCGGCCGAAGATGGCCTCTCGAGGTGGCCGGCGAGGAGGTAGACCGCTACGAGTATCAGGCTGGAGAGGTTTCGGTTGTCGACAGTTCGGAGGAGACTCCGAGGTTCACCTTTTCGCCTTCGTGGATGGCCATCGAAGGGGGCATGGATAGACAGATTCTGGCTCGACGCTGGCTGGTTGGCGAGGGAACGATCCGAGTGACCGGAATAGCGAAGGCGGGTACGACCTTTATGGTCTTCAATATTCCGGGGCCGGTCTCGGAGTCCGAGGAGCTCATGTTGGAGGAGGGGGCCGAGCAGCCGACTCTGAAAGTGGTCAACAGCTGTGGAGAGACCGAGATCAGTGCCTCGGGATTCGGGAGGCATGAGATCGAGCTGCCGGTTACCGAGGATGCGGAAGGCCGGGTCCCCGAAGAGTGCGAGATCCTGATACGACCCAACTTCCACTTTCTGGCGATCGACACGCTGGGTCGTCGCTCGGTGTCGCTCGAAGTTCTGGCTTGGTCGTCCGGCTCAGCCTGACGGCTTGGCCATCTCCAGGGTGAGGTCGCCGACCACCGGGAGGTGGTCTACCGGACCGAGGGGCTTCCAGACCTCGACCTCCTCTTCGGTCTCGATCTTCATCCACTGAGCACCGACCAGGGAGACCTCGATCTTCAGCTTGCCATCCTTTGGCATCGAACGGGATGTCTCGGTGGTCCAGAAGTTGTAGAGCTTGATCTCGGCCGTCTGCTCGGGCTCGATGGGGAACATGAACAGCTGGTTGCGATAGACGGCGAGCTCCTGTCCGTTGATGCTCACCCTGAAGTCGAGTTGCGAAGCGATATCTTTGCCCGCATTGCGCAAAGTCACCCGCAGCTTGCATAGAGTGTCGGCCGCCGGGTTGGCGGGCTCGACGCTGATTTTCTCCACGGTCAGGAGGGGTGTTGATTGGCCCTCCTCCTGACCGGGGAGCGCAGGCGCTGTAAGCAATGCGATGGCGAAGACCGCCGCCAACAGAACCGAGGACGACCGCTGTGGGAGGAAGATGTTCATGGCCCGACGATCTTATCCGATCCCGAAGGGGTTTCGGGATAGGTAGTCAGCCCAACGGCCGCCGGAATAGGAGCGCTTCATAGCTCGGTTGTGGTTTTCGGTGGGAGAATGACAGCGATGGCCAAGCGTTTGGGCTCAGGTCGATTCTGGAGCATCACTCTCCCCACGCTGGCGGCGGCGGTGGGGGGTGTGCGAGTTCTCGGTTTCTTCCGGGATCGTTTCCAGCGGTCGAAAGTATTCTTGCCGGACCGCTACCCGGACGGGGTCTGGGATCCCACCTCTTATGGTCTGCCGGCCGAAGATGTATGGCTGCATGCGGCGGACGAGGTGGAGCTGCACGGTTGGTGGATTCCCCATCCCAAGGCTCGCGGGGTCATTCTCTACTGTCACGGCAACACCGGCAGCATCGCCCAGCGGATCGGGGTGCTGGGCCACCTGCGGCGGCTGCGGGTGCACGTCTTTGCTTTCGATTATCGTGGCTATGGACGGAGCGCCGGGGAGCCCACGGAGGAAGGGCTCTACCTCGACGTGCGAGCGGCGTACGACCATCTCGTGGGTCCGCTGGCCCAGCCGGCGGAGACGGTAATCCTCTTCGGTCATTCTCTCGGGGGGGCGGTGGCGGTGGACTGCGCGCTCGATCGGCCGGTGGCCGGACTCATCGTGCAGGCGAGCTTCACCCATATTCGAGACGCGGCCAAGGCCTTTTATCCTCAATTTCCGATCCACCTGGCCGCCCGCCATCAGTTTGTCAGCGTCGAGAAGGTCCCAAAGCTCACCGTCCCCAAGCTCTTCATTCATGGCAAGTCGGACGAGACCGTGCCCTTCGAGTTGGGGCAACGCCTCTACGAGGCAGCCAGCGAGCCCAAGGAGTTCCTGCCCATCCCCAGGGCCGGCCACAACGACCTCCATCGCCACGGCGGTCGAACTTACCTCCGCCGGCTCTCACGCTTTAGGGGTCGCTGCCTCAAGCTGGCCAAGGCTCACCCACCGCCGGAGCCGGTGGCCACCAAGACAGCCTGATCCTCCAATCCCGGCTGCTCCACCTTGAATAAGGGGTAGATCCTACCCGGGCGGTGAAAGTTGTCATTGCATCAGTGATTCTCACGGCCTAGGATTGGCCCCGCAATCGACGGCTGCTTTGGCTGTCGAGCTCGGGAGCCCGGAGATGCACAGACACAAGCTCACCAGTCGCCTCATCTGCACCCTTACCGGGGTCGCTGCTCTTCTTCTGTTTGGGGCGTGCGACGGCTCGGGCGGACCGACCTCACCCATCTCGGTAAGCACCGCCGAGATCGAGGCAGCGATCTTCCAGGCGACCAATATCGCCCGCACCAATCAGGGTGTGCCGACGTTGACCCTCCAGGAGGCCATCAGCCAGGTGGCGCGTGAGCACAGTCGGAACATGCGCGATCAAGGGTTCTTTGGCCACGTGAACCAGGACGGCCAGGGGCTCAAGCAGCGCCTGAACGCGGCCGGGATCAGCTACAAAGCGGCAAGCGAGAACCTGGTGCAGGTCACCAACGCCCCGGATCCGGCCGATGTGGCGTTCGATCTCCTCGTGGGGAGCCCAGACCACGAAGAGAACATCCTGGACCCAAAGTTCAAACAGATCGGCGTCGGCGCGGCCCAGTCGGGCAATACCTACTGGGTGACCCAGATATTTATCCAACCGTAGGAAGGGCTTAGGGGCTGAAGCGGCCGGCCTCCGTGCCGGCCGAGACGCCTCACTGCGTCACCGCGTCACCGCGTCACTGCGTCACTGCGTCACTATAATGTCGGTTTGCACGGATCTACGGACTCATGTATCTCGCCGCAGTCATCCAACTCTCCTGCACTTCCGACGAGGAGGCCAACTGGGCTAGTTCCCGGGGGCTGATCGAGCGGGCGGCCGGTTCTGGCGCCCGACTGGTGACGACACCGGAGAACACCAATTTCCTTGGACCACATACGGAGAAGGTGCGGCGAGCAGAGGGACTCGATGGACCGACCTGCCGCCGTTTTGGAGACCTCGCAGCCCAACTGGGAATTCACCTGCTTCTGGGCTCCTTCAACGAGCGGAGCGCTGAGCCGGAGCGCTGCTACAACACCTCGGTCCTCTTTGGACCGGACGGGGGCCAGATCGCCGTCTATCGCAAGATGCACCTTTTCGATGTCGACGTCTCGGAACATGTGCGCTTCAACGAGTCGGTGACGGTGACCCCGGGGCGCGAGACCGTGGTGGCGACAACCGAGCTTGGCAAGATCGGTCTCTCCATCTGCTACGACCTGCGTTTTCCGGAGCTCTACCGGCGACTCGTCACCGAAGGGGCGGAGATCCTGACCGTGCCCTCGGCCTTTACCCTCACCACCGGCAAGGATCATTGGGAGGTCCTGGTTCGAGCCCGGGCCATCGAGAATCAGTGTTATGTCCTGGCGCCGGCCCAGTTCGGCAAACACGACGACGAGGGCTTGAGGGAGAGCTACGGGCACGCCATGATCGTGGATCCGTGGGGACATGTGGTGACGATGGTCGCGGACGGCCCGGGCATCGGTCTGGCCGAGATCGACCTCGATCGGGTACGACAGACCCGGCAGGCCATGCCGGTCGACAGCCATCGCCGACTCTGAGTTCTAGCAGGAGCAAGACCAGTCGTGATGAATCTCAAGGTCCTCTTGCCATGTCTGGCAACCGGAGTTCTTCTTGCGGCAACTGCCGCTCAGGGTGGCGAGAAGTACGGTGTGGATCCGATCCACTCGGAGATCGGATTCTCGGTGCGCCACTTTGGTGTCTCGAACGTGCGGGGGGTCTTCAAGGAGTACACCATAGAGCTCATGGTGGACGAAGACGATCCCACCAGGTCGACCATCGAGCTCTCGATCGATGCCGACAGCATCTCTACCGACCACGAGCAGCGGGACAACCATCTGCGAAGCGCCGACTTCCTGGATGTGGAAAATCACCCGAAGATAGTCTTCAAGAGCAAGAGCATCGAGCACCGGGGGGGCGAAGAGTACCTCGCCGTGGGGGAGCTGACGATCCGTGGGGTCACCCGCGAGATCGATCTCCCATTCACTCTGGCCGGTCCGATCCTGGATCCCCTCCAGATGATGAGACTCGGTGTCGAGGGAGGTCTCACCATCGATCGTAAGGACTATGGTGTCAGTTGGAATCGGGCGATGGACAACGGCGGTCTCTTCGTCGGTGAAGACGTCAAGATCTCGATCTCGATCGAAGCGGCGCGCCGCACCGACGAGGTCCCCGCCATCGGGCAAGATTAGCTACCAGTTAGTCGTACAGGATTCGGGCCAGCACCTCGACGCCCCGCTCGACAATCTCGGGCTCGGCCGAGGTGAAGCAGACCCGGATGTGATGAGGATAGGGACCAAAGCTCGGTCCCGGTGCGACAAACAGCCCGCGCTCGACACAGTCTTCGAGAAACCCGACCAGGCCACGCTCGTCGAGTCTTGGTGAGACGTCGATGAAGAGATAGGTGCTGCCTTCGGGAGGCGGTACCCGCAGTCTCTCGGCCGCCATCGTGCCGAGCACGCGATACCTCTCCCGAGCCGCGGCTATCCAGCGATCGCCGGCACCCTCGAGAGCACGAAGAGCCGCGAGCTGCGCCGCTGTCGGTGTGGAGTAGAAGGTATGGGTGCTCACCTTGCGGAGCTCGTGCATGACCTCGGTCGGACCGACCACATAGCCACAGCGGTTTCCCGCCATGCCAAAGGCCTTGGAAAAGGAGTGGACGGAGAATGTCCTTTCCGGAGCCAGGGGACGGGTGTAGGTGTGCTCGCCGGTATAGAGATAGTCCTCGTAGACCTCGTCGGCGAGGAGCCAGAGCTCCTTTGATCGAGCCCAGTCGGTAATGGCTTCGATCCAAGAGCGGGGCAGCGTGCGGCCGGTGGGGTTGTTGGGGGTGTTGAGGTAGAGGGCCACGGTACGCTCGGTGAGGAAGCCGTCGAGGGTATCCACCGCGGCCTCCGCCGACTCCACGCTGCCGATGATCGGCACCGGAACCGGTGTGCCGTGGAAGGAGCGCACGATCCCCGAGATCAGCGGCCAGTAGGGTGCCAGGATCAGCACCTCCGCCCCCGGCTCGACGATGGCCCCGGCGACGGCGCCCAGGGCGCCGGTGGCGCCGGCGGCGACCAGCACGCTGTCGGGCTTGGTCTCGAGACCGGTGCGGGTCGTCATCCGCTCGGCGATGGCCTCCAGGAGTCCGCGCAGCCCCTGCGGCGAGGAGTAGCGATGCATGCCGGGGTACTCCTCGACGGTGAGGTCCTGCATCCGGCAGCCGACCGCGGGCTCCATCCAGGTGTCGCCGATGTGTAGGGGATAGACCTCACCCTCGTAGGAGGCGAGGCGATGAGCCAGGGCCGAGTAGACCGAGCCCGGCATCGAGGCCACCGATGGCGAAACCTGGGGGTGACGAGGCATGGTGTCGAACCGTTAGCGACGGCGGCTATCGTATCCTAGGCGGTTGAGATCGAATGAATCTCCGTCTATCGATCGGAACCTGTGGAGGAACCTGTTGATCGATCGTACCCGACCCGATGAGCCCCCGCCCTTAGGTCTGTTGGTAGCGGCGTTTGCCGCCGTCTACATCATCTGGGGTTCGACCTATCTGGCCATCCGTTTTGCCATCGAGACCCTGCCGCCCTTTCTCATGGCCGGTGTCCGATTCTTGATCGCGGGTGGGGCTCTTTATCTGTGGGTGCGCTGGCGAGGAACCGGTCGACCCGAACGGCGCCACTGGCTGGGGGCCACGGTGGTCGGGGGGCTGCTGCTCTTGGGGGGCAATGGCGGTGTGGTCTGGGCGGAGCAGACCGTGCCGTCGGGGTTGGCGGCGCTGATGGTGGCCACCGTTCCCTTGTGGATGGTGCTGATCGATTGGTGGCGACCGGGGGGAACGCAGCCGGCCAGGATCGTCCTCTTGGGTGTGGTGATCGGGTTCGTGGGCATGCTTTTGCTGGTTGATCTCGAGGAGACCCAGAGCGGCGCCGTCCACGGGATGGGTGCCCTGGTGCTAATCCTGGCTTCGCTGTCGTGGGCTACCGGTTCTCTCTATTCGCGCCGTGCGAATCTGCCACGCTCGCCGTTCTTGGCCACGGCCATGGAGATGATCATGGGTGGTGCGCTGCTGACGGCCGCGGGTCTGGTGAGGGGAGAGCTGGGCTCGTTCGATCCGGCGCAGGTCTCGGGGCGAAGTGTGGCGGCGGTGATCTATCTGATCGTCTTTGGCTCGATCATCGCCTTTACGGCCTATATCTGGCTGCTGGGGGTGGTCCCACCGGCTAAAGCGGGCACCTACGCCTATGTCAATCCGGTGGTGGCGGTGGCCCTCGGCTGGGCGCTGGCGGGCGAGGCCGTGACCTGGCGCACCGTAATTGCCGCGGCCATCATCATTCTGGCGGTGGTGCTCATCACCTCCCACCGGAGTCGGCCTCTTCCCGATAACTAGGGAATTAGGGCTTGGGTCCGACAAGCCACTCGGCGACGGCTCGGGCCACCACATCACCGGCGGCGTCGATGAGATCGGCGCGAGCCTCGTAGGTCTGGGGCTCCCGGCCGTCGGGGGGCTCGCATCTCGCCTCGGCGGTGATCTCGCCGCGCGCCTTCTTGACGTACTCCAGGGTCAGCCGAGTGGGGATGCCCCGGGCGTGTGGGGGGATGGCCACCGTCATGGCGAGGCCGGTGGTGAGCTCTCCGAGGTTGGCCAGGGCGACGGCGTGGATGGATTGGAGGTGGTTTCTGAGTCCCGGCCGGTCTCGCATCCGGACCTTTGCATATCCCGGTTCCAATTCGACAACCCGGGCACCGATGGTGCCGGTGTACCGGGCGTGGCGTCCGATCATCCAGCTAAAGAGACGCTTGCCTCCAAGGCGGCCCTGGAGCTTCTCCCACTGGCGCAGAATAGGGTGGTCCGGTCGCGGTGAGCTCATGTCGAGGCTCTATGGTCAGCCTAACACGCCGGGCTGTGCTATAAGCACGGCCGTGAGCACCAACGAGGGTGGAGGCCTCTATGAGAGGGTGCTGGCCGGTCTGGGGAAGGATGCCGTTCTGCCGGAGCTCCGGCCGCCCCGCGCATCGGCGTCGATCGTTCTCTGGCGCGAGGACCCGGATCGTGGACTGGAGGTGTTCTGGGTCAAGCGAGCCGAGACGCTTGCCTTCATGGGTGGCTGGTATGCCTTCCCGGGCGGCGCCATAGCCCGATCCGACGGTGCAATCGAGGTCGAGGGTCGTCCCCAGGGGGTCGACGGAGCGGATCCGGATGCCGCGCTGCCGGAGGCCGTGACCCAAGGGGTCGACGATCTCGGGCCAATACTGGCCCCGGGGCTGGTGGCCGGTGCTCTACGCGAGCTTTTCGAGGAGACCGGTCTGCTGATGGCCGCGGGGCTCGGCGGCGGGGAAGTGGCGGCGGCCATCCTCCAGACTCTGGCTCGAGCACAAGAAGCTCTGCTCGCGAAGACGACCGATTTTCATTCGATTCTGGCCGAGCACGGGTGGCGGCTCGACGCCTCGAGCCTGGTCTATGCCGGCCGTTGGCTGACCCCGCCGCTGGGTCCGTTGCGCTTCGACAATCGGTTCTTTCTGCTGGAATGGCCGGCCGAACGGAGCCAACAACCGGTGATCCATCCCGGCGAGGCCGAGCTGGGGGAGTGGGTGAGACCCGGGGACAGCCTGCGGCGCTGGCAGAGTGGCGAGATTGTGACCGCGCCGCCCATTCTTCACATCCTGGAGGTGTTGGGAGAAGAAGGCGTGGATAAGGGACTGGAAAGGTTGCGCCGGCCCGAAGAGACCAATCTGGGTCCCTTTCGGCGCGTCGAGTTCCGGCCGGGGGTGGTGCTCTTTCCTCTCGCCACCCCGACCCTGCCACCGGCGCTCTTCACCAATGCCTATGTGGTGGGTAGCGGCGAGGCGGTTCTCATCGATCCGGGCTCACCCTTCGAGCGAGACATCGAGTGGCTGCGGCTGGGCATCGAGGCGCTCGCAGAACAGCACGGCAGGCGGGTGACGGCGATCTGGTTGACCCACCATCATCCCGATCACGTGGGCGGAGTCGAGGCGGCCCGTCGGGCCTTGGATGTACCGGTGCTGGCTCACCCCGCCACGGCCGAGCGATTGGCCGCTCGCGGCATCGCGGTAGATGGGGAGCTGGTCGACGGCGAGCGGGTGGTGCTGGCCGGGGGCCCCCCTTTTCCGATTCGTGTGATCCACACGCCCGGGCATGCTCGTGGCCATCTGTGCTTCTTCGACGAGACCTACGGATCCCTCATCGCCGGGGACATGGTGGCCGGTCTTGGCACCATCGTCATCGACCCCCCCGAAGGCAACATGGACGACTATCTGTCCTCGCTGGACAAGCTGTTCGACCTCGCACCACAGGCCCTGTTCCCAGCCCATGGGCCGACGATCAAGAACGCCCGGGCCAAGCTCGATGAGTACCGCCGACATCGGCGGTGGCGCGAGGAGCGAGTCCTCGAGGCCTGGAGCGCGGGGCTCAGAGAACCGGCCGAGATGCTGGAGCGGGTCTACGACGACGTGCCACCGATCGCACGCCCCCTGGCCGAGCGCCAGATCGTGGCGCACCTGGAGCGGCTGCGACGCCTCGGCAAGCTCGAAGGCTGAGCTAATCCCCACAGTGTGGTCTGCTGCGGCTCAGGGCACCTGAACCCGGCCGCCGACGTCGTCGAAGTGGATGCCGCCGCTCCCGTCGCGGCCGACCATGAGATCCCCGGTCACATGGCTGACGTCGATACCCCCGGACCCGTCCTGGTCGATCTCGAGGTCACCCGTAATCTTGCGGATATCCAGCTCGCCCGAGCCGTCGGTGATCCAGAGGTCACCCTCGACACCGGCGATGTCCAGCTCGCCGGAGCCGTCGGTGATCTCCACGCTGCCACCGGCGTTGCGGATGTCGACCTCCCCCGAGCCGTCTTTGAGCTGGAGGGCGCCGACATTTGAGAAATTCGCCGAGCCGCTGCCGTCTTCGACTTTGAGCGCCAGCGAGCTCGGAACCGCGATGACCAGATCGAGATGGGCGTGTTCGTTCCGCCAGTCCGAGCCATCCGGGATATCGGCCACCACCACCAAAGTGTCGCCTTTGCGGTCGGTCTTGATCTGAATGTCCTGTAGTAGATCCTTGCTCGAGGCGCAGGCCGTGCCATCGACCCGAACCTCCGTCAGACCCTTCTGACCCTCGACCCTCAGGCTTCCGGCTCCGGCTTCGATCCGCAGCTGGGCGGCGCCCCCGACATCCAGCACCGCCTCACGCGACGCCTCGTAGGGACAGTCGGCGGCAAATGCGACCGAGGTGGCCGCTACGAAAAGGAATACGGTCAGCAAACTGCAAAAACTCTTGCTCATCATTGTCCTCCAGGAGTCAGTTCTCTCTCACCAGGTTACGGATGAGCAAGAGCTCGGTTTCGTTTAGACCGACTATGAGAACTTGAGCGGCTCCAGACCGAGGATCCGTCGCAGAAAGGCCAGCTGGCCGATGTGGTGGGACTCGTGTTGGAGCAGGAAGGCGATGCCGCCGAGGACACTCGCGTTCTGGATGATGTCACTCCAGGCGTCGGGGGAGCTCTGCCGCAGCTCATCTTCGCTGATTCCCTGAAAACGACTCTCCAACAGATGGCTCACCTCTTCCCAGGCGAGTCGAAGACCCTCGAGGGTCGGGAGCTCGTCCCCGACTTCGTCGACGGTCTTTATTCGCTCGGCGATGTCGTGGAAAGGACTCTCCGCCTCTATCCCCAGGTATCTGGCCAGGTAGTAGCGGGCCTCGAGAAGATGAAAGGCGATGAACCGCACGTTGTTGGAGGTGCCTTCGATCCGCTTGGCCGCGTCGGCTTCGCCAATCCCGGTGAGGGCGTTGAGGAATAGCCCGGTGTTCATGTGAAGAATCTGCATGAACGGACGGATCAGCTCGTTGGATGTGTCCATCTTTGTGCCTCCTCCGGTAGAGCGCAAACCAACCAAAAGTCAGGCTAGCACGGGAAATGGGGGACCGGGAAATGGGGGACAGGTACAAATCCTCCTCTGCCACCGTCAACCTCAGTGCCTCGGAACCGAAGTTTTGTACCTGTCCCCCATTTCCCATTCGAATTATGATTCGCAGCTATGGAGATGCAGCATCATATTCACCTGACTCCCGATCACCTGGAGGGGAACGAGGGGATCGGACGCTTTGTCCTGCTCCCGGGCGACCCCTCACGGGCCGAGCGGATCGCACAGAGCTTCGAGGAAGTGGAGGTCCGGGAGAACCCGCGGGGCTTCCACGCCTACCTCGGAAAGCTGGCGGCGCCGGGGGGAGCAAGGCCGGTGGAAGTGCTGGCCATCCCCACCGGCATCGGCAGCGCCTCGACCGAGGTGGTGGTGCGTGAGCTGCTGGCCTGCGGCGCCCGCCGGCTGTTACGAGTCGGGTCCTGTGGCACGGGTGCCCCCCCGATCCGTCCCGGCCAGGTGGTCATCGCCACCGGCGCCGTTCGCGACGAGGCCACCACCTACAGCTACGCACCCGAGGGTTTCCCGGCCGTCGCCCACCCCGCGGCGGTGGCTGCTCTCACCGAGGGGGCGCGGCGCGCGGGTCTGGCAGACGAGACCTACTGCGGTCTGTGTCACAGCAAGGCGTCGCTTTACGGCCGGGAGTTCGGCCACGGCCCGGCGGGGGCGCGCAACCTCGAGTACGTCGCCTGGCTGCGGAGATGCGGCGTGATTGCCAGCGAGATGGAGGCCTCGGCCCTCTTTGTCCTCGCCTCGACGGCGGAGCAGGAGGTGGTGCCGGTGGCCGGGAGCGCTGGTGCTGCCCAGTGTCAGGCCGGCGCGGTGCTGGCGGTCTTCGCCAGGGACGACTCCCACATGGAGTTCGATTCGGAGACCGCCAAGCTCGCCGAGGAGCGGGCGATCCGAGTGGCGCTCGAAGGCGTACGGATCTGGGCTGAACAAGACCGCAGCTGACCAGATCGACCTGCGGGTCTGCTATCTGGCGAGACTGATCCCCGTGGCCTCCGGCGCGAGATTAATCTCCTGGGGTAGGTGGATACCGGAGACCCAGACGACCCGCTGGCGCTCGAGGTCCTTCCTGAGCCGCCGCCAGGCCCCCTCGAGCTGGGAATAGGTCACGATCTTGCTGGCCTCGCCCCAGGTGCTCTCGACATCCTTCGGTCGAGTCGTCGTCCAAACATAGAGAGGTACCTGGAGCCGCTCCAGAAAGCGTCGAACCTGGGCGGCAGTGAGGTTGCTGTGGTCCTGGGGATGCTCGCCCAGATACAGAACGACGGCCCGCCTGCTTCTGCCGCCGGCAGCGGTGACACCCGCCACCGCAACGGCATCGGCCAGTCGGCGCTGCGCATCGGGCTCGGGGGAGATGCGCGTCCGGGTCATGAGCTGTAGCAGATCTCCGTCCAGGGAGGTCAATTGCGACGAATTGGGAAAGAGGTCGTATGGTCCCTGAACGCCACCGTGGCGGCGAGGGACAGGCCAGAGAAACTGGAGACGCCAGTCCTGCGGGCGCTTGGTGGCACCGGTCGAAGCGGCCCCACTGCCAGAGAAACTCGGGGTGGAGCCACCGGGTCGTTGCTGCTCATCGATCGCCGCTTGCGTCGAAGGATCCCGGACCATGACGATGTCGGCAGTGCCCGTCTCGACAGCGGCAACCTGAAGAGGTTGATTGCCGCTGAGGAACCAACCCTCGAGGCTCTCGGGGGCCAGTTCCTTGGCTCCCTTGCTCATATGGACAGGAACCGCGGTGAGCTCGGTGTTGACCCGGTCCGCGTAGGTGCCACCGAAAATGACCTCCACTACCGAGGTGACACCCTCCTCGAACTCCAGCTCGGCGCGAAGAAAGTGAATCTGCCCAAGATCGTTGGGTGGAAGCTCGAACTCTCGAGGATCCGGAACATCCAGGGCCTGCCCATCAAAGGAGATCCGGATCGCTGCGGGATTGGCGCCCGCAAGGCTCTCCCAGGTCAGGTGGGCCTTACGGCCGGTTGTGCTCTTGGTCTCCTCGAGGATGAGCTCGGCCTCTGCCGGTTGGCGAGGGAGGTTGATCCACTGCTGAGCCCGACCGACCTGCTCTTCCTTGGCATCGAAGGCAATGGCCACCAGGTCGTGTGGTGCCAGCTCCTTACCGAAGTCGTATTCCAGGCTCCATGGCTCGGCCTCGAGGCTGCCGATGATCTGCCCGTCGAGATGCAGGTCGACCCGCTCGACGCCGTCGGCCACCGCGAGCTGAATGGATTGAGCTCCCAGGACGAGGCCAAGAAAAAGCGACGTGAAGGAGATCATGAGGCGGACTCCCCGTGGTCGAAGACACCGTTTTCGAGGAAATAGACGATCTGCTCGATGACTTCCGGGTTGCGCATGATGAAGGTGTGACTATAGGGAAGAACGAGGAAGTCGGCCATGCCGGGTGTCTTGGTGCTGTCGACCGAGACCGCACCATCGTCCAGCCCCGGGATCAGCTCCGAGAAGACCGGATTGACACTGTAGCTGCCTGCAATCACACCGAGCTCGAAGTCGACCGGACCGAGCGTCTGGGGCACGCTCGCGGAGTCTGTTCCCAGCTCTTTCCCGGCCGGCCCCATGGTGAGCTCGAACAGGGCGTTGTCCCGGAGCAGATCGACGATCTCGCTGCCTGAATTGGGCGGGCTGAGCATGACCACTCGGCCGAGATTGGGCAGATCTCGTTGCGCGAGGTGGTAGCGGACAACAATGCCACCCATGGAATGGGTAACAAAGTGGACGCTCGTGTCGGGGTCGGCACAACAGGTGGAAAGCGTCTCACCCAGAAACTCGGACAGCTCGTCGATGCCCTTCTCGGTCGACGGGTAGCCGAGATTGACCACCTCGTAGCCCTGGCTCGAGAGAGCCGACTCGATCCGCCCCATCGACTGATGGCTACGGGCAATGCCGTGGAGCAGAACGACAATCTCACCTCTTGGCTTGGGGGGTGACGGACTCTCAACCGTCCGGGAGCTCCCCACGTGAGCCAGAAGAGAAAGAAGGAGCAGAGTGATGAGTGGTCGAACCGTCATATCGGCCTGAAAAGGATAGCCTACTCGCCGTCCGGAGCCGAGCCGGATTGGTATACGCTGTG
The DNA here is from genome assembly GCA_049678185.1 of Thermoanaerobaculia bacterium. Lineage (GTDB taxonomy): Bacteria > Acidobacteriota > Thermoanaerobaculia > Multivoradales > JAHEKO01 > M0029. Next base: position 144,623 of record JBAUDS010000339.1, read on the forward strand.
AGCATGGGATCGGTTGAAGCGACTGGCCCCGCGGTCGAGCAGGGCCCCAGGGCTACCCTCACAGACTACGTCGCGCTGGCGCGACCCGACCACTGGGTCAAGCATGTCTTTATCCTGCCCGGTGTGGTGCTGGCACTGGTTCTCCACGACAAGAGCTTCGTCGACGTTCTCATACCTGTTCTTCTCGGCTTTGCCAGCGCCGCCGCCATCGCCTCCGCGAACTACGTCCTCAACGAATGGTTGGATGCCGGCAGCGATGCCCACCATCCCATCAAATCGGATCGACCGGCCGTCAGCAAGCAGCTCAACCGGTGGATCGTGTACGCCGAGTACCTCGGCCTGGTCGTGGTCGGCCTGTTTCTGGCCTCGGCGGTATCGAAGCTGTTCTTCTGGACCTCCTGTCTCTTCCTGGTCAGCGGGATCGTCTACAACGTTCCACCCATCCGCACCAAGGAGAAGGTCTATCTCGACGTCCTGAGCGAGGCTGTCAACAACCCCATACGGTTGACCCTCGGCTGGGCCATGGTCGATTCGACGACTCTGCCACCGAGCAGCCTGCTGCTTGCCTATTGGATGGGCGGTGCCTATCTGATGACGCTCAAGCGCTTTGCGGAGTACCGGAGCGCCATCGCCACCGGCACACTGGACGCGCTCGAGCGCTACCGACGCTCGTTCCGCTCCTACAACGAGAGCTCGCTTCTGCTGGTGGCCTTTCTCTACGCCTTGATGGCGGCCTTCTTTCTGGCCGTCTTTCTCATCAAGTATCGGGTCGAGTATCTGCTCTCTTTGCCGCTGTTCGCCGCGCTCTTCGTCTCCTATCTCCGCATAGCGCTCAAGCAGGAGTCCTCGGCACAGGCGCCGGAGCGGCTCTTCCACGAGAAGGCCCTGATGGGCATATCAATCCTGCTGGTCATCGTCCTTGCGCTGTTGACATGGATCGATATCCCGCTGCTCGAGCGGTTGAGTGCTCCCCACTACATCGTGCTGTCGGGCGGCTGAGCCGGTGCCGCCGGTCTCGACATCCGCACTCGACTGGCGGGGTATCCGAGTCGTCGTTTTCGATGTGGACGGCACCCTCTACGATCAGGGACCGCTGCGTCGGAGAATGGTGACGGAGATCCTCCTCTACTGCCTGGCTCGGCCCTCTAGGATCTCGCTGCTGCGATCCATCTACGAGTTCCGCAAGAGCCGGGAGCAACTGGCCGATGAAGAGGCGGAGTCCATCTCTCGAGCCCAGTTCGAGCGCCCGGCGTCCCGGCTGGGTGTTTCACCCGCAGGCGTCGAGACCGTGGTGGAGGAGTGGATGTTCGAGCGCCCTCTTCGTCATCTTCGAGCCTGTAGGTATGAGGGCGTGGCCGAGGTTTTCTCCCGGCTCAAAGAGACCGGGCGGACGGTGGCCGCCTTTTCCGACTATCCGGCGGCAAAGAAGCTCCAGGCTCTCGAGCTGGAGGCCGACCTGGTCGTGACCGCGATGGATCCGGAGGTCGATCGCCTCAAACCCCACCCCGCCGGCCTGCTGCGGGTCATGGAGCTGGCTCGAGCCGAGCCCACGCAGGTGCTGCTCATCGGCGACCGGGACGAACGGGACGGCGAGTGCGCCCGACGAGCGGGCTCCCCTTTTCTATTGAAGACGGCCGCAGCCACAAGGGACTCCCGCGATTTCACCGACTATCGCGAGCTGTTGTCTTCGATTCCCTAGGCTGCCGACCGCTCGGCCAGCCGGCGGATATCGCGGATCAGTTTCTGATGATGATGGTGGTGGACCTTGACGAACTTCAGCCACTGGCCTGGGTTGAAGTCTCCGAGCAGAGGATGGCGGTAGGTCGCCCTGCTCGCCTCCAACTCTCCGAGCCGAGGTGCGAGCTCCTCGAACCGCTTCTTGACCCCTGCGAAGCCCGAGGCGATCTCGCTCGGAGACAGATCTCCAGGTACTACCCCTTTGGGCGCTCTTCCCTTGCCCCGCGGGATGTACCCCGACAACAGGATGAACCGTCCGATGGCGGTGGGCCCTCCACCCGCCGAAGTCAGAGTGCCGTCGAGAAAGGTGTCGAAGCCATCCAGGATCATCCGATCGCTCAGCAGAAGGTGCTCCAACTGCCCACCGACGCTCCACCCTGAGACCCCCTGCGCATGGACGGCTGCGAGGTCTGGTTGACCGGCGAGCACCAGAAGCTCGTCGAGCTGGGCGCGAATGGCTCCGTAGGTCCTTGTGGTCGATGATGATGGCGTCGTCGGCATGGGAATCACTCCCTAGTAGGGCATCTCGTCTTCCTTCAATCCGAAGTGATGACCGATCTCGTGCACCACGGTGTCCCTGATCTCCCGCAGCAGCTCACGACGGGAGTCGCAGCAGCGCACCAGAGGACCACTGTAAATCACCACTCGATCGGGTAGATCTTCGTAGAAAGAATCCCGCTCGGCCAGAGGCACGCCATGATAGAGACCAAAGAGCTCATCGTGCGCGGGGTCCAGGCCGACCGACTCCAGATCCTCGGCCGATGGCTCCTGTTCCACCACCACCGCCACGTTGTCCATCAGATCCGCCAGCTCGACGGGTAGGCCGTCGAGGGCGCGTGAGACCAGCTCTTCGAATTCCTCTAAAGAGACGCGCATTGTCCGACTCGCGGAATGTTGGGGGGGAGTATTAGGGTGGAGTTAGCTCGGCGTCAAGTGTGGTGAGATATCCTGCTTCGCCGTGAGCCAGTCATCAGGCGTCGGCTATATCGAGCTGGTAAGAACCAATACCAACTACCGGCGGATCTGGATCGGTGACGTGGCTTCACTGTTCGGCGACTGGTTCAACGCCATCGCCCTCTACATTCTGGTGCGGGAGCTGACCGGTTCCCCACTGGCCCTCGGGCTGGTGTTCATCACCAAGACGCTGCCCTTTGCCTTTGCCTCACCGGTTGCCGGGCTGCTGATCGATCGCTTCGACCGCCGCCGGCTGATGATCGCCGCGGATCTGATCCGGGCTGTTTTGGTCCTCGGGTTCCTTTTCGTGGACGAGCCGGGGGAAGTCTGGGTCATCTATGTGCTCGGCTCGCTCCAGATGGTCGTCAGCGCGCTGTTCATTCCCGCGCGCAGCGCCTCGATCCCGAACATCACGACCGACCGTGAGCTGCTGACAGCCAACGCACTCTCGGCGGCGACCTGGTCCACGTTGCTGGCGGTCGGAGCGGCACTGGGCGGCCTGGTGACCGAAGCTCTGGGTGTCAGGGCGGTCTTTGTGCTGGACAGCCTGAGCTACGTCGTCTCCGCTTTCTTTATCCTCCGCGCCACCATCCCGCAGGCTACCGATAAGCCACTGGCCGGGGGTGCGATCTTGCGGCGGGCCTGGCTCGACATCGTGGCGGGTTGGCGACACATATGGGCTCGGCCGGCGATCGGGCGTATGGCCTTGGCGAAGGCCACCTGGGCGGTGGGAGGGGGCGGCCTCGTCTATATGTTGGCGCTTCTCGGCGAGAAGCTGCATCCGGCAGCCCCGGCCGTGGGAATGGGGGTGCTCTACAGTGCCCGGGGGCTTGGTACCGGGATCGGACCGGTGGTGATGCGCAAGTTTTTGCCGCAGGAGCGACGGTGGCCCGCGATGATGGGTTTGGGGATTGTGGCCAGCGGCGTCGGCTACCTGATCATCGGCTCGATGCCCTGGGCGTTGGCTCTCACCCTGCTCGTGGTGCTGGCACACGCTCCCAGCGGCGCCAACTGGGTGGCCTCGTCGGTGCTGCTGCAGAAACGGACCGAAGACCGATTTCGCGGTCGTGTCTTTGCCACCGAATGGCTCGCCATCGCATTGGTTGACTCGCTGTCCATCCTCGGTGCGAGCCTGATGCTCCAGTGGGCGGAGGTGACCCTGCGGACGGCGATCCTGGTCTTCGCTGGAATCGAGATTGGCTGCGGGCTGATCTGGCTCCTTCTGGTGGTGCCCGCCGAGCGTCGTTGACGCGGCCGGCCTCCGTGCCAGCCGTCTTGGGGATGCTGGGCCCGAATACCGGCCGATGGGCGTCGTTACCTGGGCTCTTATCGTGGCCCGGTTTCGGGACCTCCGGGGGCTCCCCTCCACTCCGCGGGAAACTTTATGGCACCGTGGCGGGGAGCCCCCGGAGGTCGCGAATCCGGGCTGGCTCGGCGGCCGCCTTGGCCGCGGGTCCTCGACCCGGCTCCGCAGGCGAAGACGATGCTACGCCGGGCCGAGGAC